>NZ_JAPDPC010000001.1:3000112-3300168 GCF_026283945.1 Dyella humicola
TCACCAGGGCTTCGATCTCACGCAGTTCGTCCGCGCTGAGCGGCTTGAAGTGCGAGAAGTCAAAGCGCAGACGCTCCGGCGCCACCAGCGAGCCCTTCTGCGTGACGTGCTCGCCCAGCACCTTGCGCAAGGCGGCATGCAGCAAATGGGTGGCCGAATGGTTGAGCACGATGGCCTGACGACGTGCCTGATCCACCGTTGCCTCGACCACGTCGCCAACGCGAAGCGGTCGCGCGCCGCGCCATTGACCGGCATGACCGAAGAACACGCCGCCCATCTTGAGCGTGTCGCCGACGCCGAAGCGGCCGGCGCCGTTCACCAGCGCGCCCGTATCACCCACCTGGCCACCGGATTCAGCGTAGAACGGCGTGCGGTCGAGGATAACCAGGGCCTCTTCGCCATCGCTCAGTTGATCAAGCTGTTTGCCGGCACGCACGATGCCGATGACCTTGCCCTCACCCGCCAGCGCTTCATAACCGAGGAATACCGTCGGCGCCAGCTGACTTGCGAGTTCGGCCGGCATCTGGCCCTTGGCTTCGAAGCGGCCGCCCTCGCGGCTGCGCTCCTGCTGTTCCTTCATGGCCAGCTCGAAGCCGTCCATATCCACCGACATGCCACGCTCGCGCGCGATATCGGCCGTCAGGTCCACCGGAAATCCATAGGTGTCATAGAGCCGGAACGCGTCGGCACCCGGAATCGTCTTCTCGGCCTTGGCGGCCACCGTGTCGAACAGACGCATGCCGTTTTCCAGCGTCTCGCCAAAGCGCTTTTCTTCCGTCCGCAGCGCTTCCTCGACGAAGGACTGCTTGGCCACGAGTTCGGGATAAGCCTCGCCCATCTCTTCGACCAGCGGCTGCACCATCTTCCAGAAGAAATCGCCACGCACGCCCAGCATCCAGCCATGACGCAGCGCGCGACGGATGATGCGGCGAAGCACGTAGCCGCGACCTTCGTTGGACGGCAGCACGCCATCGACGATGAGGAACGAACAAGCTCGAATGTGATCGGCTATCACGCGCAACGACTTGTTGGCCAGGTCGGCGGTGCCGGTCAGTTTGGAAGCCACCTTGATCAGGTGCTGAAAGAGGTCGATCTCGTAGTTGGAGTGCACGTGCTGCAGCACGGCGGCGAGGCGCTCCAGGCCCATGCCGGTATCCACGCATGGTGCCGGCAGCGGCGACAGCGTGCCGTCGGGCGCGCGGTCGAACTGCATGAACACCAGGTTCCAGATCTCGATATAGCGGTCGCCGTCTTCATCAGGCGAACCCGGCGGGCCGCCGGCGATGTCGGCGCCATGGTCGTAGAAGATCTCGGTGCACGGACCGCAGGGACCCGTGTCGGCCATCTGCCAGAAATTGTCGGAGGCGAACGGTGCGCCCTTGTTGTCACCGATGCGCACGATGCGCTCGGCAGCCACGCCCATGTCCTTGTTCCACAGGTCATAGGCCTCATCATCGGTGTGGTACACCGTGACCCAGAGCTTGTCCTTGGGCAGTTTGAAGACCTCGGTCAGCAGCTCCCACGCATAAGCAATGGCCTCGCGCTTGAAGTAGTCACCGAACGACCAGTTGCCGAGCATCTCGAAGAAAGTGTGGTGACGCGCGGTGTAGCCCACCGAATCGAGGTCGTTGTGCTTGCCGCCAGCGCGCAGGCAGCGCTGCACATCGGCTGCGCGCGTGTACGGCAGCTTCTCGCTGCCCAGGAACACGTTCTTGAACTGCACCATGCCCGAGTTGGTGAACAACAGGGTCGGGTCGCTGGCCGGCACCAGCGAACTGGACGGCACGATGGTGTGGTCTTTCGAACGGAAATAATCGAGGAAGGTCGAGCGGATTTCGGTGGTTTTCATGCGACTGGGGAGGGCCATAAGGAGGAGTCACGCCAGGACCGCACTGCCGCGGCCATCCCGCCATCATCCCAGGATGATGGGTTTCAGGAATCACCGTCGGCTGTGTCGTCCACATCGGCGTGGGTAACACTCCGTACTGTGGCGGCGGGAAAGCCTCGACGCAAGAGAAATTGCGCCCGGCGGGCCCTTTCCTCGTGGTCGAGCGTGGCTGCGGCGCCATAGCGGCGACGCAGCTGGGCGGCTGCCAAAGCTAGCCAGTCGACCTCGGCCGCATCCAGCAGCTCGCGGATGCGGGCATCGGCAAGCCCGTGGCTCTTCAGCTCGACCCGCAGCCGCATGGGGCCATAGCCCTGCGCGACCCGGCTGCGCACCAGCATCTCGGCGAAACGGTCGTCGTCCTGGTAGTGCTGCTCTCCCAGGCGATCGAGTGCCGCGCCAGCCTCCTCGCCCTCGTAGCCGCCCTGGCGCAGCTTGAGCTTCAGCTCGCGACGGGAGTGCTCCCGGCGCGCCAGCAAGCCCAGCGCCTTGCTATAGGCGCTGGGCTTGGGTTTCTTGCTGTCTTCCCCGTCGGGACGGCGCTTCATGGCGTCGGCCGCCGCCTCAATAGACCTTGTAGACCTGGCCGGTCTGCAGGCCTTCGACGCTGCGGCTGAACGCCAGCGCCGAGCGGGCGGCCGTTACCGGCTCGAAGCCGCGGAAGTACGGCGCGTAATCGCCCATCGCCTCGACCAGCACGTTCGGGCTGACCACGTTGATGCGCAAGCCACGCGGCAGCTCGATGGCCGCCGCCCGCACGAACGCTTCCACCGCGCCGTTGACCAGGCTGGCCGAGCTGCCTTGGGCGATCGGCTGCTCGGACAGGATGCCGGTGGTCAGCGTGATCGAACCGCCATCGCGCAAATGGTCACGCGCGGCTAGGGCCAGATTGACCTGGCCCATCAGCTTGTCGGTGATGCCGAGCGTGTGCTTGGACTCACCGAACGGCGCGGCCGCGAAGTCCGCCAGCGGTGCAAAGGTGACGCGACCAGCGGTGCTGATCACGGCATCCAGCTCACCGGCCTTGGCCAGCCCCTGACGGATGCTGGCCACATCAGTGAGGTCCATGCGCACGTCGCCGGACTGCCGTCCCGCCGTGATGACTTCATGGCGCTGCCCCAGCTCGGCCGCAACGGCGCTGCCGAGGGTGCCGGAGGCGCCAATCAGCAGGATGCGCAGACGTCGCTCGGTCATGCTCAGGCCTCTTCTGCCGTTTCTTCGGCGACTGGCGCGGGCTTGCCGCCGCTGGGGGCCAGCAGGCGCGCGCGCAGCTCGGTATCGACTTCATTGGCGATGGCCGGGTTGTCGCGCAGGAACTGGCGCACGTTCTCCTTGCCCTGGCCGATGCGGTCGCCCTTGTAGCTGTACCAGGCGCCGGACTTGTCGATCAGGTTCTGCGCCACGCCCAGCTCGATGATCTCGCCTTCGCGCGAGGTGCCCTCGCCGTAGAGGATCTCGAATTCGGCCTGGCGGAACGGCGGCGCCACCTTGTTCTTGACCACCTTGACGCGGGTTTCGGAGCCGACCACTTCGTCGCCCTTCTTCACCGCGCCAATGCGGCGGATGTCCAGGCGCACCGAGGCGTAGAACTTCAGCGCATTACCGCCGGTGGTGGTTTCCGGGCTGCCGAACATCACGCCGATCTTCATGCGGATCTGGTTGATGAAGACCACCAGGCAGCCGGACTTCTTGATGTTGGCGGTGAGCTTGCGCAGCGCCTGGCTCATCAGGCGGGCGTGCAGGCCGACGTGGGAGTCGCCCATTTCGCCTTCGATTTCAGCCTTGGGCGTGAGCGCGGCGACCGAGTCGATCACCACCACGTCCACGGCGCCCGAGCGCACCAGCATGTCGGCGATTTCCAGCGCCTGCTCGCCGGTATCCGGCTGCGAGACCAGCAGGTCGTCCACATTGACGCCCAGCTTGGCGGCGTAGGAGGGATCCAGCGCATGCTCGGCGTCGACGAAGGCCGCCGTGCCACCGTTCCTCTGGCAGTTGGCGATGACCTGCAAGGTCAGGGTGGTCTTACCGGAGGATTCCGGACCATAGATTTCCACCACGCGACCGCGTGGCAGGCCGCCGACGCCCAGGGCGATATCCAGACCCAGCGAGCCGGTTGAAACGGTTTCGATGGCGTCGTCGGTGCGGTCGCCCAGACGCATGACCGCGCCCTTGCCGAATTGCTTCTCGATCTGGCCGAGGGCGGAAGTGAGCGCGCGGCGCTTGTTGTCATCCATCGTCTTGGATCCTGGGGTGGCAGTGAATGAATGCATGATGCCCGTGGGTAGTCTCACGGACTGCGATCTGTAATTTGGGAGTATCCCATAACGGTCAAGCAGGTCAGGGCAGCCTTGGCGACTCAGTCCGTCAGGGCTTTGAGCACGCCATTGAGCGCCGCGGCCACAGTCTGCCGGCGCACGGCCTCGCGGTCGCCGTCGAAGCGGAATAGCTTGGCGTAGGCATAACCGCCACGGCGCTTCCAGCCGATCCATACCATGCCGACCGGCTTCTCCACAGTGCCACCGCTGGGGCCAGCAATGCCGGTCACCGCGACGGCCATGCCGGCGCCGAACCGGGCCAGCGCGCCCGACACCATTTCCAGCACGGTCTCTTCACTGACCGCGCCGGTGAGCTCCAGTGTGCGCGGGTTGACGCCCAGCAAGGTCTCCTTGGCTCCATAGCTGTAAGTCACCACGCCGGTATCGAACCATGCCGAGCTACCCGGCAGATCGGTCAAGGCCTTGGCGATCCAGCCGCCGGTGCACGATTCGGCCGTCACCAGCATGAGGCGCTGCTGTTGGACGCGCACCGCCACCTGCTCGGCCAGGGCCAGCAGGTCGGCGTCAGTAGGAACGGACAACTCCATGGGAGAACTCCTGGGGCGGGCGGACTTCGCGCCACGGCGAAGGCGCCCGTTCTACCCCCTTCCAACCGTCAGGCCAAGGCCTTGACGAACAGCGAAGTCAGCTGCCCCAGATGGTCTGGGCGTAGCGCAGGAAATTCGCACCGAGGATTTTCTCGATCCGCCCGCTTGAATAACCCTTCTGCGCGAGCAATTGCGCCAGCCTCTGGAACTGCTGCGGCCCGCGCAGATCGACCACGAACGGATAGGTATCCGGCCGTTCGCCAGCCGCGCTGATGCCAGCCGCCTGGCGCTGGGCAATCTCCTTCGCCAAGGCCGCCTGGTAGACGTTGAGGTCGTCGATCTGGGTCACCGAGCCATCGGTGCCGATGCCCACGTGATCCTCGCCACAGACCTTCACCGCATGGTCGATATGCGCCACCACATCTTCGGCATGGGCATGGCCTGAGACGTTGAGGAACGGCATGAAGTAGATGCCGACGAAACCACCCTTCTCCGCCACCAGCCTCAGCTCGGCGTCGGTCTTGTTCCTCGGCAGATTGGCCACGGCGCGGCAGCCGGTGTGATTGATCGAAATCGGCGCAGTGGAAGCCCGCGCGGCGTCCAGGCAGGTCTGTTCGCCACTGTGCGAAAGATCGACCATGACCTGGCGCGCATTGAGGCGTGCGACAACCTCGCGACCGAAAGGTGTCAAGCCGCGGTTTTCCGGCGCCATCGAACCATCGCCCAACTGGTTGGCCGGGTTGTAGGTAAGCTGAAACACGCGCACCCCAAGGTCGGCAAAGATGTCGACGCGCTTGGCATCGTTGCCCATCATGGCGCCATTCTGGAAGCCGTAAATCAGGCCGACCTTTTTCTCCGCCTTGGCCCGACGAATGTCGCCAGCCGTCAGTATCTTGATCACATCAGGGGCGTGCTGGCGCACTAGGGCATCGGTAGCGGCAATGTCGCGCACGCTGGCTTCGAACGGGTCGTCCGGCCCGGACACATAACCCAGCGTGATGTTTACCGCCGTGAGGCCTGAAGCGTGTGCTTCCGCCAGCACGCGCGGCGAGAGTTCCGGCACCAAGCCGTCCGAACCGCGGTTGGGATCGTCGAGGCCGCCCAGTGCGTTGATGATGATGCCGCCGTCGGCCATGCCCGTACCCTGCGAAACTGCGCCACGCGCTTCCCATGGCAGCATCGAAGCTGCCGCCGCCCACGTCACACCGGTTAGAAACGTCCGCCGATCAATCGTCATCGCCATCGCCCATCTCGTCCTTCGTCACCGGTCGGTAATCAGTACGCGGATACACGTGTCCGCGTTTCACCGTCATACGGACACTTCGCAGGTTGCCGATGTCCTTCAGCGGGTCGGCTGACAACACCGCGAAATTGGCCAGCTTGCCTGCCTCGATCGAGCCCATGTCGTGCGCCTGCCCGGCAGCCTCGGCACCGATCAAGGTGGCCGAGTGAATCACCTGCAAGGGCGGCATGCCCACGTCGTGCGCGAGGAAGAAGATTTCATCGAACACCGAGGGCCACGCATCGTCGACGCCAGGATCGTTGTCGGTACCCGTCGAGATCGGCACGCCCGCCTGCCAGGCCTGGCGGACCAGCCGAATGGTGGTCGGCCCGGTGCAACGCAACGGATGCCTTTCAGGGTGCGCCTTCCGCTCGGCGTCATAGCGAACGAACAGGCTGCCGGTCGCGTCGAGAATCGTGCCGTGCTTGAGCATGTCGCGGTAGAGACCCGCCATGACGGGATCGTCACCGCTCGGCGCCAGCAATGCCTCATGGAACGGCGTGTGGTCCTCGTAGGACTTCAGCATCACCGGTTCCAGCTGATAGGCCAGATAACAGGCGTGGCTGACCACATCGGCGCCGGCCGCAATGACATCGGCCGGACGCGTCGGGAACACAGCGCTGTGCGCCCACACCATCAGATGCTGCCGATGCGCCTCTTGGGTAATCGAGGCCACCAGATCCGGCGGCAAGTCGGCGTATACCTTGATGGCCGTGGCCGAGGTGCCACGCGCCAGCGTGACCGCCTCGCGCAAATCGGTCTTCTCGTCGATGGCCTGCATCCACGGGCTCTTGCCCGGCGCCACGCCGAAGCTAGCCGCACCCACGCGCGGATCGGCGAAGAACTCAGGCCCTGCCATCACGGCGGCGTAATAGATATCGGGTGCTGGAATCTCGCCTGCACGAGCCTCGCGAGCCAGCTCGCCGACCGAACGCAGATCGTCCGCCATATCGCGTACGCCTGTGACACCGGCATAGAGATTGCGACGCAAGTTCGCCTGGGCACGCTTCGCATTCGGTGGCGTGGCCATATGCACATGGCTGTCGATCAGGCCAGGAATCACGTAGCTGCCGTGCAGATCGACCGTGCGTACCCCCTTCCCCTGCGAGCCGGCCAGCGAACCATGCGGCCCCACCGCCACGATCCTTTCGCCGTGCACCAGGATGTCCTGATTGGGACGCGCTGCCGCGCCCGTACCGTCGATGACGGTTGCGCCAGCGTAGAGCGTGAGGGCATCGGCAGGTGATGGCTTGGGCGCCTCCTTCCCGGCGGAGAAGGCGACGGGAGCAGAGAGCGCGAAAACCAGCGCTAACACCAGAGATGAGACAGATCGAGAAAGAGTAGGCATAGCCGGCGATCCTACAGGCCGGATTCTCCGCGTCACAACCGTGCCAGAGGTCAAGGGAGGAACGCGCCACCCACTCGCAATTCCGTGCGCCAACTTCCCCACGAGTCTGCAAGGACTGCTTTGGGTTGCGCTGACTCATAAGCCTTCAGTGCGGTGCCCCGGATGGGATGCCGGGCCGCCGGCATACATGGTTGGGCAATTCGGTTATCTTGGCGAACATTTTTTGATCGACTCACACCGCCTCCCGCCACCGCCAACGTCACCGTTAGGCTCGACAGAACAGCTAGTTATGGTCGCCCAGGATTTCGAAAGCCACACGCCCTTCATGCGCCAGTACCTGGCCGCCAAGGCTGCGCACCCGGATGTGCTGCTGTTCTTCCGCATGGGCGACTTTTACGAACTGTTCTATGACGATGCGCGCAAGGCTGCACGGCTGCTGGACATCACGCTGACTCAGCGCGGGCAGTCGGCGGGCCAGCCGATTCCGATGGCCGGCGTGCCGTATCACGCGGCCGAGAACTATCTGGCCAGGCTGGTGCGCCTGGGTGAGTCAGTGGCGATTTGCGAACAGATCGGCGACCCCGCCACCTCGAAGGGGCCAGTCGAACGCAAGGTGGTTCGCATCGTCACCCCGGGCACGGTCACCGATGCAGCCTTGCTGGAGGAGCGTCGCGATAACCTGTTGATGGCGATCGCCGCCGGCGCCCATGGCGCTTACGGACTGGCCTGGGTGGACCTGACCAGCGGCCGCTTCCTACTCAGCGAAGTGCCAAGCGCCGAAGCGCTGGCATCTGAACTCGCGCGTCTGCAACCCGCCGAAACTTTGGTGGGCGAAGACGTGGCGTGGCCCAAGTTCGTCAGCAATCTGCCGGGTCTGCGGAAACGCCAGCCGTGGCACTTCGACAGCGATGCCGCAGGCCGCGAGCTCAACCGCTTCTTCGGTACACGCGATCTCGGCGGATTCGGCGTAGATCGCTTGCCGCTGGCGACTGCTGCAGCGGGCTGCCTGCTCGGTTACGTCGAGGAAACGCAGAAGAGTGCGCTGCCGCATCTTTCCGGCATGGCCGTGGAAAGCGCAGGCGACACCATTGCGCTGGACGCTGCGACCCGCCGCAACCTGGAACTCGATACGCATCCCAGCGGCCGCACCGAACACACCCTGCTCGGCGTGCTGGACGAAACGGTGACGCCGATGGGCGCGCGCCTGCTGCGCCGCTGGCTCAACCGCCCACTGCGTTCGCGCGAATTGCTGCGCAGCCGCCATCAAGCCATCGGCACGCTGATCGACAGTCGCCAATTCGAAACCTTGCGCGAGCAGCTGCGCGGCATCGGTGACCTGGAACGCATCCTCGCGCGCGTCGCCTTGCGTTCCGCGCGCCCGCGCGATCTGTCCACGCTGCGCGACGGCTTGGCCGCCGCCCCATCGCTGCGCGCCATCATCGAGTCGCTGGACAGCCCGTTGCTGCACGCATTGGTCGCGCGCATTGGCGACCATGCGGATACCGCTGCCCTGCTCGCCCGCGCCGTAGTCGCTCAGCCGCCGGTGCTACAACGTGATGGCGGTGTCATCGCCGACGACTACGATGCCGAACTGGACGAACTGCGCCGGCTCGCCACCAACGCCGACCAGTATCTGGTCGAACTGGAAGAACGCGAGAAAGCTGCCAGCGGTATTGCCACCCTCAAGGTGGGCTACAACCGCGTGCACGGTTACTACATCGAAATCAGCAAGGGCCAGGCGGACAAGGCACCCACGCATTACACGCGGCGCCAGACCACCAAGAATGCCGAGCGCTACATCACCGAAGAGCTGAAGACATTCGAGGACAAGGTGCTGTCGGCCAAGGAACGTTCGCTGATGCGCGAGCGTGCACTGTACGAGGCATTGCTCGATACGCTGATTGCCCAGTTGGAGCCGCTGAAACATGCCGCCTCGGCGATGGCCGAACTGGACGTCATTGCCAGCTTGACCGAGCGCGCCACGACGCTGGATTGGAGTGCGCCCGAACTGTCCGACGAACCCGGCATCGCGATCGAACGCGGCCGCCATCCCGTCGTGGAGAAAGTGCGCGAGGAACCGTTCGAGCCGAACGATCTCGTGCTCGATGACGCCCGTCGCATGCTAGTCATCACCGGCCCGAACATGGGTGGTAAATCC
This sequence comes from Dyella humicola, assembly GCF_026283945.1. Classification (NCBI taxonomy): domain Bacteria; kingdom Pseudomonadati; phylum Pseudomonadota; class Gammaproteobacteria; order Lysobacterales; family Rhodanobacteraceae; genus Dyella; species Dyella humicola. The sequence continues at coordinate 3,009,649 of NZ_JAPDPC010000001.1, forward strand.
ACCTATATGCGCCAGAACGCGCTGATCGTGCTGCTCGCGCATATCGGCAGCTACGTGCCAGCATCGCGCGCGGTCATCGGCCCGATCGATCGCGTATTCACCCGCATTGGCGCGGGCGACGATCTTTCGCGCGGCCAGTCCACCTTCATGGTGGAAATGAGCGAGACGGCCAATATCCTGCACAACGCCACCGCACACAGCCTGGTGCTGATGGACGAAGTGGGCCGCGGCACCAGCACCTATGACGGCCTGGCACTGGCACGCGCCGCCGCCGTGCATCTGGCGGCCAGCAGTCGCTCCTACACACTGTTTGCCACGCATTACTTCGAGTTGACCGAACTGGCCAACGAATATGCCTCCATCGCCAATGTGCATCTGGACGCGGTGGAATACGGCGAGCAGCTGGTCTTCATGCATGCCGTGAAGGAAGGTCCGGCCAATCGCAGCTTCGGCTTGCAGGTGGCCGCGCTGGCAGGCCTGCCCAAGTCGGTGATCGCCGATGCGCGCCGCACCCTGGCCGAACTGGAGCGCGGCATGTATCAACATGCGTCTTCGGCAACGACCAAGGCTCCCGCGCAAGAGTCGCCGCAACTGGGCCTGTTCGCGGCACAGCCTTCCGTAGTGGAGCGGGCATTGGAGGGCATTGATCCCGATACCATGTCACCGCGCGAAGCGCTTGAAGCGCTGTATCGGCTCAAATCCCTCGTTTGAATCAAGAGACGCGCATTTTTCGGCGGTGCGCGCCTCGAAACTTACGCAGGCAGGGCTTCCCGCCCATAGTTCTTGGCATAGGCGTTCTCCACGCCCGGCAAGATCTCCACGACCGCAAAATAACGATCCCAGAACGGTGTTTCGCGCAGCTCTTCCACTAGCAGCTCGTAGGCGTGGTGATCTACGGCCTCCCACACCCACACGTCGGTGACGCGCGCGGTATAGAACTCCACGTCGTAAAAGCGCAAGCGCACGCGGTCGCGATAGCGCTGGAGAATCGGTTCGACATGCTTAGCCAGCTGGCTGAAGCGCTCATCGATGCTGAAGCCCAGCCATTCCGGCAATGTCTTCACCAGCATGAAGACGGTGATGGCGGGCTGGTCAAGCGCAGGTGTCTGTTTCGTGGTCATATTGAACTCGTCGTTGTGTTGTGGTTGATGACGATTCAAAATATGAGCAATCGCTCATATTCACTACTCGCATTGTCGCCATGAGCACAAATCGCCGCCGCCCCACGCTGAAGCCAAGAAAGACGCCATCCCAGGCACGCTCTGGTGACACCGTGGCGGCGATGCTGGAAGCAGCAGCTCGCATTCTTGAAAGGCACGGCTTCGCCGGATACACCACCAATGCGGTCGCAGAGCGCGCGGGGGTCAGTATTGGCACGCTCTACCAGTACTTCCCCAACAAGGATGCGTTGACTGCAGCGCTGATCGATCGGGAGACAGCGCCCCTGGTCGATGCCCTGCAACAGGCCCGGCAAGCAACTCATTTCGCTGAGGGCATCGATGCCCTGGTCGGCGCAGCCGTCAGCCATCAGATGCGCCGACCCGAGCTGGCACGGCTACTGGATTTCGAAGAGCGCAGGCTCCCACTCGGCGCCCGCGACACCTATATCTTCAATCACCTGAGTGGTGCCATCGTCGAGCTATTTGGCCGCCGTGGCGCGCCATCCGTCGACGGCGCCATTTTGGTGGCGGCAGACATCATCGCCATCGTGAAGGGCTTGGTCGACGCGGCTGGCGAACGCGGCGAGCGCGATGCGGAGCACTTGAGGCTGCGCGTCGGCAAAGCCGTCCGTGGCTATCTGCGAGGTTAGCTCGCTAAGCCACTCGCCAGTAGCGCTCGACGAGGAAGTGGACGAGCCGCGTCCGCTCAATGCGGATATTCCGACTTCCTGGCGTTGCCGATGGCTTCGAGTACTGGTCGAGGTAACTCATCCAGGTTGAGGATGACCTTGCCGGAGTGAATGGCTCTCACTGCGGCCCCTGGAATGACAAAGTCGCCTGCATTCTCGATGTAGATGACCAGCGCCGATTCGTCCACCAGCACTTTGCGCACGGAGCCGATGCCATCCTCGCCATCAGCGACGAATACTAAAGCGCCTTCCTCGATTGTCTCAGCCACGGCCACTCTCCACGCCTTCGTAACAGCTCGTGATCGTCGGCAAGTGGCCGTTGCCCGGATGTGAAAGCCGGGCTATCGCCCGCCTGAAGCGCTCCGGAGCGCCAAAAGCCCCGCGGAGAATCCAACATCGCAGCCCTAAAGCAGTGCATGCCGGTGGAAATCATCCGTCGCCGGCTGGGACGTTCCCGCAAAATAGATCCGAGTTACGGTGTCGACGTGACGAAGGCGCCAGGCATCAAGCCCTAAACTCCAGGCGCTGAACAGGCAAGACGGTGATCCGAAAGGAGACTGCCCTGCTCCGAAGATCGCGAACCGGCTTGTCTCGGCTTCACGCTGCCAGGTCCGACACCTTCTGGGGCGGGCATTCCAACGTCGCATTGGCCAGCAATGCGGGGATCGTCTCGGCCGACGCGGACAGCGGTACCACTACGCCGGGCTGACGGGCCGACATGCGTCCAAACCCCACCAGTCGATCGATGCTACGCGCCACGTCAGCCTGTCCGAACGGCTTGCTGATGAAGTCGTCGGCGCCAAAGCGCTGAACGTAGAACTGCTCGGTAGCCTGCTGGTTGCCGCTGATCATCACGATCGGCACGTGCTGGGTGAGCGGGTCGTGGCGTAGTGCACGCAGCACCGCAAAGCCGTTGATACCCGGCAGCACGATATCGAGAAAGATCAGGTCAGGCGGCTCGCTGCGCGCCATCTCAAGAGCCCGCTCGCCATCGGCGGCTCGCGTCACCGCATAGCCCTCAACCTCGAGCATTCGCCCCAGCACGGCCCGGATGGTGGCCGAATCATCAACCACCAGCACGCGTGCGCCCTGTTCAGCTTTACGCAATACCCCCGGCGTCCGCCCCTCTGTCGCGCCAGCAAGCAGTCGCTTTAAGAATGCCAAGCCCGTCATCGCCTTCCCCTTCCACATCACGTCGAACCGAAGCCGCACTTTTGTGCGGCTTCTCGCCGGTGTTGATGCTCCCGCAGATTCGCGCCGGAATCTGCGATGGGTGACTCACATGGAATCCTTAAGCCGTCGCAATTTTCGACGTTCCTGCTTATCCGGCCGCCCCGGGGGTGCCATGGGGCCGACTAGCTTACGCTGAGCCTTCGCCGCCTCGCGCGCCGCTACGCTGGCCTCGCTCTCGCGATAAAGCGTTTGCGCCACGCTGGGCTGCCCTCGCTTTTCCGACAACGCCAGCACTTCAACCTCCAGACGCTCCACGCCTCGGCTGATGCGCAGCACATCGCCCACATGCACGGCCTTGGCCGGCTTGCAGCTGCTGCCGTTGAGGTCGATCTTGCCGCCGTCGATCGCCTGCTTGGCCAGGCTACGCGTCTTGAAGAAGCGGGCGGACCATAGCCATACGTCGGCGCGCACCGGCCCCGTGGTTTGCAATTGAGCTGATGACATGGGGTTATTGTCACCTATCGGGAGATCGCGAGAAGCCGTCCCTCGGTCTGAAGCCGCATGCTCTGATGAAACCCCGCTGCGATGCGTCACCGCGACGCTTCCAGATCGAGCCTCGCCTCAGCCGGCGAGCAACAGGTTACCCAGCGGAACGGTGATCAGCGACAGCACGATGCCGGCGCCGAGTATCGTGTTGGCCAAGCTAGGCTCCAGCTTGTATTCGTCGGCAAGGATCGCTGCCGAAATCATCGGCGCCATACCTGCCTGCAGCACGCCCACCGTCAGGGTAAGCCCGCCGACGCCCGCGGCCCTACCCAACAGCCAGCAGGCGAATGGCGCGAGCGCCAACTTCCAGCCAAGCCCGAGCGTCAGCGCAGAAAGCTGTCGCTCGCCGAGATGAAACTTGAATTGCATGCCCACCGAGAACAAGGCCAGGGGCGTCAGGGTTGCACCGACGGGCGTGAATACGCTGTCCAGCAGGGCCGGCCAACCACCTAGCGCGCCTACGATCACACTCAGGACCAGCGCAAGGAACGACGGAAAGGTAAGGATGCGCCGGGCGACCGCGCTCGCTTGCGGTGCTTTTCCCGCGTACAGGGATGCGACCGCCACACCCGCCGACGCCAGCAACGGGAAACAACCCAGTTGGTCGGCCACCACCGCCAGCGCAAGCCCTTCCTTGCCATGCAGCGCCTGCATCATGGGATAACCCATAAACGAGGTATTGCCCAAGCCGCAAACCAGGGTCAGCGCGCCGATCCGCGCGCGCGACCAGCCCAGCCAACGGCCCAGTGTGGCGAACAGCAGCCAGGCGCCGAAGAACACCACCCACATGGCCGCCACGGGAAACCACAGCTGCCTGTCGATGCTGACCTTTGGCACCAGCTCCAGCACCAAGGCCGGCAGCGCGATGTTGATGACCCACCAGTTGATGCCGTGAACGATGCCGACGGGCGGTTTCGCGTAGCGCGCGACCAGCGCGCCCAGGAGCAGGCAGACGAACAGCAACAGCAAGGTGCCCATGGACATCCCTTCGAGCGGAAGGGACGCAGTATAGCGAGCGCCTATAGGTGACTTTTGGTGCGACCGGGCGTAGCTTGCAGCCGAGCGACAGGCCCGCCATTCCGGCTTGCGCCCCACAGGGATTCCCTGCGGTCGCCGGAATGACGGGCATATCTCAGCCGACGATCAGCCGATTGAGCCGCTGCACGAAAGCCGCCGGATCGGGCAGCTGTGCGCCGGCGGAGATCTCCGCCTGATCCAGCAGCAGGTTGGCCAGGTCAGCGGCTTTGACCGGATCGCCTTCGGCTTCCACGCGCTTGAGCAGCGGGTGCTGGGGATTGATCTCCAGCGTCGGCTTGTTGTCGGGCACGTCGTGGCCGGCCTCACGCAACAAACGTGCGAGGTGCGGCGCCATCTCGTAGTCCGACAGCGCCAGGCACGAGGGAGAGTCGGTGAGGCGGGCGGACACGCGCACTTCGCTCACACGATCGCCCAGCAGCTCCTTGAGCTTCTTCACCACCGGCTCGGCAGCCTTGCTGGCGGCTTCCTGCTGCTTCTTGTCCGCCTCATCCAGCGGTAGCTCGCCCTTGGCGACATTCTTCAACTTTTTGCCTGCGTATTCATTGAGGCTGCCAAGCATCCATTCGTCGATGCGATCGAACATCAGCAGCACTTCGATACCCTTGGCCTTGAACGCCTCCAGCTGCGGGCTACCGACGGCCGCCGTGTAGCTGTCTGCCGTGATGTACCAGATCGTGTCCTGGCCCACCGCCATGCGCAGGATGTAGTCGTCCAGCGATACGGTCTGCGCTGCGACGTCGCCCTTGGTCGAGGCAAACCGCAGCAGTTTGGCGATGCGTTCGCGGTTCGCCTGGTCTTCGGCAATGCCTTCCTTGAGCGTGTTGCCGAAGGCTTTGTAGAAGGTCGCGAACTTCTCAGGCTCATCGCGCGCCAGCTTCTCCAGCAGATCGAGCACGCGCTTGATGCATGCCGCGCGAATGCGCTCGAGCTGTCGATTGTGCTGGAGAATCTCGCGGCTCACATTGAGCGGAAGGTCATCCGCATCGACGACACCACGCACGAAGCGCAGATAGTTCGGCAGCAACTCTTCCGCCGCATCCATGATAAACACGCGCTTGATGTAGAGCTTCAGTCCCTTGCGCTCGTCGCGCCCGCCCATCATCAAATCGAACGGCGGCTGCTCGGGGATGTAGAGCAGCGTGGTGAAGCTCTGGCTGCCCTCGACGCGGTTGTGCGTCCAGGCCAAAGCGTCGTTGAAATCGTGGCCCAACGACTTGTAGAAGCTTTGGTAGTCCTCGTCGGAGATCTCGTTGCGCGGCTTGGCCCACAGCGCGGACGCGTCGTTGACGGTTTCCCACTCCTCACCCGGCTTGCCGTCCTGCTCCTTCGGCATGCGGATCGGGAATGCGACATGATCGGAGTACTTGCGGATCAGCGTGCGCAGTTCCCAGCTCTTGAGGAACTCGTCCTCGTCGGCCTTCAAATGCAGGATGACGGCCGTGCCGCGCTCAGCCTGTTCGACCTGCGCGAGCTGGTATTCACCCTTGCCGTCGCTTTCCCACTTCACGCCCTCGCCAGCCGGCTGGTCGGCACGACGGCTGAGCACTGTCACGCGATCGGCCACCACGAAGGAGGAATAGAAACCCACGCCAAACTGGCCGATCAGGCGAGCGTCGGTCTTCTGCTCCGCGCTCATCGCTTCGAGGAAGCGGCGCGTGCCAGAGCTGGCGATGGTGCCGATATTGGCGACCACTTCCTCACGGCTCATGCCGACGCCGTTGTCGCGCACCGTGATGGTGCGTGCATCCGGGTCCCAGCTGACATCGATGTGCAGCTCGCCATCGCCCGCCAGCAACTCGGGGGTCGCGATGGATTCGAAGCGCAGCTTGTCGCATGCGTCGGAGGCGTTGGAGATCAGCTCGCGCAGGAAGATTTCCTTGTGCGAGTACAGCGAGTGCGTCACCAGGTGCAGCACCTGGGCCACTTCGGCTTCGAACTTGCGGGTTTCGGGCGCGGTAGTCGTCATGCGGAAAGACTCTTGAAGAGATCAGACAGGAAGGGGTTCGGCACACACAAAGGGGCCGACAAGGCGGCCCCTTATCTAACCCTCTCCCGGGTCGGGAGAGGGTGAAGGATCAAGCGTTCGAGGATGCGCTCTGCAGCGCGGCAATGCGCTCTTCCAGCGGCGGATGGCTCATGAACAGCCGCTTCATGCCGGTGGCCAGGTGCCCGGAAATGCCGAATGCGGCGATGGTCTGTGGCAGCGTGCTTTCGCCGTGCTGCACCTGCAGGCGCTGCAAGGCGGAGATCATCGCGCCGCGGCCGGCCAGCTTGGCGCCAGCGGCATCGGCACGGAATTCGCGCCAGCGCGAGAAGGCCATCACGATCATCGAGGCGAACAGGCCGAACACCAGCTGCAGCACCATGACAGAAACGAAGTAACCGATGCCGCCGCCATCGCGATTGTCGCGACCACCCGACAGCCAGCTGTCGACCAGGCGACCCACCACGCGCGCGGCGACGATCACCAGCGTGTTCACCACGCCTTGGATCAAGGTCAGCGTGACCATGTCACCGTTGGCGACGTGGCCGATCTCGTGACCCAGCACCGCCGCCACCTGCTCGCGGTCCATCTGCTGCAGCAGGCCGGTGCTTACCGCCACCAGCGAGCTGTTCTTGTTCATGCCGGTGGCGAACGCATTCATCTCCGGCGCGTCGTAGATGGCGACCTCGGGCATGCCGATGCCGGCGTTCTGCGCGTGACGGCGCACGGTATCCAGCAGCCAGCGTTCGGCCTCGTTCTGCGGCTGCTCGATCACGCGAGCACCGGTGGACATCTTCGCCATCCACTTGGACATGGCTAGCGAGATGAAGGCGCCGCCCATGCCGAAGATGGCGGCAAAGATCAGCAACCCACCCATGCCACCGTAACCACGGGAGGCGGCCCACGTATCGACGCCAAACAAATGGCAGACGATGCTGAGCAGGAACAGGACGGCGATATTGGTAAGCAGGAACAATGCGATGCGACGCATGGCTGTCTCTCGGGCAGTCATGAAAGGGAGTGCGGCTAAGGCCGCCTATCAAGATTCGGGGCTAGCGCACTCGGTTTCAAGGGCTTTTTGGCCTATGCCGGGTAGGCCGGGTTCCGCGTTCATCGCCTGTCCTGCTTAAAATGCCCCGATGAGTTATCACGGACGCTTTGCCCCTTCACCTACCGGCCATCTGCATTTCGGCTCACTGGTTGCTGCCGTGGGCAGCTGGTTATGCGCACGTCACGCAGGGGGGCAATGGTTGCTAAGGGTGGAGGACATCGACCCACCGCGGGAAATGCCCGGCTCCACCGAGAGCATCCTGGCGGCGCTGCCCGCCTTTGGCCTGATGGCCGACGCACCAGCGCTGTTTCAGTCCAAACGCATCGCGGCTTATGACCAGGCCTTCGAGCAGTTGAGGGCCGCCAACCAGGTATTTCCCTGCTGGTGCAGCCGCAACGATCTGGACGGCGGTCTGCACCTGGATGGCGCATGCCTGGCGTCCCCCGCCGAAGACCGGACGCCCGCGTGGCGACTGCGCGTCCCGGATATGGACATCGGCTTCGACGACGCCCTGCAAGGCCGGCAAACCCACAACCTGCGCAGCACCGCCGGCGATTTCGTGATACGTCGCGTCGAGGGCTACTACGCCTACCAGCTCGCTTGCGTCGTGGACGATGCCTTCCAGGGCATCACCCAGGTCGTGCGCGGCAATGACTTGCTGGACTCCACGCCCCGGCAAATCTACTTGCAACGATGCCTGGGCCTGTCCACGCCCACCTACCTGCATTTGCCGCTGGCGCTGGACGCCAGCGGCCGCAAGCTGTCCAAGACCGAGCGGGCCCATCCAGTGGACCCGACTGACCCTATGCCTGCGTTGCGACGCGCCCTCGCCTTTCTCGATCTTGCGGTCCCGCCCGACATCATCGAACCAGCCTTGGCACTGGCTTATGCGCTCGATCGCTTCGCCCCTGAAAAATTGCCGCACTGCAGCGAACGCGCGGCAGAATAAGACGCTATAAAGAAGCTCGGTGATGACCCGCCGCACATTGCGGTCAAACCGCGTGCTCCCCGTAGACGTTTTGCCATGTTAGATAGGTAAACATGGCCTCACCCGGTGGCACGACCCGGGTCGCAATGACATCAGGCACAATCGGAGACAAGGCATGACGCAGCGCACGGCATTGGTCACAGGCGGCACCGGCGGTATCGGTACGGCCATCGTTCGGTATCTCGCCAAGCAGGGACATCGAGTCGCCACCAACTATCGCGACCAGGCCAAGGCGGAACAATGGAAGGCGATGATGGCGAAGGAAGGCATCGAGGTGCTGCTGGTTCCCGGCGACGTCTGCGATCCGGATTCCTGCGAGGCGATGGCCGCGATCATCGAGAGCTCATTGGGGGCGGTGGAGATCCTGGTCAACAACGCCGGCATCACGCGTGACACCACCTTCCACAAGATGTCCTATCCGCAGTGGATGGAAGTGGTGAACACCAACCTCAATGCCTGCTTCAATGTCACCCGCCCAGTGATCGAGCGCATGCGCACCCACAAATGGGGCCGCATCGTGCAGATCAGCTCGATCAATGGCCAGAAGGGCCAGTACGGCCAGGCCAACTACGCGGCCGCCAAGGCGGGCATGCACGGCTTCACCATTTCGCTGGCCCAGGAAAACGCGAAGTTCGGCATCACGGTGAACACCGTATCGCCAGGCTACGTGGGTACCGACATGGTGATGGCGGTGCCGGAAGAAGTGCGCGAGAAGATCATCGCGCAGATCCCGGTGGGCCGCCTCGGCAAGCCGGAAGAGATCGCGCATGCGGTGTGTTTCCTCACCGGCGAGGACGCCGGCTGGATCACCGGCTCCAACCTTGCCATCAATGGCGGCCATTACATGGGTTGGTAAGCGCCTTACCCCCCTCTCCCCTTCGGGGAGAGGGTTGGGGTGAGGGGCCACGCCGCCTCAGTTCCCCAACAGCTTTTCCATCACTTTTGCTACCGCCGCAAACGCAAACGCGCCCGTGACATGCGTGGCCGCACCCAGCCCGCCACCACAGGCAAGATTCAAGGCGTCGGCGCCCGCAACGCCCGGCGGGCGGGTGCCGCATACCGTGCCGTCGGGCTGCGGATACTGCACGTTCTGCAACGAGTACACGGCCGACACGCCGAAGTACCGATCCGGGTTGCGCGGGAAATTGAAGTCCTGACGGAGCTTCTTGCGGATCAGGCTGAACATGGCATCGTGCTCGGTACGCGACAGGTCGCGCACACGGATCTGGGTGGGATCGGTGCGGCCACCCGCCGAACCCACCGACACCAGCGGCAGCTTGCGGCGACGACACCAGGCAATCGCTTCGAGCTTGACGCGAAACGCATCGCAGGCATCCAGCACGATGTCGTAGCCGCGATCGAGCAACTCATCGAGTGTCGAAGGTGTCAGGAAGCGCTCGATCGCATCGATCTTGATCGCGGGGTTGATCGCTTGCAGACGCTCCTCGATCACGCCGACTTTGGACCTGCCGTACTGGCCATCAAGCGCGTGCAGTTGGCGGTTGGTATTGGACACGCACACTTCGTCGGCATCGATCAGGGTGAGGTGACCCACGCCGCTGCGTGCCAGCGCCTCGGCAGCCCACGAGCCTACGCCGCCAATGCCAATTACGCAGACATGGCGTTGGGCCAACCGTTCGATCGAACCGACGCCGTAAAGCCGCTCCACGCCAGCGAAGCGCTCGTACGGAAAGGCGACTCCGTCGGCGGGTGCGTTTTGGGGCGCAGGACGCGCGGCGGCGGAACCTGCTGCGCCTTCGGGATGCATCACTGGACGAATTCCAAGACCTTGAACATAGGGCATTTTAGCGAGAGTGGGAGGTTATCGCAGCACCCGCCACGCGATCGGCAGGTTATGCTTGCCGGCCCTCAGCGTTCGCCACCGGAAGCCATTGCATGCGTGTTGCCATCTCGATCTTGCTGGGACTCGTCATCGGGATCATCGGCACCGTGTCCGTCATGAACGCGCTGCACGAACGGCACCCGCTACCCCACGCCGTGATGTCGGTCATGGCGCATCACGCAGGCGCGCTGCACACCGCCGTCAGGGCACAACGCTGCGATGCGGCGGAGGCACGCCAGCACCTGACCCGGCTACTGGAAACCCAGGCCGACATCAGCGAGGCGTTCCCTGGTGTCGACCAGCCCTTCCTGGATGAGGCGACCAAGCTGCACGCCAAGAGCCAGGCCGCACTGCTGGCCGCCCCGGCCAATTGCGCCGCCCTGGCGGCGGCGCTCAAGCCCATCGACGAGGTTTGCCAGTCCTGCCACCAGCAATATCGCTGAGCGGCGACAAACTGAGATTCAGATCGATACCTTGCCGCGCAGAATCTGCCAATACATCACCCAGTCACCCATCAGGCTGTAGAGCGGGTGGGTGAACGTCGCGGGCCGGTTCTTTTCGAAGACGTAGTGCCCGATCCACGCAAAACCGTAGCCGGCGACCGGCGCCAGCCATAGCCACCACGCATGGCGCGTGACCAGCGCGATGACGATCACCAACAACACCAGCGTACTGCCGGCAAAATGCATGCGCCGACAGCGAAGATCGCTGTGTTCGTTCAAATAGAACGGATAGAACTCGCGAAAGCTGGCGTAGCCGGACATGCGCTTGACCGTTGCTGAGTTGCGCTCAGGGTAATCTGCCAGCAAGGCCGATGCATGCGGGCCTGCAGCATGGTCACGTCGGCAGCGGAATGTATTCCTTATCGTCGCCGATCACGGTACCCATGCGCTGCGCCACCCAGTCCGCCTTGGCCTCCTCGATGCGCTCACGACTGCTGGACACGAAATTCCACCACAGGTGGCGCTCGCCATCCAGCGGCGCACCGCCGAACAACATGACCCGGCTGGCGCTACGGGCGCGCAATGGCGGCGCACTGGCGCCCGTCTGCACGGCGGCTTGCATCGGGGGCACGACCAAACCGTCCCATTCGACATCGCCATCCGTCACGCAGACGCCGCGTTCGACATGCCCTTCCGGCCAAGGCAATTCAGCACCCGCGGCCAGCGTCGCCTCGATAAAGAACATCGGCGCAAACACCTTCACCGGCGAAGACTGACCGTAGGCAGTGCCCGCAATCAGCACGAGTTCGGCACCCGGCAGGTTGATGCGCGGCAGCTCCGCTGCACCATGATGATGGAACTCCGGCTCCACCTCGGCATCCTTCTTCGGCAGCGCCACCCATACCTGGATGCCATGCGTGCGCAGGCCGCCGCCGCGGGCCTCGGGCGGGGTACGCTCGGAATGCACGATGCCGCGGCCCGCGGTCATCCAGTTCACTTCGCCGGGGCGAATGTCGGCGATGCTGCCGAGACTGTCACGGTGACGGATCACGCCCTCGAACAACCAGGTGACGGTCGCCAGACCGATATGCGGATGAGGCCGCACATCCATGCCCTTGTCCGACAGGAACGTCACCGGCCCCATGTAATCGAAGAACACGAACGGGCCGACATGTCGCGCCTGCAGTACCGGCAGCAGGCGCCGCACGTTGAAGCCATCACCCAGGTCGTGTACACGACCTTCGATCAACATCGGTTGCTGTTCCACTGTCTGGCTCCTTGGTTGCCAGGGCCATGGTTTACCAGGCCCGCTGATACTGTTCCGGCGCTTCGATGGTGATGCCCAACTCCTGCGCCGCACGCCGCGGGAAATAAGGATCGCGCAGGCTTTCGCGCGCGACCAGCACGACATCGGCTGCGCCATCGTCAATGATCCTGGCCGCCTGTGTCGATTCGGTGATGAGCCCTACCGCACCGGTGGCAACGTCGGCCTCGCGACGAATACGCGCGGCGAACGGCACCTGATAGCCGGGAACCAGCGGGATCTTCACCCCGGGAATCAAGCCACCGCTGGACACATCGACAAGATCCACGCCCAGCGACTTTACCGCCTTGGCCAACTGCACGCTTTGGTCGATATCCCAGCCGCCTTCCGCCCAGTCGGTAGCCGAAATGCGCAGCCACAACGGCAAGTGCTGCGGCCACTCTTCCCGTACGGCCACGATCACTTCGCGCACGAGCCGCATGCGATTTTCGAAACTGCCGCCATAAGCATCCGTGCGATGGTTGCTTAGCGGTGAAAGAAACTGGTGCAACAGATAGCCATGCGCACCATGGATCTCGATCAGCTTGAAACCCGCGGCCAAGGCACGTCTGGTTGCCGCGCGAAAATCCGCAATGACCTTGGCTATGCCCTGCTCGTCCAGCGCCTCCGGCACGTGCCAGTCTCGATCGAACGCCAGTGCGGACGGTGCAACGGTCGGCCACGGGCCTTCATCGGCAGCTAACGCCCTGCCGCCTTCCCAGGGACGCTGGGCGCTGGCTTTGCGCCCCGCGTGCGCCAGTTGCACCCCAGGAATCGCTCCCTGCGCGGCGATGAAGCGGGTGATCGGCTCCCATGCGGCCAGTTGCTGCTCGTTCCACAGGCCGACATCGCCCGGAGAGATGCGCCCTTCGGCGGACACCGCCGTCGCCTCGGCGATCACCAGGGCGGCGCCACCAACGGCACGACTGCCCAGATGGACCAGATGCCAGTGATCGGGCATGCCATCGACGGCCGAGTACTGGCACATGGGGGCGACCACGAGTCGGTTGCGCAATTGGAGGCTGCGCTGCGTCAGCGGCGTGTAGAGATTCATCGGTCCTGCCGGTGGGGAGATCCGCTACACATGCCGACGCCGAGGACGGGCTTCAAGTGCCAGCGTCGCCCCTCCCGCTCGAGAGCCCATCAAACCAGTCCGCCACCCGCGACGCGATCGGCGCCGGTGTCTTCATCCAGCTGAAGTGATCGGCGGGCTTGCCGCCCAGATCGGCGGCCGTAATGACTCGCTGTTCCCGCCAGCTACGGCGCATCTTGCCGAGCAGGCACGCCAGGGATGCTTCGGGTGCAAGCCAATCGTCCCGCAGGCGCAAGGCCAGCACAGGCAGATCGAGTTCGCCGAGTCGTTGCTCGAAATCATCGCTCATGCCCTGCGCAGCGTAGCGGCCGGTGCGGCCGCTGCGCGCCCAATCGGTCATTACTCGGCGGGCCTCATTGCCGCCAAAACCGATCCGACGCCCGGGAAACCGCCCAAATAACCGCGCCATCAAGGGTACGGCGAAAAAAGCCAGCCGTATGAAACGGCCGTAGCGGAACTGCCTCCAGTAAGGTGATCCGCTCGCCACGATCAGCAGAGCGGCGATCTCGTGGGGATGAAGGCTGGCGTATAGCGAGGAGAGTTGACCACCGAGGCTGTGCCCGCCCATGGCGTAACTCGCCCGCGGCAAATGTTTGCGTACGGCAGCAAGACCGGCCGGCACGTCGTGCTGCAGCAGCTCCCGGTATCCCCAGTCCTGCTGGCGACCTGCGCGACGATTACTGGAGCCCATGCCACGCCACTCGTGGATGGCCACGGCCACGCCGCGCTCCGCGAGTGCCTGCGCCAGTGGCAAATACTGCCTGGCAGACACACCTAGTGCGGGCAGCCAATACAACACATGGCGAACGTCCCCTGCAGGCAATTGCAAAAGCACTTCTGCCGCCGCGCCATCCGCGGCGACAGCGGGCAAGCTGATAGGCGCGGCTGTCGACGTCAGTGTCGATAATGGAGCGGACATTAAGACTGCTTTGGGCAAAGGAGCCTCGCAGGCTAACCAATCCGTGCACGGTGAAAAAGTGCGTCGCACGAAAAAGGCCGGCTTGCGCCGGCCTTTTTTTTCATCTGTGCGACTACGTCAGGCTGGGGCGACCTCGTCGGCCTGCAGGCCTTTCTGGCCCTGCACTACCTTGAAGCTCACCTTCTGCCCTTCCTTCAGACTACGGAAGCCCGAACCGCTAATAGCCCGGAAATGCACGAAGACATCAGGACCGCTTTCGCGACTGATGAAGCCGAAACCTTTAGCGTCGTTGAACCATTTGACTGTGCCAACTTCACGATCCGACATGACTCACTCCGATCTGACTCGATACTGAGACAAGTCAGCCTCCCCTATGGCCGACGGCTTACTGGGCATGCAGGGATCGGGTGAAGCGATGTGGACCCTTGCGAGTCGCGCACCGGGCACGCACGTGACCGAGCAAACACAGTGAACCAAGCATAACGGATTTCTTTAATGCAGGTGAATGACCCTAATCTCTTCACATTTCAATGACATTTACTTCAACAATAAAAAAAGCCAGGCATTTCTGCCTGGCTTTTTATTCTTGCGTGTTAACCGGGAATTAGGCGGCCATCACTTCGTCGGCCTGCAGACCCTTCTGGCCCTGCACAACCTTGAAGCTGACCTTCTGGCCTTCCTGGAGGCTCTTGAAGCCATTGCCCTGGATCGCGCGGAAATGCACGAAAACGTCCGGGCCATTGTCACGGCTGATGAAGCCGAAACCCTTGGCATCGTTGAACCACTTGACGGTACCGATCTGACGATCAGACATATTGAATCACTCCTTAGGATTGAAAGACTCAGCCTGCGCAACATGCGCTGGCCGGCTTACTGGTGTGCTAGGAAACCCTAGGGGTGAGGCGATGAGGCTAGATCGAGATCCGCTGCATCGGGTCACAAAACTCTGGTGACCCCGGCAAACACAGTGAGCGCATCATAGCTGCTTAGCGCCTACAACGCGAATAGGCATTTTTCCCAACCTGAATGGATACCCGGTGGGTCGGATAAAGGCCTATTTGATTTTCACGCCGTCTTCGCATTTCATCGCTCTTTAACTGACGGGGCTATTTCCCCGTAGCCTCCAAAATGCACCGAACTGCCACGCCAAGCGCCCAGGATAGGCCGTTTCCTGCGCAGGAGAAGGACCATGATGCCCCATTGCTGCCGACTTGCCGTTTTCGCCCTTCTCGCCACCGGCCTGTCCCTGGCGGGCTGCGCCAGCCACCCGAAAACCCGTCCGAACACGGCCACCAGCACACCTGCCGCTACCAGCGGAGCCGCACAAAGCAGCGTCGCCACGGGCATTGCCGCCTGCGACGAGTACCTGGCCACCTATGTGGTCTGCCATCGCGCCGCCGCGGTATTTCCGCCAGACCAGCTCGAAGGACGCTACCAAACCATGCGTGCCAGCCTGCTGAAGGACGCGCAGGACCCGAAAGTCCGCCCGCTACTTGGCGCACGCTGCGTGGCGATGGCCGGGCAGCTCAGCCAGATGCTGCAAGGGAAATCCTGCACGTCCGTAAGCCCTCCCCCAGCCGCGCCCGCCGGCAACGCGCGCTGACATCCTTGCTCAAGACTCCCGCAACAGTGGGCGCAGGGCCGTCGCCATGTTTGAGGGTCGGCTACGCGTCAGGCGCACGGCTGGCGTGCCATGCCATCGTGCCGTAGCCGTTATGGCCTTGGCCACATCGCGAAGCAGGCTCGGCGTAGGCTCGACCTCCGGCTCCAGGAACAACGCCTTGATTTCGAACACGCCATCGCTGCGATGCGCCTTGGCATCGAGGCGACCGATCAGGCGACCGCGATGCAGGATGGGCAGCACGTAATAGCCGTAAACCCGTTTGGGTGCCGGCACATAGCATTCGATGGTGTATTCGAAGCCAAACAGCGCCTGCGCACGCGGGCGGTCCCACACCACAGGATCGAACGGTGACAGCAACGCCGTGTGCGTGCCACGTAGCTTGCCGTGCGCGGCTTGCGCCAGCAGATCCGCATGCTCGGGATGCACGTAGGCTGGCACCTTCCAGTCCGCGACCTGCACGGCGAGCAGTGCTCCACTCGCCACCAGCGGCGCGAGTTCACGATCGGTAACAGACGGTTTTAGCCGAAAGTAGTCAGCGATCCAGCGTGCCTGGGCGACACCCAAGGCACGCACGCTGTCGAGAATAAAATGTCGACGCAAGGCGCCCTGGTCCAACTGCAGCAGGCCTGTGTCCATCGGTGGATCGAGCTTGGCCTCGACGCGCTCGCTCAAATCGTAAACGCGCTGGAACCGTTCACGGCGTGTCACCATCAACTCGCCCATGGCGAACAGCGCCTCCAGCCAACGCTTTTCGGGCTTCCATGACCACCAGCCACCCGCGCCACGCTTTTCGCCTTCGAAATCCGCCGCACGCATCGCCCCCGCGGCGCGAATGCGATCGAGCAGACCATCCATACCCTGCCGATGTTCGTGATGCATGCGCGCTGCATGCTTGTGAGCCCAATGCGTGGATCGCTGCATGCGCCAGGCCCGATGCAGTGGCAGATCGACTGAGGGCACGAAACAGGCTTCATGTGCCCAACTCTCCGCCAGCCGCCCTGCCTCCAATGCATCGTCCAGCCATTGTGGATCGTAGTCACCAAGGCGCGAATGAAGCACGAGGTAGGGACTGCGCGCGACGACATGAATGCTATCGATCTGCAGCAGACGCATGCGTGTGATGGCAGCAAGCACATCCACGGGTCGCGACCGTGCGCGCGGTGAATGCAACAGACCTTGCGCGGCAAGATGAAGCCGCCGCGCTTGTGACAAGCTCAGTGAGATGGCCGACATGGATGAAGGAATCGACAACGGTAACGAGGACTTCACGTGAACGCGATGCCTATGTTGGGGAGGCATTTAGTGTGCATTTGCTAGCGTTGGGCTTAGCGCGGAAGCCTTCAAAACACGACATCGCCTTGATCGCCTCTACCGCGCGTCCGTCCACAAGCCACGCATTCTGGCATGGAGTAACGACGATGAAATACCGCAAACCTCTTCTTGCATTGATTACCACCGGCTCGATGATGTTGGCCGGCTCATTGCTGGCGCAGGATCAGCCAGCACCCATTTCTCCCGCACCTGCCGCACCCATGCCAGCCGCTTCGCCTGGCGCTGTCACCGATAGCGCACAGCTCAGTACCCCAACGGGCCAGCTGACGGTGAAATCCACGGTTCCGACTGTCGTGGCTGGCCCGGCGCCCAGCTTCGAACAGCTATCCGGCGGCTCGCGCTATATCACCGCGGATCAGGCCACGGCGTATCCGCTATTGGCCAATGACTTCGCGTATGTCGACAAAGGCAAAACCGGCCACATCACGAAGGCCGAATACGAGCGCTGGCTCAGCAATAAATAAGTAAGATGAAGGCTCCGACGCGGGCCACATGCCTTGGTGGTCCGCGTCGTCACATGCAATGCATGCTTTTGATGGTATGCGGCTGGCGCGCATGCAGTGATCAGACCGATCGTTTGCCAGACATGGATGGAGCCCCCGATGATGCGACCGATCTCACTTGCGGCCCTGGCTCTCGCCTCAGGCTTCACAGTTGCCGCACGCGCACAGACGCCGGATCCGATGGATATTCGTGCGTGTACCGCGCTGGAAAACGATGCGCAGCGACTGGCCTGTTATGACCACGCCACGGGTCGCGAACATCTGCCCATGGCGCAAAAAAAGACCGAGGCACCTTCACCCCCAGGCACCGTATTCCGCCACGAGCAGGCGAAATCGAATACTGAAGTCCCTCCGACATCCAGCGAAAAAACCGTCTCGTTGTTCGACAGTCGCTGGGAACTGTCCCCCGACAGCAAGTTGGGCACCTTCAATGTTCGCGCCTACAAGCCGATCACCGTGATGCCGTTTTTCGCCAGCAGCAACCAGAACAGCCAGCCGTCCAGCCCCAACCCAGCGAATACAGTCAAAGAGCCGCAGGACCTGGACAACATCGAGAGCAAGTTCCAGCTCAGCCTGAAGACCAAGGTATGGCAAGGCGTGTTCGGCGACGAGGGCGACCTTTGGGTGGCCTATACCCAGTCCTCGCGCTGGCAGGTCTACAACGAAAAGAACTCGCGACCCTTCCGCGAAACGAACTACGAGCCCGAGGCCATACTCGCTTTCAATACCAACTACGAAGTGGCGGAATGGAACGGACGGCTACTCGGCATCGCGCTGAACCACGAATCCAATGGGCAGTCCGATCCGCTGTCGCGAAGCTGGAACCGCGTCATGGGCTACGTGGGGTTCGAGCGTGAGGACTGGACGGTGATGCTGCGCCCCTGGTGGCGCATTCCCGAAAGCAGCAAGACCAACGACAACCCGGACATCAGCAACTATATGGGTCGCGCCGATATGCAGATCGTCCACGAATGGCGTGGCCAGGAGTTCGGCCTGATGTTGCGCCACTCGTTACGCGGCGGCAGCGAGAGCCACGGTGCGGCGGAGTTCACCTGGGCGTTCCCCATCGTCGGCAACTTGCGCGGCTATGTGGAGCTGTTCAAGGGCTACGGCGAGAGCATGATCGACTACAACCACAACGCCACTTACCTGGGCCTTGGTTTGTCGCTGCTCGACTGGTACTGAACCGATGCGTGGATAGGACGGCGCTGCCCTGATGGCAACGCCGCCCAAGGGCATCAATGGTGATGGCCGCCTTCGCCGTGCACGTGGCCGTGGGACAGCTCTTCCTCGGTGGCAGCGCGCACGTCGGTCACTTCCACGTCGAAATGCAGTGCCTGGCCGGCCAAGGGATGGTTGCCGTCGATATGCACCTTTTCGTCATCGACCTTGGTCACCGTGACGTTGATGACGCCCTGCGGGCCACGACCCTGGAACTGCATGCCCGGCTGGATGTCCTCGACGCCCTGGAACGCCTCGCGCGGCACCTCCTGCACGAGCTCCGCGTGACGCACGCCGTAACCCTCTTCCGGTACCACGTCCACCTTGAACTGGTCGCCGACCTGACGGCCTTCCATCGCCTTTTCCAGACCGGGGACGATCTGGCCAACACCCTGCAGGTACACCAGCGGCTCACGACCCTGCGAGCTGTCGAGTACCTGACCCTGGTCGTCGGTCAGCGTGTAGTGGAAGGAAACAACCGTGTTCTCTGCGATCTGCATGATGTTCTCGTATGGGGAATGGGGCGCCGGCAGGCCCGGCACGAACCCCCAAGTTTAACAGACTGGGTCCAGCGGTATCGGCTAGGCAGCGACCCGGGCGATTGGCGATACTTGCCCCATGGTCATGCCGCGACGCCCGTTCTGCCGCCGTGCTGGCGCTGTTCTATGCGCCGGACTGATGGGCTTGCTCGTCGCGCTAGGGATCTTTGCGGCAACGCCACAGCCGACTTCCACACCCCCCGCTCCGGCCCGAGCTCCCTCGCTGGCGACCCAGATCAACGAGCTCATCGGCCAACCGCGCTTTGCGGGCGCCGACTGGGGCATCTCGGTCGTTTCGCTCGACAGCGGCCACACCCTCTTCACGCACCACGCCGACCAGCTGTTCCAGCCGGCCTCGACCGCGAAGCTCTTCACCGCTGCCATCGCGCTGAGCGAGCTGGATCCGGACTACCGCATTCCGACCCGTGTCATGGCCAGCGGTGAGATCCGCAATGGCCGGCTGGATGGCCCGCTCATCCTCTACGGCATGGGCGACCCCACGCTAGGCTCGGATGCATCGACCAGCGACTGGCCAGACCAGTTGGCAACCCAACTGGCCGCGCAGGGCCTGCGCCACGTCCACGGCGACCTGATTGCTGACGCCACCTACTTCGCCGGGCCCGTCATGGGTTCCGGCTGGGAGGCCGTCGACCTGCAGAGCTGGTTCGCCGTACCCGCAACCGCCTTGAGCGTGCGGGAAAACCAGGTCGACGTCACCGTGACGCCCGCGGCATCCGCCGGCGGGCATGCCGACGTCAGCTTTAGTCCCGCCGACGCCATGCCCCAGGTGATCAGCGAGGTCACCACCAGCGAGCCACGCACGCGCAACGACATCAATCTTTACCGCGCCCCGGGCGATGTCACGCTTTACGCCTTCGGCAACATCGCCGCGCGCTCGCCCGCACAAAGCTACAAGCTTGCCGTGCCCGATCCCGCGCGCTACGCAGGCAACCTGTTGCTGCAAGCCATGCTTCGCCATGGCATTCAGCTCGACGGAAAACTGACGTCCCTGCAGTGGCCTCGTCGGGATACGGCCCGTACCGCCCAGGCACGTACGCTGGCAGAAGTCCTGTCGCCGTCCGTGGTGGAGATCCTGCAGCGTGGGTTAAAGCGTTCGCAGAACCTGTACCTGCAGAACCTGCTTCTGCTTGCCGGTGTCCGGGCCCAGGCCTATGCAGAACAGACCGAGGGCAACACCGGTTTCATCACCACCGAGCGCTGGGGCATCCGCGCCATGCACGAGCTGCTTGAGCGCGCGGGCATCACGCCGTCGGCCAGCCTCATCGAGGAAGGCACCGGCCTGTCGCGACGCAACCTCGCTACGCCCAATGCGATGGCCCGCCTGCTGGCATTTCTTGCTGGACAGCCTTATGCGGCAGCCCTCAAGGAATCGCTGCCCATCGCGGGCGTCGATGGCACCCTGCAATGGCGCATGCGCAACACGCCTGCCGAAAACAACGTGCGCGCCAAGACCGGCAGCATGAGCTTCGTGCACTGCCTGGCCGGCTACGTCACCACGGCCGATGGCGAACGACTGGCATTCGCCATCATGCTCAACAATTACGATCCACCTTCCGGCGCTCCCAGCGCCAGCCGCGATATCGATGCCATTGCCGTGATGCTGGCCGGCTTGCGTAGCCACGGCGAAGCGACGGCCACGTCACCCAGTGTCGCGGCTCAACCCGCCAATTGAGACTGCAGATCCTTGCCGATCTTCTCCGGCGTATCGGTAGGCGCGTAACGCCTTACCACCTGCCCATCGCGATCGATCAGGAACTTGGTGAAGTTCCATTTGATCGACTCGCTGCCCAGGATGCCCTTGCCTTCGCTCTTCAACCACTTATAGAGCGGATGCGCACCGTCGCCATTCACCTCGATCTTGGAGAACAAGGGGAAGCTCACGTCGTAGCTGGTGGAGCAGAAGTTGCGGATCTCCGCCTCGTTACCCGGCTCCTGATGGCCGAACTGGTCGCAGGGAAACCCGAGCACGACCAGGCCCTTGTCGCGCGCGGCCTGCCATAGCGCCTCCAGCCCCGTGTATTGCGGCGTGAACCCGCATTTGGAGGCCACGTTGACGATCAGCATGGCCTGACCGCGCCACTCGGCGAGCGAACGCTCGTCGCCATCAATGTCGCGGGCGGAAAAGTCGTAGACGGAAGTCATCGCGGCGATCCTGCTGAAAGAGGCGCCAAGTCTAATCCCCAGTACGTCATCACGGCGATATCGATATAACGTTCCGTGATGACGGCGGGCAAGGAACCCGCCTGACACATGATTTATGCTTGTCGCCGGCCGGCATCGCTGGCTCCCACCCGAAGGTACCCCGTGATCAGATTTCAGGCCGTGCACAAGTCCTACCGCGTCGACGGCAGGGACGTTTCCGCCTTGCAGCCGCTGAACCTTGAGATCGCCGACGGCGAGGTGTTTGGCATCATTGGCCATTCCGGCGCGGGCAAATCGACACTTATACGCCTGATCAACCTGTTGGAGCGCCCGAGCGGTGGTCGCATTCTGATTGGCGACACCGACATGACGGCGCTGCCCGAAGCCGAATTGCGTCAGAGACGCCAGGGCATCGGCATGATCTTCCAGCACTTCAACCTGCTGGCCTCACAGACGGTGGCGCAGAACGTGGCGTTCCCGTTGCGGCTCGCGGGCGAGAACGATGCGGCGACCATGCGCAAACGGGTGGATGAGTTGCTTGCCCGCGTTGGCCTGAGTGCACACGCCGACAAGTACCCTTCGCAGCTCTCCGGTGGACAGAAGCAGCGCGTAGGGATTGCGCGAGCGCTGGCCAATCGTCCGTCGATCCTGCTGTGCGATGAAGCGACCAGCGCGCTCGATCCGCAGACCACCGCGTCGGTGCTGGACCTGCTGGCGGAGATCAATCGCGAACTCAAGCTCACCATCGTGCTGATTACCCACGAGATGGATGTGGTCCGCCGCGTCTGCGACCGCGTTGCCGTGCTCGATGCCGGCACGATCGTGGAAACCGGCTCGGTGGTGGATGTCTTCCTGCATCCGCAGCACCCCACGACGCGACGCTTCGTCAACGAAGCCTTGCCCGAAGAAGCAGCAGGCGAACAAGCACCTTTCGCGCATGTCACGGGGCAAGTGCTGCGACTGTCGTTCCGTGGCGAGACCACCTGGACGCCCGCCCTGGGTCGCGTCGCACGCGAGACTGGCGTGGACTTCAACATCCTCGCCGGCCGCATCGACCGCATCAAGGACCTGCCCTATGGGCAGCTCACGCTGGCCATGCAGGGAGCACGTGTCGACGAAGCGCTCGCCATCCTGCGTCAGGCAGGCATCGAGATCGAGGAAATCAAGCCTGCGTCGCCGGAGAATCAATCGTGAGCCTGCCACTGATGCAAAACCTGTTTCCCAATATCGACGACTGGAGCGAGCTCGGCCAGGCCTGTATCGACACCTTGCTGATGCTTGGTGGCTCGCTGCTGCTCACCGTCGCCATCGGCCTGCCGCTGGGCGTGCTGTTGTATCTCACCGGCAAGGGCCAGCTGCGCGCCATGCCCAGGTTGTACGCCGCGCTTTCGCTGGTAGTGAACATCTTGCGATCGATCCCGTTCATCATCCTGATGATCGTGCTGATGCCGGTCACCTACGTGCTGGTGGGCACCAAGCTTGGCATTCGCGGGGCGATTCCGCCGCTGGTGATCGGCGCCGCGCCGTTCTTCGCCCGACTGGTGGAAACGGCGCTGCGCGAAGTGCAGCGCGGCGTGATCGAGGCGAGCCAGGCGATGGGCGCCAGCACCTGGCAAATCGTGCGTCACGTACTGCTGCCGGAGGCGCGTGCAGGCCTGCTTGCCGGTACCACCGTCACCGCCATCGCGCTGGTGGGTTATACCGCCATGGGCGGCGCGATCGGCGCGGGCGGCCTCGGCGACCTGGCCTATCGCTACGGTTATTTGAGCTACAAGTCGGACTACATGCTGGTCACCGTGGTGCTGCTCATCGTGCTGGTGCAGCTGTTGCAGATGCTCGGCGACCGCATCGTGGCGCGCTACACCAGGAACTGACCACCCGCCCGCCTTTGCATTCAGCGGTATGGACGGCTATTCTTGTGCATTGCACCAAGGCATCCCACCATGAAGAAGCTGATCGCCATCGCTGCCGCCCTGCTCCTGCTGGCGGGCTGCTCGTCTTCCCAGCCTGGTGGTGACGCCGGCAGCCAGAAACTGGTGGTGGCCGCGACGGCCGTGCCGCACGCCGAGATCCTCAAGCAGGTCAAGCCCATCCTTGCCAAGGAGGGCATCGACCTTGAGATCAAGGTATTCGCGGACTACGTGCAGCCCAACGTCCAGGTGCTGGAAACGAGCGTCGATGCGAATTACTTCCAGACCAGGCCATACCTGGACGCGTTCAACCATGAGCGCGGCACCCACCTGATCATGGTGACGGGCGTACACATCGAGCCGTTCGGCGCGTACTCGCGCAAGCTCAAGTCCATCGACCAGCTGGCCGATGGCGCCACCGTGAGCCTGCCCAACGATCCCAGCAATGGCGGCCGCGCCCTGCTGCTGATCGCCAAGCATGGCCTGATCACCCTGAAGGATCCCGGCAACCCCTTGTCTTCACCGAAGGACATCGTGGCCAACCCCAAGCAACTGAAGTTCCGCGAACTGGAAGCCGCCATGTTGCCGCGCACGCTGGACGAGGTGGACCTCGCGCTGATCAACACGAACTACGCGCTGGCCGCCGGGCTCAATCCGATCAAGGATGCGCTGCTGATCGAGGACAAGGATTCACCCTACGTCAACGGCCTCGTCGCCCGCCCGGACAACAAGGATGATCCGCGCATTCAGAAGCTGTCGAAGGCGCTCAATAGTCCCGAGGTGAAGGCATTCATTGAGCAGAAGTATCAGGGCGCTGTGTTGCCGGCGTTCTGAGTTGGAGGGCTTCACTGGCGCTATACCGTAAAGCGCGTCATCCCAGCGTTCGCTGGGATGACGGTGAGGGATAGCAAGCGTGGTTGCCCCTACCCGGCCACCGCCATCTCCGGCTCTGCCGGAATCTCGAACACTTGTCGAAGATACGCCACGTAAGCGCCGTCCTCGCACATATTCTTCCCCGGCGAATCACTCAACTTCGCGACCGGCTGTCCATTGCAGCGGATCATCTTGATGACGATCTGCAATGCTTCCGGCCCCACGTCATTGGTCAGATTGGTGCCCACACCAAACGCCAGCTGGCAGCGTCCGTTGAAGTGTTCGTACAAACGCATCACCTTCGGAATATCCAGGCCATCGCTGAACACCAGCACCTTGCTGCGCGGGTCAACGCGATTGGCGCGGTAATGGGCCAGCACACGCTCGCCCCACGCGAATGGCTCGCCGGAGTCGTGCCGCGTGCCGTCGAACAGTTTGCAGAAATACATGTCGAAATCGCGCAGGAATGCGCTCAAGCCATAGACGTCCGACAACGCAATGCCCAGATCACCGCGATACTCCTTGGCCCAGGTTTCCAGTGCCGCGATCTGCGAATCGCGCAAGCGCGGCCCCAGCGCCTGATGCGCCTGAAGGTATTCGTGGGCGAGCGTGCCCAGTGGCGTCAAGCCCAGTTTTCGGGCCAGAAAGACATTGCTGGTGCCCGCCAATTGCTGCCCCAAGCCATCACGCAGCGTGGTCGCCACTTCTTCATGCCACTCGCGGGAGTAGCGGCGACGCGTGCCGTAGTCGGCGATTCGGCAGGCCTGATAGCCTTCGGTGTCACGCAGTAGCGAAATCTTCTCGCGCAGCCGGCGCCTGCCTTCGGTGAGATCAAGCCCTGGCTGGGTGTTGCGGAAATACACTTCGTTGACGATCGCCAACAGCGGCACTTCGAACAAAATGGTGTGCAGCCACGGGCCACGAATGCGGATCTCAATCTCGCCGGGACGATCTGCGGCAGGATGGATATCGACGTACTTCGCGTTGAGCTGGAACAGTCCGAGGAAATCGACGAAATCGCTTTTGATAAAGCGCCAGCTGCGCAGGTAGTCCAGTTCGTCCGTGGTGAAACGCAGCAAGCACAGCGCGTCGAGTTCGGCGCGAATTTCGTCGATATAGGGCACCAGGTTGATACCAGGGTTGCGGCATTTGAACTTGTACTCGACCTGCGCTGCCGGGTAGTGGTGCAGCACTACCTGCATCATGGAGAACTTGTACAGGTCGGTGTCGAGCAGGGAGGTGACGATCATGAGACGCTCAAGCGGCAAGGCGGCGCGCGGCGCAGCGGTAAGCATGATTATCCCCGTCCGGGTACTCGCGATGCGAGCGTGTCGTGATCGCCAGAAAAATTAAAACCTCGGTAGTCAGGGGAGGGACTACCGAGGTTCTGTCAGGCCGGTCTCAAAAAACAAAGAGGGGAATTGGACCGACCCCCCAGTGGCACGATCTTGCTGCACCACTTCTTGTCGCCGTCACGGCGATACGTGACATTAGTGTGGCCGCCCCTGATCTAGTTCAAGGGCTCCCTCGGTTTCATTCAGCTTCTGGCAAGCTGGAGCCGCTCACGGCGCTGGATACGCGCCCGTGTGGCCCACTAAATCATTGAACATAATGACTTCTTCCCCGCCAACGCGGCGCTCGGGATGTTACCCATATGCGGTCGCTGCGGGGCCCCATCCAGGCCCGCCGCAGGGAAGTTCGCCTGGCCCTACAATCCGCGGCGCTTACGACAGGAAATCCTATGACCTCGCTGCTGCGCCGGCTGTCCTTCATTGCGTTACTCCTCGCCCTCCCCGTGCACTCGGCGGAGTTGAAGATCGATCTCGGTCACGGCGTGCGGACTTACGACACCACGCAATTGCTCGCACGCGATGACGCGCGCACGATCAGCATTCCTGACGACGTGGCGTTCAAACGCGCCATGCGCTATCGCGCCGTTCCACTCAAGGCGTTGCTGGACGGCTCCTCCGCCCAGGATGCCCTGCTGTTCGTCGCCACCGATGGTTTCGCCGCCGAGATCCCCGCTGCGCTCTTTCGCCAGGCGCATGGCTCGGAAGCCTGGCTGGCCATTGAAGAGCCGGCGCATCCCTGGCCCGCGCTTGCCGAAGGCAAGGGTGATGCGGGGCCGTTCTATGTGGTGTGGACCGATCCGTCGTCGATGAAGATCGGCCCGGAGCAATGGCCCTACCAGTTGGCCGCCATCCGCAAGCTCGCACCAGTGGCAGAGCGCTTCCCGGGCATCCGGCCCGATCCCGCGCAGAAGATGGATGGCATCGTGCAGCAAGGTTTTGCGGTGTTCCAGCGCACCTGCTTCGCCTGCCATACGCTCAATGGCCAGGGTGATGCGCGACTCGGGCCAGACCTGAACATTCCGCACAATCCAACCGAATACCTGCGTGGGGATCTGCTGCGCGCCTATATCCGCGATCCGCAATCACTACGCCAATGGCCGCAGGCGCGCATGCCGGGTTTTGACCGGCAGGCCTTGTCCGATAGCGATATGGATGCGCTGCTTGCCTACTTGCGCCACATGGCCGGCCGCAAGACAACCAGCAAGCCGTGAGCCAACCCGCTAGCGAAGCGTACCCAGGGCGCTTCCGGCATCATCCTTGCCTTCCGGATTGACCGGAACCGCCGCGTCGAGCCGCTGTTGCAGGGCTTTTTCACGCTGCGCCGGTGCAAGCCGCGAAAGTTCGCGCACACTGGCATAGAACGCAGGCCACTGCTGCTCAGCCTGCGCGAACATCACGGCGAACGCTGGCGTCCAACGGTCATAAAGCCCAAAAGGCAGCAACCGCGCGTTGTTGATCGGCGCCGCCACCCACGCGTCATAGCTGTGATCGTTCGGCCACTCGCGCTCACGCCATTGCGCGTAGCGGATGCGAAAGGCCTCGATTTCATGCGCTTTGCCGGCGGCCAGGGCGGGTTCGTTCGCACCGCTCGCATAGAGGGTCTTCAGGCGATCGCGCAGGTCGAGCGCCAGCTTGGTGAACCCATCGTCCAGCGCCTTGACATGATCGTCCTGGGGCGGCAACCCGCGTGATCGTCGCCATTGGCGCAAGCCTTCTTCCTGCACGAAGGTGGCGAAGGACTCGTTGAAAGCGCTGTCGTCCCTCACATAGAGCAGTTGATGCGCCAGCTCGTGGAAAATCGTTCCCGCAAGTTCGTCGTCGTCCCAACGCATCATGCTGCTGAGGATCGAGTCGGCAAACCAGCCCAGCGTCGAATACGCACTGACGCCACTGACGTAGACATCGTTGCCCTTCGCCTCCAGCCGTGCTGCCTCGGTCTTCGCCTTGTCACGCTCGAAATAGCCCCGATACGCAACGCAACCGGCAATGAAAAAGCAATGCTGGACCGGCTCAACGGAGTAGCGCGGCGTCGCGAGGACGTTCCACACGACATAAGGTCGATCGAGCTTGACGTAGCTGGTATAGCTGCGGTTATCAGGCAAGCCGAGATGTTCGGAAGCGAATCGCCGCGCTTGCTGCGACAATGCCAGCCGCTGCTTCACCGCCGGATCGGTGGCCGGGTCATCCATGACCTTGGCGACTGGTTCGCGATGCAGCACAAGGGCACCCTGCCCGCCCGCCACATGGGCGTAGTAGCCCATCGTGCTGCAGGCGGTAAGCATAAAGCCCACCGCCAGAACGACGATGGGCCTAAGTAGGGGTCTGGTGAGCGGCAGCACGGCAATCAACCTCATGCCGCCATTGTGCACTGACTTCAGTGGCCGTTGCCGCCGTGGCCTGCGTGTCCGCCGCTCCAGCCGTGCCCGCCGTAGTGACCGTTGCCGCCGTGGCCGTAGTACCCACCGTGCCCGTAGTAACGGCCGTAGTAGCCCCCGCCGTACCAGCCACCCACCCCGACGGCCACCGTCGGTCCGTAGCAACAACCGTAATAGCCGTAGTAGCCCGGGTAGTAATAACCCGGGTAGCCGCCGCTATAGACCACGCCGGTACCGTAGTAAGCATCGCCACCATAGGCGACGCCGGGACGAACGTAGTTATAGCCCGGGTCGTAGTAACAGCCGGAAATCGCCAAGGTGGCGGCCACCAGGGCGATGCCGGCAAGCATGCGTTTCATGACCGAAGCCTCAGGGGTGGGTAGCTCTACGCTAGACCCCAATGGCTAAGTGCCCACTGAATGCAGACGACTGAACCAGGAATATTTACCTGCCAGCCTTGCCTGCCCGCAGGCGCTTCAGAATCGCGGCTGCGCGAGCTGGCCAAGGAAGTGCGTCAAGACGTCGGGGCGAATCAGCAAGGTGAAGATCACGCCGAACGCAGCACCCCATAAATGGGCACTGTGATTGACGTTGCCGCCGCCGCGCCGGTCCATGTAGACCGAATACGCCACATACAGCACCGCGTAGATGATCGCCGGCATGGGCAGCACGAGCACCACGATGCGCGCCCACGGCGCGATCAGGATGTATGAAAACAGCACCGCCGAGACCGCGCCCGATGCACCCAGGCTGCGGTAATTGGGGTTGCTGCGGTTTTTCAGGTAGGTGGGCAGGATCGAGACCACCAGCGCCGCGATATAGAACAGCGCGAAGCCCAGCGTGCCCAGGCTGGCCGTATACAGGCCTTCCATGACCCGACCAAAGAAGAACAGCGTGATCATGTTGAACAACAAATGGCTGCCGTCGGCATGAATCACGCCATAGGTCACCAGCCGGTGATACTCGCGATGGCGGGTGATCGCGGGCGGCCACAGGATCAGGTCGTTCATCAGGCGCGCGTTGTTGAACGCCATGAACGACACGACGCAGGTGATGCCAATGATGATCAGGGTGATCATTCGGTGTTCCAGAAGGCCCGAGGGGCGACGACAAAGAGCGCCATCTTGGCGGCGCGCGGACCACTTGTCGACTCCACCCGCGGCGAAATACCGCGCGTTCCGGGGCAATCCGGATTATGATTCGCGCCTTTCACGCGTTCCCCCCAACGCCTGTAGACCACATCCATGTCGATCCGTTACCTGCATCTGGACGTCTTTGCCGCCACGCGCGGCGGCGGCAACCATCTGGGCGTCGTCACTGACGCTAGCGGCTGGAGCGATGCTCGCATGCAAGCCTTTGCCCGCTGGACCAACCTGGTGGAAACCACCTTCCTGTTGCCACCGACGCAGCCGGATGCCAGCTACCGCGTGCGTATCTTCACGCCGCACAAGGAAATTCCCTTTGCCGGCCATCCCAGCATCGGCAGCGCACACGCCGTGCTGCTGTGCGGCCTGGCCGCCCCGGTTGACGGCGTGTTGTGGCAGGAATGCGGCGCCGGCGTGCTGCCCATCCGGATCGAGGGCAGCGGCGATTCGCGCCAGTTGCTGTTGAAATCACCCCATGCGACGGTCGAGAAAACCGGCCACGATGCCCACCCGCTGCTGCATGACGCACTGACGGGCATTGAACTGGGTACGCTGCCGCCCGCCTACGTGGCCGGCGGCCGTCACTGGTGGCTGGCCGAGTGCTCGGACGAAGACTGTCTGCGACGCTGGCAGCCCGACCACACGGCCATTGGCGAGCTGGCGCGCGCCACCGACAGCCTGGGCTTGTGTGTGTTCGCGCGCAGCTCGCACCCGGACTATCAGTTGGTGGTGCGAGCCTTTCCCGCTGGCGTCGGCCTGGTGGAAGATCCCGCGTCCGGCGCGGCGAACGGCTTGATCGCTGCCTATATAGCCCATGCCGAGCCCACCGGCCCGTTGGCTCGCGGTTACACGGTCAGCCAGGGCCGCGAGATCGGTCACGACGCCAGTCTCGTGGTACGTATCGATGGCAACACCGTATGGATTGGCGGGCGTACGCACACCATCATTGACGGCACCCTGCACTGGAACGGCCAGGATTGAACCCCGACGCACAAATTTGGGTCGACGCTGACGCCTGCCCCGTGGCGATCAAGGAGATTCTGTTTCGTGCCGCCGAGCGCGAACAGATTCCCGTCACCCTGGTAGCCAATCAATGGCTGCGCACGCCGCCCTCGCGTCTCATTCGATCCATCCAGGTACCCGCGGGACTAGACGTTGCCGATAACGAAATCGTGCAAAACGTCAGCGCGGATGACCTGGTGGTGACGCAGGACATTCCGCTCGCGGCCTTGGTGATCGAGAAAGGTGGCCTGGCCATTCATCCGCGCGGCGAGCTGTATACCGCCGAGACCATCGCGCAGCGATTGGGCATGCGCAACTTCATGGAAGAACTGCGCGGCGCCGGCATTGATACCGGCGGTCCGGCGGCGTTTCATGCTCGCGACAAGCAGGCGTTTGCGAACCAATTGGACCGCTGGCTCACCCAGCGTCGGCAGGCGCGTTAGAGCTCTCTCTCAGCCAGGCGGGCGCGACGCGCGGCCACTTCCGCCATCACCGACCAGTCGACGTCCTCGTCGCCCGCGGCAAGCGCTTCGAGCAGGCTGTCGCGCAGCAAGCCCGCCAACGGTAGTGGCACGCGCAAAGCGTCAGCGGCAGTCAAGGCAAGACCGATGTCCTTGTAGCCCAGCGGCAGCGCAAATCCAGCTGGCTTATAGCGCTGCGCTGCAATGAGCTTGGCGTAGCCCTGATAGGCCGGTGCGGCGAACAAGGTGCCGGTCATCACCTCCAGGAAATCGCCCGCACTGACGCCGTGCGCCCGCGCCAGCGCCGATGCCTCGGCCATGCTTTCAATCGCTGCGCCGAGCATGAAATTGCCCGCAATCTTCACCACGTTGGCGCGCTCCGGCGCGTCGCCCAGCGGCCAGATGCGACTGCCCATCGCTTCCAGCAAGGGCCGTACGCGTTCAATGATCATCGGCTTGCCTGCGGCCAGGATATTCAGCTTGCCCGCCGCGGCCACGTCGGGACGACCAAACACCGGCGCGGCGACATACTGGATCCCGCGCGTGGCATGCTCATCAGCCAGCTCCTTCGCCAGCGCGACGGAAATGGTGGCGTGATTCACATGCACCGTGCCTTGATCCATGCCATCGAGCAGGCCACCGACAAGCAGGACGTCGCGCATGGCCTGATCGTTGGCCAGCATGCTGAACAATACTTCGCCTTGCGCCGCGCGATCTGCACTCCTGACCACTTTGGCGCCGAGCGAGGCCAACGGCTCGGTCGCTCCCGGTGACCGGTTCCACACGGTCACTTCGTGACCTGCCTTGATCAGGTTGCTGGCCATGGCACTGCCCATGGCTCCAAGACCGATAAAGCCGACTTTCATGGGGAGCTCCTGCAGTCAGTGCACCGGGGGAGTGAAACACCTGCGGTGTTCAAGTCGTGCGAAACGGGCGCTCAGGCCGCCTCACCGGCGGCCTGCCCGGACGCCCATGCCCACTGGAAGTTGTAACCACCTAGCCAGCCCGTGACGTCGACCACTTCGCCGATAAAGAACAAGCCGGGCACGAGTTTCGACTGCATGGTCGACGAGGAAAGACCGTCGGTATCGACGCCGCCCAGGGTGACCTCCGCCGTGCGATAGCCTTCGGTGCCACTGGCGACGATGGGCCAGTCGTGCAACTGGGCACCGATGTTCGCCAGCTCCCCCTCGCGATACTGGCGCATGGGGCGACTCTCGAACCATAGCTCGCACAACCTCTGGGCGAGACGCTTTGGCAGCACGTCAGCCAGTACGTTCTTCAGTTCGGCGGCGGGCCGCGCGACTCGCTGTGACTGCAGCCACGCCGCGGCATCCTGGTCAGGCAGCAGATCGATACGCAGATCGTCGCCTGCTTGCCAGTAGGACGAAATCTGCAGGATCGCCGGCCCACTGATGCCGCGATGCGTGAACAGCATGCCAGCACGGAACGAGCGCTTGCCCACGCGTGCCTCCACCGCGGGCAACGCCACGCCGGCCAGGTCCTGATAGTGCTCTTGATGCTTGCCGCTGAGGGTCAGCGGGACCAGCCCTGCCCTGACCGGCAACACGGCATGGCCAAATTGTCGGGCGATGTCATAGCCAAGGCCGGTGGCACCCATGCTGGGAATCGACAGGCCGCCGGAAGCGACCACCAGGGACTCGGCATGCACTTCACCACGCGCCGTGATCACGCTGAACCCTTCCTGCGAACGCCGCACCCGCTCGACACCGCAGCTCGTTTCGATACGTACGCCGGCCTCGTGGCATTCGTCCAGCAACATGCGAACGATCTGCTTGGACGAGTCATCGCAAAACAACTGCCCGAGTTCCTTCTCGTGATAGGCAATGCGATGTTTCTCGACCAGCGCAATGAAATCCGATGGCGTATAGCGCGCCAGTGCCGACTTGGCGAAGTGCGGATTGGCCGAGAGGTAGCTGGCCGGGGTGACGCCGAGATTCGTGAAATTGCAGCGCCCGCCACCGGACATCAGGATCTTCTTGCCGACCTTGTTGGCATGATCCACCACCAGCACACGCCGGCCACGCTGGCCGGCCGCTATCGCGCACATCAGCCCGGCGGCACCGGCGCCAATGATAAGCACATCCACCTTCACGCCTGCACCGCCGTCATCACCCAATCCTCTTGCACAAGTCGTGCATTATCCGACAGCCGGCGCCACATCGCTTACACTGCATGGTCTTCACTGTTCACCGAGCCGCCATCATGCCTTCCTTTGACGTGATTTCCGAAGTCGACAAGCACGAGCTGACCAATGCCCTGGACCAGGCCAACCGAGAGCTGGCCAGTCGTTTCGATTTCAAGGGCACCGACGCCAAGTTCGAGTTGGACCAGTTCGTGATCACCCAGAGCGCCCCCAGCGAGTTCCAGCTGGAGCAGATGCTGGACATCCTGCGCGGTCGACTGACCTCGCGAAAGATCGATATTCGCGCGCTCGACGTTGCAGACCCGGATACCAACCTGGGTGGCGCCCGCCAGAAGATCACGGTCAAGCAGGGTATCGAACAGGCCGTGGCCAAGAAGCTCGTGGCCAGCCTGAAGGAAGCCAAGCTCAAGGTCGAAGCGCAGATCAATGGCGACAAGCTGCGCGTCACCGGCAAGAAGCGCGACGACTTGCAACTGGCCATGGCCGTGCTACGCAAGGCCGACGTCGAGCTGCCTTTGCAGTTCGACAATTTTCGCGACTGAGCGCTGCAGGTTATGCGCCCCGGCACACCCGGGGCGAAAGACGGGCTAGGCGGCCAAGCCTGCCGCGATATTCACGCTGATGGCAATAATAAATACATTGAAGAAGAACGCCATCACGCTGTGTAGCAGGGCCACGCGACGCAGGTAGCGACTGGTGATCTGCACGTCCGAAACCTGGAATGTCATGCCAATCACGATGGCGAAATAAGCAAAATCCCAATAGTCCGGCTGTTGGGTCCCTGGAAATTCCAGCCCTTCGTGCTTTTTCCCGTAGTCACCATAGAAGCCATGGGCGTAATGCATGGCGAACATGGAATTCATGAACAGCCATGACAGCACGATGCTGGCTGCGGCGACCAGTAATGCCTCGGCGCCACCACTACGGGCCGCATGCAGCTCCGTGGTCAGCGCCAGTGCCACGATGCCGGTGAGCGCCAGGCCACCCCACAGCACGCCCCAGCGCCCCGCATCCTGCGCCTTCGCCTGATGTCGCATCTGATCAATCGTCGTGCACTGGTTGAAGAGCACTGCAAGCGCGCTCAGATAAACCAGCGCCCCCACATCGAAGCCCAGTAGCAGTGCGGTGAAGGGCGGCAGATGAAAGCCGTTCCACAGCGCCAGTCCGACTGCGAGGAAGATGACGCCGGCAATCGCCAACCGTGGACGCCCCCGCAGGATGCGCAAGGGTCGCCAACGGTGACCCGCGACATCGTTCTCGTTGTGTTTGTCGATCGGGGCGTTCATGCACCAACCCCTGCTGCGGTCGAACGGCTCATTACCAAGACAGTCTCTCCCTGACCCGGCTTTCGGGCATCACGCATCTTAATTCCGTTTTCGGTGCGGTGCCGCGGCAGCAGGCTCCCGTGGAGCGCCTTGCCAGCCAGGTTCAGGACACGGGGATGGGGTGACCGCGTACTTCAGACATGAAGATCCGCGTACTCCGGATGGCGCGTCATCCAGATCTCCGAATAGGAGCAAGCAGGGTCGACCTTCCAGTGCTCTGCACGCGCCTTGTCCAACGCGGTGCGCACGAGATTCGAGGCAATGCCGCGACCACCCACCGCCGACGGCACGATGGTATGCGTTATCGTCATGACGCCATCCAAGAGCGTGTAATCGAGCACGCATGGAATGCCGTCGACCTTGACCTCGAAACGATGCTCTCTCGGGTTGTGATTGATCTCGGCGAACATGAAACGCTTCCGTGGATGGAACATGGGCGCGCAAGATTAAAGCATCCGTTGGCGAATCCGGCGTGAAGGTATCGACATCCGGCTTTCGCGTTTCGTGCATGACGATTTCGGCAAACTTCCACCGACATCCGTGACCCACGGCGAGGAAACGATCATGAAAAAAGCGGCTTCCGCCTCCTGGTCGGGCGGTCTGAAGGATGGCAAAGGCACGGTGTCGACGGATACGGGCGTACTGCGCGATGCGCCTTACGGGTTTCGTTCGCGATTCGAAGACGGCCCCGGCACCAACCCCGAAGAATTGCTGGGTGCGGCACATGCAGGTTGCTACACCATGGCACTCGCCGCGGGTCTCGAACAGGCAGGCTTTGCAGCGACGCGCATTGACACCAAGGCGGTGGTTACGCTGGATAAAGATGGCGATGGATTTTCCATCACCACCGTCGACCTGACGAATCGAACCAAGGCACCCGGTATCGACGCCGCCGCGTTCGACAAGATCGCCAAGGCCACCAAGGAAGCTTGCCCGGTGTCCAAGGTATTGAAGGCAAAGATCACGCTCGACGCGCAGCTGGAAAGCTAGGGATGCCCCTGGCGGCTGGAATACGCATCGCCTTGTCATCCCATCCGCCTTGAGCCGCGTTGTCTGGTGCTGCCATGTGCCCCCGCATGGCATGCCTTCCACGCGAGCGCTTTCCCGATGACCGTCCTGAATCGACGTCGTTTCGTGCAATTCTGCCTCGGCGGTATCGCCGTACTGCCTTGGTCGCGCATGGTGCGCGCGCTGCCCGACGGACGACCGGCGTGCCGACTGAGTGCGGAGCAGACGGAAGGCCCCTACTACCTCGATCGCGCGCTGTTTCGGCAGGACGTCACCGAAGGCAGATCCGGCCTGCCACTCACGCTTCGTTTCGAGGTGGTCGATAGCCGCACCTGTCGTCCACTCAGTGGTACCGCGCTGGAAGTGTGGCATTGCGATGCGCAGGGCGAATATTCCGGATTTACCGGCCATGGCGAACCGGGAGGCCCCGGCATGGGAGCGCCGCCTGGACCGCCACCGTCAGGCCGACCGCCGGGTCCACCACCAGGCGCCGATGGCCACATGGGCATGGGTACTCATCCGCCGAAGAGCGTGACGACCGACGAGCTCACCTTTCTTCGCGGTGTACAGGTTGCCGATGCACGCGGCGCGGTGACGTTCCACACGATTTTCCCTGGCTACTACATGGGGCGCTGCAACCACATCCACATGAAACTGCATGTCGGTGGCGAACTGACGGATGGCCATTACCGCGGTGGCCACGTCGTGCACACCGGCCAGCTGTTCTTCGAAGAGCAGGCCAGCATCGCCGCGATGGAAAACGCGCCCTACCAGCGGCACGGCATCGCCCGAACCACGCTGCAGGAAGACAACGTCTATACCACGCAGCACGGCGAACAATCGATCGCCGCCTTGACGCCTGCCCATGCAGGGAACGCGCAAGTCGCACGACTGACGCTTACCATCGATCCGGAAAACACGTCGCGCGAAGGCTGGGGCTGACCGGTCAGTCAGACACGTACAGCCAGCTTGCGCGGCGCGAATGCCGCGCGACGTGCACGCACGCCCTCCGCCAAACGCTCAAGCACGGTGAGCGACGTGTCCCAATCGATGCAACCATCGGTAATGCTCTGCCCGTAGCGCAGCAACTGCCCGGGCACAAGGTCCTGGCGCCCACCGAGCAGGTGGCTCTCCACCATCACGCCGACGATGCGCTGCTCGCCATGGGCGAGCTGGGCTGCGATATCAGCCACCACCGCGGGCTGGTTTTCCGGCCGCTTACCGCTGTTGGCATGACTGGCGTCGATCATCACCCGCACGCCCAAGCCCGCGCGCGCCATGACGGCACAAGCCGCATCGACACTGACGGCGTCGTAATTCGGGGCGCTGCCGCCGCGCAGGATGACGTGGCAATCCTCATTGCCCGTGGTGGCGGCAATGGCGGTCTGGCCATCCTTGGTGACCGCCAGGAAATGATGCGGCTGCGACGCCGCCTGCACCGCATCAACGGCGATCTTGACATTGCCATCGGTGCCGTTCTTGAAA
This sequence comes from Dyella humicola, assembly GCF_026283945.1. Classification (NCBI taxonomy): domain Bacteria; kingdom Pseudomonadati; phylum Pseudomonadota; class Gammaproteobacteria; order Lysobacterales; family Rhodanobacteraceae; genus Dyella; species Dyella humicola. The sequence continues at coordinate 3,046,364 of NZ_JAPDPC010000001.1, forward strand.
CCCACCGGACAGGAAAGCCCCGAGGCCAGCTCACGGTGCACCTGGCTTTCTGTCGTGCGCGCGCCAATCGCGCCCCACGCCACCAGGTCCGCGATGTACTGGGGCGTGATCATGTCCAGGAACTCGCAACCGGCCGGTACGCCGAGTTCGTTGATGTCGCGCAGGAGGCCTCGCGCCAGCCGCAGGCCTTTGTCGATGTGAAAGCTGCCATCCAGGTCCGGATCATTGATCAGTCCTTTCCAGCCCACCGTGGTACGCGGCTTCTCGAAGTACACGCGCATCACGATCTCCAGTTCGTCGGCGTAGCGATCGCGCTGGGTGGCAAGGCGCCTTGCATAGTCGATGGCCGCGGTCGTGTCGTGAATCGAGCATGGACCCATCACCACGGCGAGGCGGTCGTCGTCCCCGGCCAGAATGCCATGCAGCGACTGGCGGGAAGCAGCGACGGTGTTGGCGGCGCGGCCCGTCAGCGCGCAATCGCGCATGACCTCAGCGGGCGTGCTGAGCGTGGTAAGGGCACGGATGCGCAAATCGTCGGTGGGCTGGTTCACGGTGTTCTCCTGGAGGATCCCACTCGCGGCCCAAAAAAAAGCCGCCAGTAGTGGGCTGGCGGCATGTTCGGGAATGGTGTCTTGTCGTTACGACAGTCGCGCCCAACCCTCCGCCAGCGGCATCGGATAGCCGTGATACCAAAAATACTGGCGGGCGGAGGTGGTCGTCATGGGCGATAGAGATAACACAGCGATTTGTCGCGTGCAAAAGATGCATTTGCAACTACACGCTAAACTTGGGCCATGCCCTCGCCCTGGACATTGCTGGCCCTGCCGGCCCGAGAACCCATCCGCCGCTGGGTGCTGAGCGCCTTTCCGCGTGGCGGCGGAGGTCACGTCGATTACGATCATCCGCACGGCGACCCTGGCCTGTTCGGCCCGCACAGCGCCACTTGGCGCGTGCATGCGGATTTTCCGGGCATGCTTGCGGGTGGCCTCGCCGCGCTGATGTTGCAGACCCTGCACCCCTTGGCACTGGCCGGCGTATGGGACCACTCGAATTTCCGCGACGACCTGATCGGACGCTTGCGCCGTACCACGTCTTTCGTCAGCGGCACCACGTATGCGCCCCGCGATCAAACGGCTGCACTGATCGCGCGCGTCAGAACCATCCACGGACAGGTTCGAGGCATCGCCGAAGATGGACGTCCATACTCCGCCGACGACCCTCACCTGCTGACCTGGGTGCACGTGACCGAGGCCTATAGCTTCCTGCAGGGCTATCGGCGATACAGCCACATTAACTTGCCGGCCGGTGCCGCCGATCGCTACTACGACGAGGTGCGACGTGTCGCCGAAGCGCTGGGCGCGCGTGATGTGCCGGCGTCGGAGGCCCAGGTCAACCACTACTTCAGGCGAGTCCGACCCGATCTGCATTTCAGCGGGCGCTCGCGCGAAGTGCTGGACGTATTGTCGCGCGTGCGTCTGCCGGTGCCTATCGCCGGCCTGTCACGTGACGTGTTCCTCCAGGCGGGCGCTGCCCTGTTGCCATCGTGGGCGGAGACCCTGCTGCAGCGCTCGCCGTTGCAGCGCGCTCAGGCGCGGCTCGCGGCGCGCGCGCTTTGGTCGGTGTCGCCCATCTTCCGGGCCGCCCTGCACGATGGCATTGCCAGCCGCGCATGCGCGCGCGTGGGCGTCCCTGCCGAGGGGCTGCAACGCTGGGACTAGGCCCCGCACGAGCGAAGCCTTGCGATTGACAGGCCGCGCCGATCGGCTAACGTCGCCCGGATCGGAACGTCAGGGGGGCGGAAGAGCTCCTGGCGCAGGCCACGCAAAGGCATCAGGAAGACTCTCATTGGCGACGCTCATTCCCACCCGCAACAGCTGTCTGGCGCAGATGACCAGCGGCGAGAAACGTCTTTCGGAGCGGCTGGAACATAAGCTCGAAGACGATTACCTGCTCTGGTACGACGTAGCCGTCGGCCCCAGCCAGCGCCGCCCCGACTTCATCGTGTTCCATCCACGCCGTGGCCTGTTGGTGCTGGAGGTCAAGGACTGGAAGCCGGGTACCATCCAGCAGGCCGACCGCACCCAGTTCACCCTGCTTGCCGGGAACAGCAGCGTGAAGGAGCACAACCCGCTGATGCAGGCGCGCGACTACGCCAACGAGATCTGCAAGGTGCTGCAGCGCGACCCTGCGCTGCGTCACCCGCCTGGCCACACATACGAGGGCAAGCTGCTGATGCCCTGGGGCTACGGCCTGGTGCTGGCCAATATCAGCCGCAAGCAATTCGAGGCGGGACAGCTTGAGACAGTGATTCCCGCGCACCTGGTGATCTGCCAGGACGAGATGTACGAAGCGGTGGAGCCCGAGGCATTCCAGGAGCGGCTGTGGGCGATGTTCCCGCAGATCTTCCCTACGGCCCTGACCTTGCCGCAGATCGACCGCGTGCGCTGGCACCTGTTTCCGGACATTCGCGTGGAGCTTGGCGAGGGCCAGTTCGGCCTGTTCGCGCAGGGTGACCGCAGCAGTGCGAAGACACTCGAGATCCCCGACCTGGTCAAGGTCATGGATGCGCAGCAGGAACTGCTGGCGCGCTCACTTGGCGACGAGCACCGCATCATTCATGGCGTGGCCGGTTCGGGCAAGACCATGATCCTCGGCTTTCGCGCGATGCAACTGGCGCGCGCCCTGTCCAAGCCGATCCTGGTGCTTTGCTACAACAAGACGTTGGCGGCACGGCTGGACCAGCTGATGGGCGAGCGCGGCCTCAGCGACAAGGTGCAGGTCTACAACTTCCACAAGTGGTGCCGCAGCATGCTCACGGCCTACCACGTGCCGCTGCCGGCGGACGGGCCGCACTACGCCGAGGAACTACCGCCGGCGGTGATTGCCGGCGTCGACAGCGGACAGATTCCGCGCTTTCAGTATGGTGCCGTGCTGATCGACGAAGGCCATGATTTCGAGCCGGACTGGTACAAGCTGATCGTGCAGATGATCGACCCCCAGACCAATTCGCTGCTGGTGCTGTACGACGATGCGCAAAACATCTACGGCCAGGCCAGCCGCAAGAAGCTCAGCTGGAAGAGCCTCGGCGTGCAGGCGCAGGGCCGCACCACCATCTTGAAGCTCAACTATCGCAACACGCTGGAGATCCTTTCGGTGGCACGCGGCTTTGCCAACGAACTCTTGCTCGGGCGTGCAGAAGAGGACGACGGCGTACCGCTGATCGCACCCGAAAGCGCAGGGCGTCGCGGCGCGCTGCCGGAGCTGATCCGTGTGGAACGCATGGAAGACCAGCTGCCAGCGATCATCCAACGACTGCGTGACGAACACGCAGGCGGGCGTCGCCTGTCCGACATGGCGGTGATTTTCCGCAATGGCTGGGAGGGTGAGAAGCTGCATGAGGCCTTGCAGCGCGCGCAGATACCCAGCCGCCTCGCGGAGGGCAACGGCAAGAGTTCGCTGTTCGTGGTCGACGACACGGTGAAACTGGTGACGATGCACTCCAGCAAAGGGCTGGAATTTCCGTTGGTGATCATCCCCGGTCTGGGTTCGCTCCCGAAGCCCGGCAAGGACGAGGTCGACGAAGCACGTCTGCTCTATGTCGCCATGACCCGCGCAACCGAGCGGCTGGTGCTGATCCACCATGAAGACTCCATCTTCAGTCAGCGCATTCGCCACTCCATCAACGAGGTGCAGGGACAGTTGGCCGAAATCGCGTGAAACGGGCCGCATGATGGCCTCCAACGCACCGGCGTGCAGCGTCTGGCCCGTGCCTGTGACGGCACCGAAGCCTTGCCATGTGGCGCCGTGCCGTTGCGGCGCTGAATGACCTGTCCAGCCTTGGCAACAGCGCAAGACGGCGCGCTGAACAGCTAGCTAATCGCGCGCAGCAAACGCGCCGTTTGCATTGACGTCGACTCCGCCGGCGGCGCAGTCTCCTGCTTGCGTCTACCCGGAGATGCGTCGATGAAGCGATTCGTCTGCACTGTCTTGCTGTCGCTAGGCGTGGCCACTCCCGCCTTCGCGCAAATATTGAACGGTGTACTCACCGCTTACACCGATCTGTACGCAGGACCGGATCCGGGCTACCCCACCATCGCGCAATTGCCCGCCGGGACCAGTGTCGCCGTGCAGGGATGCACCGCGGGCTGGGGATGGTGCGACGTCATCACCATGGGCATGCGTGGCTGGGTGCCCGGCACCTTTGTGCAGTACTTCTATCAGAGCCAGCCGGTGATCATCGCTGACTATGGTGCGCAGATCGGCATTCCGATCGTCGCGTTCGCGATCGGCTCGTATTGGGGCAGTTACTACCGGGACCGGCCGTTCTATCGAAATCGCGACTATTGGTACGGCCGCCCCTACCCGACCCGACCGCCACCGCGCCCACCGGGTTACCTGCCGGGCTATCGCCCGCCGGGCCCGGTCGCCTATCCGCCCGGGCCGGCTTATCGGCCGCCGCTCGGTCAGGCGCCGCGACCGCCGAATCCTGGCGCGCGTCCGCCGCCCATCGCCACGCAGCCGCCGCACCAGGGCCGCCCACCACACAACCAGGGCAACCGGCCACCGGCGAATCCTGGGCAACCGCCTCCAGGCGGCAGCCGCCCGCCGCCGAACCAGGGCAACCGGCCGCCCAGCCAGGGCAATCGACCACCGACGAATCCTGGACAGCCGCCCCCAGGTGGCAGCCGCCCGCCACCTAACCAGGGCAACCGGCCGCCCGGCGATAACCACGCGCCCCGACCGCAACCACGACCCGCGCCAAGCAATAACGGCGGCAGCGGCCCATAAGCAAAGCGGGGATGCCGTCCGCCGCCGCGACTCCCCCGCCGTGGCCTATCCAACGCCATCTCAGGACGCCTATGAAGGCCACCACCCTCGTCCACTTTGCGCATAGCGGTCTGCCGAGCGTTCGAACGGATTGCGCGCGCTTACGCCACCGCAGAGCAGGTACACCGGAAGAAACAGCGGGCCCAGCAGCATGAACTGGTAGACATGCGCTCGCTCGTGGTCAGCCAGCGAAATAACGGCTTCACGGCGCTCGCCCGCGCGATGCGCGTAGGTATAGCAGGGACTATCCAGCTCATCGCTCGTGTAAAGAATCACGTTGCCCAGGGTCAAGGCGCCGCCAGCACCGCGCCATGGCATGCGACGAAACGCGAGCGCCAACTCACGACCGCGCCACTGCAAGCGCGCCCCAAACGGGAGGCAGACCACGCCAACCAGCAAGCCCAGCAAGGTGTTGGGCAAGGTCCAGCACGCTCCCAGCAATGCCACCACACAGCGGATGGCTGGAGCATGCATCGGCTTGCGCTTGCCGCATTTTTTGCCGCGTGCATTCATTGTGGGCCGCCCATGCACACCTTGTTTCGACACCGCGCCAGCACCATTTGATGTGCCAGTGAGTTTCGGACCTGGAGTCCATCGTGTCCAACGTACTGAGTGTCCCATGCCCTCATTGCAGCGCCCTCAATCGTGTTCCCGACGAGCGGCTTGGCGAGCACCCCGCGTGCGGCCGATGCAAGCAACCGTTGTTCGAGGGCAAACCGATCGAACTGAGCACCGCCAACTTCGATGCCGTGGCCGGTCGTGGCGACGTGCCCGTGGTGGTGGATTTCTGGGCGCCATGGTGCGGCCCGTGTCGCGGCTTTGCTCCCGTCTTTGCCGAGGCAGCACGCAAGCTTGAACCGCAGCTGCGGATGGCGAAGGTGGATACTGACGCGCAACCTGCCCTGGCCGCGCGTTTTGGTATACGCAGCATCCCCACCTTGTTGGTGTTACGCGACGGACGCGAGGTCGCGCGACAAGCCGGTGCACTCAGTGCATCGCAGTTGGGGCAGTTCCTCGATGGCGCGCTTCGTTAGGAACTGCACGACAGCATCGAGCAGCCTGCTTTCTGACGCGCCCAATCCGGGCGCTTCTGGGCATAACGCTCCCGGCCTGGCTGTTCGTCGTAGGGGCGGCGCATGACATCCAGCAATTCGCGGACGCCGTCGTAATCACCTTCCGTGGCGCGATCGATGGCTTCCTGCGCGAGGTAATTGCGCAGCACGTAGCGCGGATTGGCGTTCTGCATGCGCGTGCGGCGCTGCTCAAGCGACAACGGGTCGGCGGCGACGCGCGCTGCATAGCGCGCCAGCCACGCGAGAAACGCGGGCTCCGCATCGCTTCGTTTCACCTCGTCGTAGAACGCTTCCCGCAGCGGCACGAGTGATGGCGCCTGCATATCGATATCGCCCAGTGCACGAAAGAATAGCGTCATGTCGACCTCCGCGTCGCTCAGCAGCACATGCAACGCACGCATCAGCTCGACGTCGTCATCACGGCATTCGGCCAGGCCCAGCTTCGCGGCAATCGACTCACGATCCGCGGCGGCGTAGGTCACCGCATAGCGATCCAATCCTGCCTGCAACATCTCCACGCCTTCGAATAGCGGCGCCAGCGCCATCGCCAGGCGGCTCAGGTTCCACCACGCCACATTCGGTTGCTGGCCAAAACGATAGCGGCGACGGCCTGCATCCGTCGTATTGGGCGTCCATTCCGGATCGAAATTGTCGACCCAGCCGTACGGGCCGTAATCGATGGTGAGTCCGAGGATGGACATGTTGTCGGTGTTCATCACACCATGCACAAAACCTACGCGCATCCAGTGCGCCACCATCACCGCCGTGCGCTCGCATATCTGGCCGAACCACTCGGCGTACAGCGCCTGCCCCTGGCCTTGCAGTTCGGGGAAATCGCGGCGAATGGTGAAGTCCACCAATTGCCGCAACAGTTCGATTTCACCGCGCGCTGCGGGCAGCTCAAAGTTGCCGAAACGAATAAACGACGGTGCCACGCGGCAGACGATGGCGCCGGGCTCTTCCTCCGGATGGCCGTCGTAGAACATGTCGCGCACGACGGCGTCTCCGGTAACGATAAGGCTCAAAGCCCGTGTGGTCGGCACGCCGAGGTGATGCATCGCCTCGCTGCAGAGGAATTCGCGAATGGAGGAGCGCAAGACAGCGCGACCATCGGCACCTCGCGAATACGGCGTGCGACCGGCGCCTTTCAGCTGCAACTCCCAACGCATTCCGTGCGCGTCGAGGACTTCGCCCAGCGAGATCGCGCGTCCGTCGCCCAGCTGATCGGCCCAGACCCCGAACTGATGGCCGCCGTAGTTCGCGGCATAGGGTTGCATGCCTTCCAACAACGCATTGCCACCGAATACGGCTGCAAAATCCGCGCTGGCGATATCAGGCTCACTCAGACCCAGCGTCCGCGCCATCTCCTGTGAATAGGCCACGACACGCGGTGACACGACTGGCGTCGGATCGACGCGCGAGTACAGCGCTCCCAGCACCTGTCGCTGACGCGCTCCCGTTTCCGGGTCGCCAGGAAGTTCACGAGTGAAAGCATTGTCGAAACGCAAATGATGCATGTGCCGCCCAATTCCCGCGATGTGAAGCGTCGTGCTCTGATGTTTGGCTAGGGTTCGTTTGATGCAAGACCTGTCGTGAAATATGCCAGGGACGTCGCGTCTTCACTTTTGTGAACGGCGCATGCCGCGCTGCAATATGCAGCTGCCCTCGTTCAGTTACCGTTGGCATTTGTATATGACGGGTGAAGATGGTTAGAGTGCATTCACGCGGCTACACAGGGGTAGCCGGGAGTCTGACTATGCACATGCTTCTTGCCCGTTCCGCCTTTGAGCGCGGAATGCAGCTGGTAGCAGGGATGCTCCCCCACCGGGACACGCAGGATGCGAGGATTTCTCAAGACCACGATTCCGGCCATTTTCAGTTGGTGTCCTGGCAGCCTGGCGCCCACTCGCGCCGGGAAGACGAACTGGCCCGCCGCCGCGAGTATCTGACCGGCTGAGTCGCGCTCAACCGGTCGATGTCGGCCCCGCGAAAATCGTTGCCACATCGCCCTCGTCCAGCGCACGCCACTTGCCTGCCGGAAGATCACCGAGCGTGAGACCGCCTACCGAAATTCGCGTTAGCGTTTCCACGTGATTGCCGACGGCAGCGAACATGCGGCGTACCTGGTGATAGCGTCCCTCGGTCAGGGTCAGGCGCACATGGCGCGGCGACAACACCTCCAGCATCGCTGGCTCCAACGGCTCCTTTTCCGACTCCAGCATCATGCTGCCGCTGGCGAACAATTCGCCCTCGTTGCCACCCAGATCCTGTGCGAGCGTGGCTTCATACACTTTCGCCACCCGCGACTTCGGCGAGATGATCCGATGCAGCAGCGCGCCGTCATCGGTGAACAGAAGCAGGCCGGACGTGTCGCGATCAAGCCGACCCACGGTTGAGAGTGCCGGATCGCGCACCCGATAGCGTGGCGGCAGCAAGTCATAAACCACGCGCCCCTGATCCTTGCGCGAGCAGGTGGCTCCCAGTGGTTTGTTCATGATCAGGATCAGGCCCGCAGGCGGATCGAGCGGTTCGTCGTCGACGCGGATGTGCTCATGCGGCACCTTGTCATCGGCGTACAACACGTCGCCATCGGGATCGGTGATGCGTCCTTCGCGAAACATCAGCGCGACGTCCTTGCGGCTGCCATAACCGAGATTGGCGATCAGCTTGACCAATTTCATGCGCGTACTCCGCGTGCTTCGATCACCTTGAAACCTTCCTGCGTTGTCACCGTACGTACTTCGGTAAAGCGTGCGGCCAGCGTGGCCTCATAGGGCAGATGGCGATTGGCCACCAGCCACAGGCGTCCGTGCGGCAACAACGCGGCGGCCGCCGTATCGATAAACGCGCGCCCCAGTTCGGGCAGGTCGGCGCGGCCTTGATGGAACGGTGGATTGCTGACGATGACGTCGTAACGATGAGGCAGTCCCTGCGTCACGTCATGCCAATGGATGGCGAACGTTACTGGCCTGCCGCACGCACGCTGGCCGTCTTCCAGATTGAATCGTGCCGGCTCCAGCGCGCGTCGTTCCGCTTCGTACAGGTCGATGCCCGTTACGCCTGCACAACGTGCCAGCACCTGGGTGGCGAGATAGCCGTAGCCCGCGCCAAGATCCGCCAGCCTCCCGGAAAGATCGGCTGGCAAGTGCGCTGCCAACAAGGCTGAAGCGGGGTCGACGCGATCCCAGGCGAACAGGCCCGGGCGGCTGATATAACCGGCGGCGTTGCGTCGCGGGGCATCGAGCGCAGACCATTCGTCGAGGAGCTGCGAACCAGCCGCATCGCCCAAGGGCGAAGTCCAGAACACGCGGCATTTATGCTTGGAGATCACCTGCAGCGAGCCGGCCAGGCGAGCGAGGTCCGCTTCGCCCGACCTGGCCCCCTCGGTATTGGGCATCGCCGCGAGCACCACCCCACCCGGAGCGGCACGGCGCATGGCCTGTGCGAACAGCGCGCGCGCCTCGTCGCGTTGCCGCGGCGGCAACACCAGCACCAAGGGGTAACGTTCGTCGCTATCGGGCGCACCCAGCTTCAGCCCGCTGCGTTCCAGCGCATCGGCGAACGGCTTGAAGCTCTGCTCGCAGACCCAGCCCGGACGCGCCATCTCGCGCAGACGGAAGCCATCTCGCGCGCGCATGAATAACGCGCGCCCGTCCGCCGGCAGGCTCAGCAGCCCCGTCTCAAACGGAACGAACAAAGCCTCCAGCGCCGCATCGGGAGCAGCAGCGGAGAACACGGCAGCCATCACGCAGGGAATATCCAGCTCATCGGTAGTAGCGCATTTTAGCTGGCCGCCAGGCCAAACGCCTTCACTCAAGTGAAAGCAGCTCGCGCTCGCTGTTGAACTGACGCCGTTTGCCGCTCAGCGGATCAACAAAGGAGAGCGCCTGGGCCAGCAGTTGCAGCGGGTGCGCATAATCGTCCGCCGCCTGCTCCGTCAGCCCCGGGTAGAACGTGTCGTGCCGAATCGGCGCACCCAAGCCGCTCATATGCACGCGCAGCTGGTGCTTCTTGCCGGTGACCGGCTGCAGCGCATAGAGCCAGTGGTGGCCGGCGCGATCCACTACATCGATTCGCGTCTCGCTATTGGCTTCGCCCTCCACCTCCTGCATCCGGAAGAACGGCTCGCCGGCAACGATGCGCGAGCGCCGAACGTGAGGGAACGCCAGTTGCGGCAAGGCAGGTGCCCAGGCGCGGTACTGCTTTTCGATGCGTCGCTCGCGAAACAACGCCTGGTAGGCAGAGCGGCTGGCCGGATCGGCGGAAAACATCACCAGCCCCGCCGTATGCCGGTCGATACGATGCAACGGCACCAGATCGGGGTTGTCGAGCGTGCGAATGAGCCGGGCCAGTACTGTTTCCTGAACAAAACCGCCCGCTGGCGTGACCGGAAGAAAATGCGGCTTGTCGACCACGACCAGGTGCGCGTCGACATGCAGCAAGGTCTCGTGGAAGGGAATGGGCGCCTCGTCCAGCACCTCGCGGAAGTAACGCACGCAAAGGCCGGCACGGTACGGCGCATCCACCTGCAGGGCGCGGCCCTCCTCATCCTGCACCCGCCCCCGCTCAAACCGGTCCAGCCAATGTGCGCGTGGGATTTGCGCAAACTGTGCACATAAGCCATCGAGCACCGTCGACCAGGGTCCGGGCGGCAGATGGAACGTGCTGGCGGCGATCGAACGGGACATGCGGGCTCCACCAAGAAGGCTCCAGCTTATAGCCTGTCGCCCGCTTTTTTGCGCAGCGTGGCGTGGCCGGTCACCGACTCATTCGAGGCAACGTCCTGGCAGCTGCATCCACCCGTTTCCCCAGCCAGAACCTTCGCTACACTTCCCATCGAATGGGCGCAGGCCCGGGGATGGCGCCCCCAAGGCGTCACGGATATGCGACTGGGGCGGGACATGGAAAAACGGGTAGGCAGCGCTCGGAAAATGCTTTTCCCGCATCGGCTGGCGTCGCGGCCCACGGTGGCCTGGCTTGCCTGGCTGGCCCTATGGGTCGCCCCAGCGGTCGGCGCGGCGACGCTCGACCCGGCGGTACTGCCCAGGGTGCAGGCAGCGACGTTCGAGGTCGTGGTACCCAAGCCGGTCAACGACACGCTCACCTACGAAAAGCCATTGCCGTTGGACCAGCTGCCGTTCCAGTTGCGCAACGACAAGTACTACTCCGTGGGCACGGCGTTTGCCGTAGGTGACAACCGCTATGTCACCGCCGGCCACGTACTGGCGATAGGCATCAGCAACCTGATGGGCGAACCGGCCGTGCGTGATGCCAGCGGCAACGTCTACGCCATCGACAAGATCACGCGCTACTCGCTGCAGGAAGACTTTGTCGAGTTCACGCTGAAGAACGCGCCGAAGATCGCGCCGCTGGAAGTGAATACGCAGCCCGCCATGAACGATGTCGTCTACGCCGTCGGCAATGCGCTGGGTACCGGCATCGTGATTCGTGATGGCTTGTATACCTCGCAGACGCCCGAAGAGGAAAACGGTCGCTGGAAATGGATGCGCTTCTCTGCCGCGGCATCACCCGGCAACAGCGGCGGCCCTCTACTCGACAAGGATGGCAAGGTCATCGGCGTCGTGCTGATGAAATCGCCCGACGAGAATCTCAACTACGCCTTGCCCATCGACATGGTGCTGAAGGCACCGGCCGATCTCGCCGTCGCGGACACGCGCCAGCTGTACCAGCTGGACGCCATCGACGACAAACACTCGGGTACGTTCAAGGCGCAGTTCCCGCTGCCCAAGAGCTTCGCGGATTTCAGCGCGACGTTTCAGAAGCTGTACGACGCTTACGTCGACCAACAGCTGCACGACCTGTTGGCGGAGAACGCCGACACGATGTTCCCGAAAGGCTCGGGTTCCAGCCGCATGCTGCATGGCAACTCCACTCTCAACCCGTTCCCGACCTTGCTTCATCGCAACAGCAGCGGCACCTGGGTGGCCACCAGCACCAGCGAAAGCAAGGGCACGCTCCCGCACAACGGCTACGTGTCCAAGGCGGTCGTCGGCAATCAGCTGATGTTCCATCTACGCAAGCCTGATGACGTGTCGAGCAAGCAGCTCTATAGCGATCCCAAGCTGGTCATGGATCTCTTGCTCAAGGGCGCGCCGCTGCAACGCCGCGTGGGTCCGGAGCAGGTCAAGGTGACATCGCTGGGCAAGCCCACCGAGGAACAGACGTTTACGGATGCCTACCAGCGCCACTGGCAGGTACGTGTCTGGCCGATGGCCTATGACAACTCCAAGCTCATCGCCTTCATGCTTCCGGTTCCCGATGGCTACGCCGCGATGGTTCGCGTCGTCACGGCAAAGTCCGCGCATGAAGAGATGGGCGACCTCAAGGCCCTCACCAACTTCTTCTACGTCGCCTACAGCGGCACGCTGGCGCAGTGGAAGGAGTATCTCGCCAATACCGAACTGCTGCCGGCGGTGCTGTCAGATATCGCGATCCACTTCGACTACGACAACGACTTCCGCTATCAATCCAAGCGCATAAATTTCTCCTATACGCCCGCGCTGCAGAAGATCGACAAGGACAGCCAGCTGGTGCTGGGCATGTCCTACTTCGAAGACCACGGCAAGGTCGTGTGGGATGTTTCCAACGTCACGGTTAAATCCAATATCGACAATGCCGAGAAGATCACGGTCAACCGCCACATTGCACCGTCCGACGACCTGGACGACAGCTACCGCAACTACTGGGGCAAGGTGCTTCGTCGCAGTCACCCGGACGATGGCGTGCCGTACAGCGAAAACGATATGACCTTCATCGGCACGGTGGGCGGCACGCCGGTGTCGGCGGATGCCAAGCCCGAGGTGCTGTATACGGCGTTCTATGGGGTGGATGGACCTCGGCCGGAAGACGCCATGAAGGGCAAGCTCAATCTGCTGCTGGAGAAGCTGCAGATCAATGAGCATTGAGGCGTCGTCGGGTTGATGGACAGCGGGCCCGACCGAGTGGTTACATCGGTCGGGCTTGTACGAGTACCTGGTGATTCTCCATGACCAAATGTCTGGCTAAGCGCAAAACGCCGCCGCTTCCCTCACCGTCATCCCCGCGAACCGCCGTCAACGCCCCTCACCGTCATCCCGGCGAACCGCCCTCAACTCCCTCACCGTCATCCCCGCGAAAGCGGGAGGCGCTTTACAACAGCGAAGCTGGTCATCCAGCGCCTTTCGCTCTGTCTTGACGTGGCCGCGACCTGGCTCGCCTGCCGCGGGCTTCCGTCCTCCTGCCGGAGGCCGGTTTACTTCTCTTTGCGTGGCCACCCGCGTGCAGGAGCACGCGTGAACGGCGAAGCCGGCCCGAAGGGCGGAGGGCAGGATGCCCGGAGTAAAGAGAAGTAACCAAGAGAAAGGCCACCCCGATGGCGCGCCTTCCGGGCTGCGCCCTCCAGGTGCGCGGGTGGGTTACGGAGGTTTGTCGACAGGGCCTCCTGCCCTGACGCCAAGCTGGCCGGCATCCCTGCCGGCCACCCTGCGGGCTTTTTCCTCCACCCACCCGCCGCGCCATAGGGGACCGGAGAGCGGTAGAGCAACCCCCAAAGCCAATGCAAAAGCAAAAGCAAAAGCAAAAGCAAAAGCCAACCACGACTTGCCAAGTTACGCCTGGCAGGCTGTGCTTGGCTTTATTTAGCGCGCAGCGCTTGCGATGAGCAGCGCCAGCTGCTCGAGCCTTCGGCTCTGCTTTTGACTTTAGGGGCCCCTGTGCGGCGGTGAGGGGCGGACGATCTGGCCCCGCAGGGGGCATCGGCAGGGATGCCGATGCCTTTTCGTCAGGGCAGGAGCCCTGTCGAAAAGCCAGGCCGACCCTCACGGACTTGCCGAGCGTGAGCTCGGCAAGCGCCAACGGGGTGCCCTTCTCCGTTGGTTACTTTCTCTTGGGCACGCAAGAGAAAGTGACCCGGCCTCCGGCAGGAGGACGGAAGCCCGCGGCAGGCGAGCCAGGTCGCGGCCACGTCAAGACAGAGCGAAAGGCGCTGGATGACCAGCTTCGCTGTTGTAAAGCGCCTCCCGCTTTCGCGGGGATGACGGTGAGGGGAGTTGCGAGTGTGCGGCGCGCTTCGCATCTGTCCTGCGTTAGCTGGCATGACGGTGAACGGTAGCTACGCAATCCAGCCGACCGGGCACCCCGTCTCACACCGAAACAACATCTCTCAGTGCAATCTGATATCGCCACCGATGAGGAGGCACTGCGTGACGCGATGGATCGGGATGGTGGGAAGCGCCCTGCTCGTCGTGGCGTTTGCCGTGTCCACAGCAGCCGGACAGGCCGCTGGCGGTGCCGTGCGCACCAGCGGGTTCGTGGCGCGCATCGAGCTCAGCGGCCCGATCGGCCCGGCGGCTGCCGAGTACGTCGACGACACCCTCAACCGAGCCACCCGCGACGGGGCAACGGCCATCGTGCTGCAACTGGATACGCCCGGAGGCCTGTCCGATTCGATGCGGCAGATCATCGCCAGCGTCCTCGCGGCGAAACGTCCTGTGCTGGGTTTTGTCGCGCCGGAGGGCGCGCGCGCCGCTTCCGCCGGCACCTATATTCTCTACGCCTGCCACCTGGCGGCGATGGCCCCAGCCACGCATCTTGGCGCGGCGACGCCGGTGCAGCTTGGCGGTGAAAACCCGTTGCCGTTGGGTAACGCCCCGTCTCCCGCTGGCTCGTCCGCGAAGCCCGTGTCCGATGCCGAGCAGACCAAGGTCCTCAATGACGCCATCGCCTCGATCCGCTCGCTGGCCCAGCTCAACGGCCGCAATGCCGAATGGGCGGAGCAGGCAGTGCGTGGTGCAGCCACGCTGACCGCGGACGAGGCGCTACAGAAGCACGTGATCGACCTGATCGCCGCCGATACCGATGCCCTGTTGGTGCGCGCCGACGGACGACGCGTGCGCGTGGCGGGCAACGAGCTGGTCCTCAAGACCGCCGGCCTGCCCGTACGAGACTACGCGCCGAACTGGCGCACGCGTTTCCTCGGCATCATCACCAACCCGACCATCGCCTACATGCTGCTACTCGCTGGCGTGTACGGGCTGGTGCTCGAGGCGTTTCATCCTGGCGCGCTGTTCCCCGGCGTGGCCGGTGCCATCTGCCTGCTGATTGGCTTGTATGCGCTGCAACTGCTACCGGTGAACTACGCGGGCCTGGCGCTGATGGTACTCGGTGTCGGATTGATGCTTACCGAGGCGCTGGCGCCTTCAGTCGGCGCGATCGGCATCGGCGGACTGATCGCCTTCGTGGTCGGCTCGATCATGTTGTTCAACACCGGTGTGCCTGGTTATGCGGTGAATCTTGGCGTGATCGGTGGCATCGCGTTTTCCGCAGCGGCGCTGCTCACGCTGCTGCTTCGACTCGTCACGCGATCACGACGGGCGCGCCCGTTCAACGGCGATGCGCAAATGTTGCTGGCGTCGGGAGAACTGCTGCAGCCGGTGGATGCCGGCGGGGAAAGTTGGGCGCGGATCGGCGGCGAACAATGGCGCGTTCGATGTGAGTCTGCGCTGCCTGCCGGTGCGCGTGTACGGGTGGTGGGGCGTGATGGCCTGTTGCTGCGGGTAACGCCTGCCTGATATCCGGATGGCCAAAGGAGACGTTTATGCTCGGCTTTGTCGGTGTCATCGTGGTGTGGATCGCGGCGCTGCTGTTCCTCTCGATCAAGGTGCTGCCGGAATACCAGCGTGGTGTGGTGCTGACGTTGGGCCGCTATACCGGCACCAAGGGGCCAGGTTTGGTGATCCTGATACCCATCGTGCAGCGGATGATGCGCGTGGACCTGCGCGTGACGGTGATGGACGTGCCGCCGCAGGATGTGATCTCACGCGACAACGTGTCGGTGCGCGTGAATGCCGTGGTGTATTTCCGCGTGATGGAGCCGGACAAGGCGATGTTGCAGGTGGCGGACTTTTTCCAGGCCACCAGCCAGCTGGCGCAGACCCGCCTGCGCTCCGTGCTCGGCCAGCACGAACTCGACGACATTCTTTCGCAACGCGACTCGATCAATCACAGCCTGCAGCAGATCCTCGACGAAGCCACCGACCCCTGGGGCATCAAGGTGAGCAATGTCGAGATCAAGGACGTGGACCTGAACGAAACCATGGTGCGCGCGATCGCCCGCCAGGCCGAGGCCGAGCGCGAGCGCCGCGCCAAGGTGATCCACGCCGAAGGCGAACTGCAGGCTGCGGAAAAGCTGCGCGATGCCGCCGCCATGCTGTCGCAGGAGCCGCAGGCCCTGCAGCTGCGCTATTTGCAGACCATGGCCGACATGTCCAACAGCGGCAAGGCCTCCACCATCGTTTTCCCGTTGCCGATGGACCTGATCAAGCCGCTGATCGATCGTCTGACGGCCAAATAGACCCAGCCAGGCAGCAGAGCCACGTACAATGAGCGGTTGACCCTCACCGGATGCCCTCATGGCCCTGAACGCCACCATCTACAAGGCGGAGCTGCAAGTCAGCGACATGGACCGGCATTACTACGCCACCCATGCGCTGACCCTGGCGCGCCATCCCTCCGAGACCGAGGAACGCCTGATGGTGCGCCTGCTCGCGTTCGCGCTGTATGCCGACGAACGGCTGGAATTCGGCAAGGGGCTCAGCGCGGATGACGAACCCGATCTCTGGCGCAAGGACTACAGCGGCGATATCCAGCAATGGATTGAGCTGGGCCAGCCGGACGAAGCACGTATCCGCAAAGCCTGCGGCCGCGCCGAGCAGGTGGTGGTGATCAATTACGGCGGCCGTGCCTCCGATATCTGGTGGGAGAAGAACGCCAGTGCACTCGCCCGTCACCGCAACCTCACCGTGCTGGACGTACCTGCCGATACGGTGGCCACGCTGACCGCCATGGCCGAACGCACGCTGCGCCTGCAGTGCCTGATCCAGGATGGCGAGCTGCAGCTGATGGGCGATTCCGCCGGCACCGGCGCCGCGGTACAACCGCTGAAGCGCATGGCTCCGGCCAATTGACTGGGGCCAGCCCGGCTCGTCAGCCGGGCACCGTCGCCCTATCGTCTTACTCACGGTCACGAATTCATCCCATGCCTGCATCGTCCCCCCTACCCGGCCTGATCATCATTGGCGGCGGTCCGGCCGGCCTGATGGCGGCTGAGACCGCGCGCGCGGCCGGCTTGGACGTGGATGTCTACGAGGCGAAGGGCTCGGTAGGGCGGAAATTCCTGATCGCCGGCAAGGGCGGCATGAACCTCACGCATGGCGAACCCAAGGCCGATTTCGTGCAGCGCTACGGTGCGCGCGCGAACGAAGTAGGCGCGTGGCTGGAGAGCTTCGACGCCGATGCACTACGTTCATGGGCCCGCGGGCTGGGTGTGGAAACCTTCGTCGGCAGCTCGGGCCGGGTCTTTCCCAGTGATTTGAAAGCCGCGCCGCTGTTGCGTGGGTGGGTCCATCGCCTGCGCGAAAGCGGCGTGCGCTTCCATGTGCATCACCGCTGGCTGGGCTGGACGGACGACGGCGCCCTGCGCATGGCCACGCCCGATGGCGAGCGCATCGTGAGCGCCGATGCGGTCGTGCTGGCCCTGGGCGGCGGCAGCTGGCCGCAACTGGGTTCCGATGGGGCGTGGCAAGCGTGGCTGGCTGCACGTGGGGTCGAGCTTACGCCGCTGCTACCGTCCAACTGCGGCTTCGATATCGGCTGGAGCGAGCACCTTGCCAGTCGCTTTGCCGGCGCCCCGCTCAAGCCTGTCGCCATCTACTTTCGCGACGCGAAGGGCATCGAGCACACGCGCCAGGGCGAGTGCGTGATCACCGCTACAGGTATCGAAGGCAGTCTTGTCTACGCCTTCTCCGGTCCGCTGCGCGATGCCATCGCCGCGCATGGCCAGACCAGGCTGGAGCTCGACCTGGCCCCCGACCGCCCGCTCGAACGCTTGCAGCGCGACCTCGCCAAGCCCCGCGGCAGTCACTCGATGAGCGACCACGTGCGTCGCCAGACCGGCCTGACCGGGGTCAAGGCGGCCCTGCTGCACGAGGTGCTGACCCGCGAACAGTTCCACGATACCGACGTGCTGGCCCGCACGATCAAGCGCCTGCCGCTCACGCTGACGCGGGCACGCCCCATCGCGGAGGCGATCAGCAGCGCCGGCGGCGTCCAGTTGGAAGCGCTGAACGACCAACTGATGGTAACCGGCCTGCCTGGCGTGTTCTGCGCCGGCGAAATGCTGGACTGGGAGGCGCCCACCGGCGGCTACCTGCTCACCGCCTGCTTCGCCAGCGGCCTCCTTGCTGGTCAGGGCGCCGCCCACTGGCTAAAGCATTCGCGGGTTCGCGCCGATTACTGAATAACGCGTCGCAGGCCGGGAAATCCACGCTACATCTTTCTGGCGAGGTGCCGATACATAAGCGACGCGAAGGCGTGCACGGGGAGCGGAGGGCAAGATGAAGGGCAATTGGTGGCGACTCTTCGCACGTGAACGCGCGCCGACAACCCCGGCGCCGCGTCAGGCTGCGTTCGATCGCAACACGCCGAACCCGATCGAGGCCGCGCATGGCACGGTGTCGGGTGACGAGGTTGAGGAACACTTCCACCGCTTCATCCTGAACCTGCCACCCAGCACGGGGGACAACGCGGCGTCCGCCGGGGAACAAGCCCTGCTGCAGCGCCTGACGGAGCTCTGCGACAGTGGCCGCTTCGATGTGCGCACCCTGCCGCGCATGCCCACCGTGCTGCCCCAGCTGATGCGCGCCATGAAGAGCGACAACCTCAATGGCGCCCAACTGGCCAACCTTATTCGCCGCGACCCGGTGCTGGTGGGCGAAGTCATGCGCGTCACCGGCAGCATCACCTACCGCACCGCCCATCCGGTCGGAAGCCTGCAACACGCCGTGGTGCTTCTCGGCCAGATCGGCCTGCGCCACGTGGTGACCTCCTACGTGATGAAACCCATCCTGATGGCCAGCGCGGGCGCGAATGGGCAGCTCGTGGGGCAGCGCCTGTGGGACCACGCCGAACGCAGCGCCCATGCCGCCGTTTTTCTCAGCAAGAGTCAGTGCGACCCTTTCGAGGCTTATCTTGCTGGCCTGGTCGGGTATAGCGGCCTTGGCGCCGTGGCACGCCTGCTGGAAAAAGACCTAGAGGTGACGCTGACCGGCTGCTCGTCCGCCTTTGTCGCCGGATGTGCCCAGGTCGCCATGCGACTCACCGTGCAGGTGGGCCGCCATTGGGACTTGCCGCCACCGGTGCTGGATGCGCTGATCGAACACGCCGACACCGGTCGAAACGCCATGACCCTGCCGATGAGCCGCGTGCTGCATGCGGCGCAGCGACTGGCCATGCACCAGCTGCTTGCCGAACATCGACTGGTGGACGCCGAGGCCGACTTCGCCGACGGCTCGATTGCCCAATTCCCGTCCATGCTGCTGGTGCGCTGTCAGCAGGATCTGCGCAAGAACTTCGCTACGCAGTAACAGGGCCGTGGGTGCGCATCACTCAGCTGCCGCGATACTCGCCCTGACCTGCGCCACGATCTCGAACGAACGGCAACGCGCCTCGTGCTCGAACACGTTGGCGGTGACCATCAATTCATCGGGACGATGCCGCGCCACAAACGCCTCGATGCCTTGCTTCACCGTGTTTGCATCGCCGATCACCGCGCAGGCCAAGGCGCGTTCCACGCCGAATTTTTCGGTGGGCGTCCAGTAGTTTTCGATGTCGTCGATCGGCGGCGGAATCAGCCCCGGCCGTCCACGACGCAGATTGATGAAACTCTGCTGTTGTGTGGTGAACAGGCGCCGCGCTTCGCCATCGCTGGTCGCAGCGACCACGTTGACGCCAAGCATCGCGTGGGGTGCCTGCAACCGCGTGGACGGGCGGAAATCCCGGCGATACAGCGCCAGCGCTTCATCCATCGCATCCGGCGCAAAGTGCGAGGCAAACGCAAACGGCAGCCCCATGGCCGCAGCGAGGCGCGCGCTGAAAAGGCTCGACCCCAACAACCACACCGGCACCTCGACGCCGGCGCCCGGCACCGCACGCACCGGCTGCTCGGGCGTGGCCGGCTCGAAGTAAGCGAGCAACTCCTGCACATCAGCGGGGAACGCATCCGCACTCTCGAAGTAACGTCGCAAAGCCCTCGCGGTAGCGTGATCCGTACCCGGCGCCCGCCCCAGACCCAGGTCGATGCGGCCCGGATAGAGCGACGCCAGCGTGCCGAACTGCTCGGCTACCTGCAGCGGCGCATGGTTCGGCAACATGATGCCGCCGGCGCCCACCCGGATGGTCGAGGTGCCACCCGCCACATGCCCAATCAAGACCGCCGTCGCCGCGCTGGCGATACCCGGCATGTTGTGATGTTCGGCCAGCCAGTAGCGCTTGTACCCCTGGCGTTCGGCACGGCGCGCCAGATCCAGCGTATTGGCAAAGGCCTGGGTCGCGTTGCTGCCTTCGGTCACCGGTGCCAGATCGAGTACAGAAAAGGGAATCATGCTTGCGTCCTCGGCAAGGAAGCCAACGATGTGGGGACAGCTGCCGCAAATGCCACCCCTGCCTCCCGTTGGCGCCCCGCCCCACGGCTCAATTAGGCGTAGTCTTTGCGCACCATCGCCGGGAGAGTCACGCCATGCTCCACCGAACCTGCACAGCGCTTGCCCTGCTTGCCGTTACCCTGCTGTTCCCCGCCGCGGCCAGCGCTGCCTCCACCGACGACACCACCGCCTTGCTCCAGCAAGCGGTCAACGGTTCATGGCGTTCGGCACCGAACAAGGCACGCGATGCCTACCGGCACCCGATCGAGACCCTGCAATTCTTCGGTATTCGCCCGGACATGACGGTGATCGAACTGTCGCCCGGCGGTGGTTGGTATACCGAGATACTCGCGCCCTTTCTTTACGAGCGTGGCCATCTGATCGAGGCCACGTCGCCGAAGGCGGAAAAATTTGCCGCCAAGCTCAAGGGCAATCCTGCCGTGTTCGGCCATATCGCCGGGATGGTTCCGTTCGCGCCCCCCGAGCACGTGAGTCTTGGTCCCGCAAACTCGGCCGATATGGTGCTCACGTTTCGCAATACCCATGACTGGCTCATCGATAATCCCGACACACTCGAAGCGGTCTTCAAATCCGCGTTTGAGGTACTCAAGCCCGGCGGCGTACTCGGACTGACCGAACACCGCGCCAAACCATTCGCCGATCCACGCGTGACCGCAGGCGCGCTGCACCGCATCCCTGAGGACTATCTGATCGCGCTGGCACTCAAGACCGGTTTCCAGCTCGCCGGCGTCTCGGAAATCAATGCGAACCCGAACGACCCTGAGGACATCAATATCCATCGCCTGCCGCCCGACCTGGCCGGCCCCGAGGATGAACACGAAAAGATGAAAGCGATCGGTGAATCCGACCGCATGACGCTTCGTTTCGTAAAGCCCTTGGCCGGCAATTCGCGAGCCAGTCGTTAGAGCCGAAAAAAAGAGCGGCCCACGAGGTGGGCCGCCAACGCGTCGCTCCTATTGCTTACTTGCTGGTCGGCTTGTAAGTCAGATCGGCGTTATAGCTATCGACGTGCGAAGACGATTCCTGCACGACTTCGTTCAACGACTTGCGTAATGCCGCGGCGTCGTCCTTGCCATAGACGCCTTCGACCATCTTCCACAAGCTTGGATTGGTCTCGTTACCCACTTCCCCCCAATTCTTGGCGGGAAACAACACGATGAAATCCGGCGCGCCTTCCGCGCCCATGCGCACCTTGCCGACCACGTAATGGCCGGGCCAGTTCGACTTGTTCGCGGCGGCGGTGATTTTCTTGACGTCATCGGTGAAGGTTTCCGAGGCATCATGGCCCGGCTTGAGCTTGAAGTACGTCACTTCGATGAAAGGCGACGTCATGCCAGCGCCCTTGGCCATGTGCGTCAGTTCCGGCATGACCTCCACGAACGCGCTGGTCTCGCTCTTCAGATGCGGATTGACGCTGGTGCGAACTGCCTGGTCGCAGGCCTTGCCTGCCGCCTGCATCGCATCAAACGTTTCCCAGCTCACGGGCTGCGACGTATACGAGTAGCTGTACGTATCGCCCGTCTCGTGCGTCCAGGCATCCCAGCTGAACTTGAAGCCATGTTGGGCCAGGCATTGGTTGAAGGCCTTGGTGCCCGCTTCATAGGCTTGCTGGTCCGGCGGCGCCACCACGTCGGAGTAGACGCGGATGATGTTCGCCTTGCCCGTGTCCTGCGCGTACGCGGAAGACATGCCTGAAAGTGCGATCGCGAGCGCCAGCCAGCATTGCGTGCTCTTCATGAAGACTCCCTCGGGGCGTCTGCCCCATGTGGTTTGGGTTGGTTTGACGACGGCACCCGTAAGACGCGAAGGCCGCCCACGACGACATCTCACAACAGGAGTGACTTGCTTGCCTTGATGGGTGCCCTCTTACGCATGGACGCAAGGGGAAACGAGCGGCACGCTGCGCACGCACCGGGCACGCGTAAGCGCAGCCAGGCAGCGCGAAACCGCTGGCAACAGGCAGGCGGCGAACGGCGACATACGGCGCATGACGTTTCTGGTTTCCCCTTGGCAACACCACGGATGCAATACGTCCGGCCAGGCCGAAGCGACGCGTCCTACGTCAAGGCGTATCAGTTGGTTGGAGCAACGGCCAGACAGCGGCGCTCATTAGGGAGTTGTCGGGCTGGCCCGAAAATAGGCCAGAAAGCCTAGGCCGGCTCGTTGCGGCTGCTTCCCGGCCAGCTGGCGCGTCGCTGCGCGCTAGCAGAGCATCAGTCGTGCAGTTGGGGCGCGCCCATGGCGAACGATGCCTTGGCGATGCGGCCCTCGGCGATCTCGTAGATGCACAGCATCTGCATGCTGCCCTTGCCCTCGGGAAAGTTGCGGGTGACCTGTTCCAGATCCACCACTACCTGTCCCATCACGACCCGGCTAAGCAGCCGGGCGTGCAGGTCGGGCTCCGCAAAGCGGACCTCGATGCGGCGGCGCAACTCGTCATGGCCGCGCGCCAGCCTTTCGCCGTGCAGCACATACTGCTCGGCGTCGGCTGCGTAGGTGGCGAGCCAGGCCTCGACATCCTTGTCGTAAGAGCCTGTTTGCGATCTCCGCGTGGCCCGCGCCGGGAGCTGTTTGCGCGCAGACCAAGGAAGAAGGAAGGAGTGTACGTCCGTACACGACTGAGTGATGACGCCGGGCTGCGGGCAAACAGACCCGGCGCGGGCCACGCGGAGATCACAAACAGGCTCCTAGCCTGCAGCTGACGCTGGATCAGCGCAGCCGGATCGGCGCTCATGCTCAGCGCATGATGCCGGTATGGCCCAGCGAGTAACGGCCCGGCTGCGGCCACACCGTAAGACCGTGCGGCTCCTGGCCCACCTTGATGGAGCGGACCTGGCCGGTGGTCGTGTCGAACGCATAGACCACATCGTCGAAGCGGCCGGACAGCCACAGCGTCTTGCCATCTGCGCTGACATTGCCCATGTCCGGGCTGCCGCCGCCGGGGATCGGCCAGTTCGCCACCACCTTCTGCGTCGCGAAGTCGATCACCGACACGCTGCCCTTGCCATTGCGCGGGCCATGGATCTTGTTCGAACCACGGTTGGAGACGTAGAGCTTGGTGCCGTCACGGCTCGGGTAAAGGCCATGCGTGCCCACGCCGGTCTTGATGAAACCGACCTGCTTGAAGCTGGCACTGTCGATCAGGTAGACGCCATCGGCCATCATGTCGGCCACGTAGAACGTCTTGCCATCGGGCGAGGAGCGGATGTCCTGCGGCATGCCACGCTTGGCCAGGTCCAGGTAACCCACTACCTGACGCTTCACCAGGTCGATCTTGGTCAGCTTGCCGGTGAATTCGCAGGTGAAGATCGCGTAGGTACCGTCGATGGCAAATTCGGCATGGTTGATGCCCTTGCACTCCGGCGCCTGCAGGCTGGAGTGCATCGCCATGGTGTGCGCATCGCGGAAATCCAGGCGCGCGTGCGCCTCGACCACGACGATGGCTTCCTTGCCGTCCGGCGTGAAGTACATGTTGTACGGGTCATCGACTGGCACGTTCGCGCCAGGCTTGCCCGTATGGGCGTCGATTGGCGTGAGGCTGCCGTCGGTGCCGCGCTCGGCGTTATTGGTCACCCACAGCGTGCGCATATCCCACGACGGCACCACGTGCTGCGGGCTGCGGCCGACCTTGAACTTGTCGACGACCTTGTAGGTCGCCGGATCGATGACGTAGACATCGTTCGAGCGCAGGTTAGGCACGTAGATTCGCGCCGGGTCCTTCGCCACGGCGGGGCTCAGGTGATCGAGCCCTGCCTCGGTGTACATGTTGGCGGGATTGATCACCGGCGGCATGCCGGGAACGGTGGTGACGGACGATGCCGCCAGGGCGTTGCCGCCCAGGCATGCTGCGGCAAGCGCAAACGATGACAGGCGGAACAGACGGGATGAGCGCATAGAAGTAGCGATGGCCATGGCAATCAGCAGTGATTTGAGGGAGTGGGGATGTCGTTCCCGCGAGGGAATCAGCGGTCCTGGGTATCTTTCCGGAGCGCGTCGACGGTATGTAACACAATAGCATCGATGCCGATCTGACCGAGCTCAGCCGAGGCCTTGCGCGGGTCGCCGCCGTAGACGCCATCGGCGGGGCCCAGCTTGGGGCCGTGCTGGAGGCGATCCAGCCGCACCATCTGCGGCGCGGCCGCCAGCTGCAGCGAGGTGTCTGCCAGACCCGCGTGGGTGCCGATTTCGTCGTCGCGGAAACCGCGCTGGCGCAGCATCTGCGCATAACCATCCGACGAGGTCTGGTAGTACGCCGGCGGCACGATGGCGTGCAACTTGGAGCCGGACCACGCCTTGTTGAGCCGTGCGGCGACCTGGTCGAGATCCTTCTGGTAGCCGCCGTGGTCACCCAAGAACACGATGTTGCGGAAGCCATGCGCGGCAAAGCTCTGCGCGGCGGACTCCAGCATCTGTTCGAACGCGGCGTCGGAAATCGTGATGGTTCCGGGAAAACGCATATGCGAGGTCGGCGGCGCATAGCCGCCTTCCGGGACGTACGCGATCACCGGCGCGACCAGCGCGTTGCCCAGCCCTTCCGCGATCTTGCGCGACAGATAGGCTGCACGCGCATTGTGCTTGCCGACGGCGATGCCGGGCCCGCTCTGCTCGGTACCGCCGATGGGAATGATGATGGTGGTCTTGCCGGCCTGTACCTGGTCGCGGATTTCCGTCCAGGTCAGGTCCTCCAGCACGACGGTCTTCGGCGTCGATTGCGCCAACGATGCCTGCGTGGCGAAGAACAGCATGGCAAAGGCGAACGCACGCAACGATGGGTGGCGCATCTTGGAGAGTCCTTCCGACAGGCAGCGGGCCGGCATCGTGATCGCTCAGTGGCGCTCACGTCTGCACACAGTCGCATAGCTTGCCGCATATGGCCGCGATCGACGAGATGGTTCGCGCATGGCGCTACACGATTCCTTCATGTAGGCCGTGGTTCGGCCCGCGGAAAACGAGGCGCGCAGGCCAGCGTCAAAGGGGCTGATCAGTCCGGCGCTTGCCCCGGATGCCGTTCCTTCCACGCCGTCAGCGCCTCGTAGTACTGCGTCAGCGCGTCCTCGTAGAAGTCGAAGACGCAGGGCACGCAGCCTTGGCCGCAGCAGTCCTCGGCATCGGGTTCGACAGGCTTTACCGGGGGCGGATCATCGGAGGGCGCGCACGCACCCTCCGTCGTGTTGGGTCGTTCTGAATCAGTCAAACCATTATCCAGGCTTGCGGAATCGATAGACGAACTGGTCCGTATGACCGCGTATCGACTTGTCGAATACCTTGATGTTGTGCGGATCGGCCGGATTGCGCAGCGCATCGCTCTCGCCGTCGAACACGAAACCGACCGATTCGACCTGCTTCTTCACGATGGCCGGATCGATCCGGTGCAGCGTGTCGGTGTCACGCATGCCGGAGCCTGCTTCGGCCACGTGGTCCACGACCACGAACACGCCGCCAGGCTTGAGCGAATCGAATACCTGCTTGTCGAACGCCACCGGGTCAACCTTGCCCATGAAGGCGTCCGGATAGTCGTGATAGTTCTGCGAGGTGAACACGAGGTCGACCTTCTCCGGCGTCTTGAACTGCGCCGCCGGCACCATCAGCACACCGACGTTGTCGTAATGCGGCATGGCCACCAGCGCCTTGGATGCCTGCACATCGGACTTGGCCTCCTTGCCGTACTCGTTCGGCCACACGGCATAAACGCGCCCCGTCGGCCCCACGATGGCGCTGAACACGCGCGTGAAATAGCCACTACCGGGGATCAGGTCCACCACTTTCTGGCCCGGCTTCACCTCGGCGAAGGTGGCCAGTGCGGCGACCTTGCGGCGATCATCGTTGGCGGTGTCGTCTTTGCGCGCCGGATCGTTGATGGCCGCGACGACGTACGCCGGGACGGCGCCACCCGAGGCGGCCTGTGGCGCGGCCACCGCGACGGTGACAGGGAAAGCGAGAGCAACCAGCACTGCGAGAACGGTCGGACGCATGAGGAACTCCGTAGTCAGGTGAGGGGCGCCATTGTGCGCCCCGACAGGGTAACCCGCGCCATGCCCTTTGGCATAAGAGCCAGGTCAAAGAATCCGCGTAACCCGCGCGGAGCCTTGAACTGACTTCAAGCGCCTGCTCACGATCCACGCATGGGCATGCGCGAAGCGTGAACAGGCTTCAATGGCTTATTTGGCTGAAGACGGACCCGCCACCGTGGTCAGCAACACATGCCAGTAGGCCAGGTCGTCATAGAACGACGACACCGGAATGCGCTCGTTGAGGCCATGCGCAAACGCGTCGCTGTTCTTCATGAACAGGCCGCTGACGCCGTAGGTGGGAATACCCGCGGCGCGGTAGTAAAGGCCATCGGTGGCACCCGATTCCTGCTCCGGGGTAATCGTCACGCCAGGGCGAATCGTATGCACCGCCTTGGTGACCGCCGCCAGCACGTCAGGGCGCAATGGCGAGGCGTCACTGGAGATGGCCTTGCCGACCAGGTTGACTTCGACCTTCGGACCCACCAAGTCCTGCACCGTCTTCTGCACGGTGGCGACGGCCACGCCGGGGAAGATGCGGCAGTTGATGGTGGCCGTCGCCGACTGCGGCAGCGCGTTATCGGCGTGGCCGCCGCGCAGCAGGGTCGCCACGCAGGTGGTGCGGGTCTTGCCCACTTCCGACGGCTCGGCGGCCAGCACATCAGCCGCCGCCTGGTTGTGCGGATCCTGGGCAAACGCGCGCATGGCCTCACCCACCTTGCCTTGCGTAGTGGCGCCCAACGCCTTGAACGAGGCCAGCGTGGTGTCGTTCCACATCACCGGGAAGCTGTAGCCCTGGACCTTCTTCAACGCGTCGGCCAGTTCATAGATGGCGTTGTCCGGGCGCGGCAACGAGCTGTGGCCGCCCGGATTGCGCGTGGTCAGCTCAAAACTCGCGTACGCCTTCTCCGCCGTCTGCAGGCCATAGACCAGGGGTTTGCCGGCATCGCTCAGCTCGCCGCCGCCCGCGTCGGTGTTGAGTGCGAAGTCGGCATCCACCAGGTCACGATGATGTTCGACCAGATCCTGCATGGTGTCCTGCGTGGTTTCCTCATCGCCGGTGTAGACGATGATCAGGTCACGCGTAGGCACGAAACCCTCTTTCTTCAGGCGGATGAAATTCGCCGCCAACACGGTGACGCCGCTCTTGATGTCCTCGGTGCCGCGGCCGAAGAAGTAGCCATTTTCCTCGGTCAACTTGAACGGGTCGCGCTGCCAGTCTTCCGGCTTGGCCGTCACCACATCCATATGCGCCATCAACGCGATCGGCTTGCCGCCGGTGCCGTTGCCGCGATAGCGCACCACCATGGCCGCCGTCTCGCCGTGCGGAATGATGTGGATGTCCGACTCCGGAAAGCCAGCTGCGCGGAACTGGTCGGCCAGATACTTGACCATCACCGGCACCTGCCCTTGCCCGATCTCGCTCTTGAACGCGATGAGATGGCTGAAGATGTCGCGCGCCTGAGCCTGGTTCGGGTCCAGCGTGGCCGCTTGCGCGGAAATGGTGACCGAGGCGGTCAGCAGTGCAGCGAACAACGGTTTGAACATGGAGCATCTCACCTGCGTCGGAAGGAGGCGTGAGTATGTCGTGTTCCAGAGCCGGGATGCACCACTTGTTGCAAAGATATTTCACACCGTTTTGGGCGGCCGAGCGGCGATGGCTAGCCCGCGGGAAACCGCCACGCATCCAGGGTACGGTACTCGCCTCCCCCCACCACGCTGTGCAGTAGCGCAAATCCTTCCACGCGCCACGTAATGGGGTCGATCGGTGCCGGCTGCGGCAGCGCACCACGGCTATAGGCAAACGTCACATGCGGGGTGAAGTTGCGCGACAGTTGCGCCCCCAGCCCGGCCAGCATCAACGATTGGCGCAAGTCCTGCCACAGCGTTTGCAGCGCCGATGGCATGTTCGAGCAGCGCAGCACGCACGGCGGCTCGCGACCGTGGAAGCCTGCCGCGTGGTCCAACACCAGCTCGAACGGCGAGCTGTGCACCTTGCCCGCCGCGGTGATCGCCGCAGTGACGATATCGCTGCGCAGCAACGGGTGGTCGCCAAGAAAATGCAGGGTGGCGTGATAGCGCGAAGGACGGATAAGCCGTGCTCGCAGATGTTGCGTCGCCGCCACGTCGCGAGCAGCACGTTCGATCCGACCGCTTACCGCCTCGCCCGGCAGCAAGGCAAAGAACAGTCGATGGATCGCAGCAGCTTCAGTCGACCCGCCTCCCAGCAGATCGGGTTGGCTTTCAGGAGGCGAGGAACGACGAGAGCCCATACGCGAAAACTTCGAAGGAAAGCAGCACAACATAGCGCAAACAAGCACACTAGATAACGGTCCACCGTTGGCTTGACGGGAAACATCCCGTCTACGGGAACGCCTGGCCTAAACGGCGCCCCTCGGGTTCGAGCAGACGCGATGTCGGGTTGGATCCGCCCCCGTGATAACAATGCCATCACGCAGCGTTGCCGCTATCGCGCAAGAATGCAGCCAGGTTCCCAGCCTGCAGCCATGTACGGCACCCAACCAGTTCCACCCCTGGCATGTGGGCACCTTGCGCCGACGTGGCTGGAGGGTCATATGAAATCCCGTTGCGTTTTCAGCACGCCGGACCTTGCTGGCGCGCGCGCCGCCATGGACGCCGCCTTCCGGGCGGGCATACCCGACAACGACATTTCGCTTATCGCCCGCGACGATATCGAGCACGACGACATTCCCGATCACCTGATGACTGGCCGCACCGACTTTTACCCCGCCGCTCTGCGCGGCGTCGCCTGCGGTGGCGGTACCGGGGTGGTGCTTGGCCTGGTCGCCGTCGCGATTCCGCCCCTAGGCGTCACGCTGGCAGGCGCCGGCGCGATTGCCGTCGCCGCCGCTGCCATGGGTTGTTGGACGGGCGCCCTGGTCGGCTCCGAAGTGCCCGACGTCATCCATCGCAAGTTCAAGGCCGAGATTGCCTCGGGGCATATCCTGGTGGTCATCGATGGCAACAAGGAAACGCTGTCGCGAGCCGAGCCGGCCATCGAGAGCACAGGCGCCACGCACCTGCCGTTTCATGCACACACCTTGCTTACCTGAAGGCCGGACGGCCTCGGCGGAACATCCGCGCGTCCAGACGACCGACGGAATCGCTCTCGACGGAACGCCGACACGCGCGCAAGCGCGTTTTACAACGCCGCTTCGTTGATTCGCCGACCAGGGCTATGCCACCGAAAGTCGCTCTAGCCGCCCCCACATCCAGTCACTGACGGGAGCGCGATACGATGATGGCTCTCCAACGGCCCAAAGTGGGCCTGTGCGCTGTAAGTGGCGTAATGCAACTCGGTCACCCTGAGCGACGTGGGCGGTGAGTCAAGTTCTCCCAGCCGTGCCCGCACATGCTTCGCCGTCAGCTTGCGTCGGTACAGGCCCAGGGTGATGTGGGGAACGTAGGCGGCCTGGCGTATCTCGCGGCCGGCGCATCCTAGTGCATCGCGCCATCGTGACAGTCGCCCCTCCGGGTCGCCAACGGGAATGAAAGCCGCACTCGCGAAGCTGTCCACCGGCCCCAGGGGCAGCACGCAGGGCTCGCCGCGTACGCGATTCAACCGCTCGATCTGACGGCTCAGCTGCGCTGGCGTGAAGTCATCATCCGCCACGCTCGTCGGCTGTTCGAAGCCGCACACGAAGAGCGTCAGGTGCAACTGCCGTTGCGGCATGGGGTGTAACAAGTCGGACAGCCGTTGCCGCACCGCCTCGGCATAGCCGTGCAACGCTTCGTCCATCACCGGAGCCAACCACAGGCCGAAACGGAGCCTACCCCGATGCCATTCGGGGTAGTCGCGCAGGTCCGCGACGAGCGTTTCGGAGGGCCCGTTCGTGGCATCTGAAAACAGCATGGGTGACATGGTGTCGGCGCGACGCGGGAAAGTAAATTGGCCGTCCCCACGTCCGCGCCGCCTCGGTCTCGGGGCTCAACGTGAAAATCACGGCCTTGGGAATAGCTTCCGTGCTCGCTGGGGAGCTGCATCTCGAGCTCTTGTCCGGCACCCTTGATGTCTTTTGGTAGGGCCAGCCGAAGCTCGTGACGAGACTCGCGGCATCGGCAAGGACAGGACCATGCGCGAGATCATGCTGAGATCGGCTGACGCCCCGGAGAGTCCGTGGTCTTCGCTTATCGCGTTGCTCCCGCATGTGTTCTGGGCGCTGGTCCTGGTGGGCGTGTTGCTCTGGGTGGGTCGCGATACCGTTCGCGAGCTGCTCAGGCGCGTGGACAAGGTGAGCATCGCGGGCGTCGAGCTCGAACTTCGCGATGATCTGGAAGCCGCCGCAACGGCGCGGGGGCAAACCATCGGCAACGATGCACTCAGCAAGGCGGCCCGTCGATTGGCAGCGTCTGCCAACCTGACCAAGGGCGCCAGAATTTTATGGGTGGACGACATACCCGCTGGCATCGTCAACGAGTCGCGCCTGTTCGAACAGGCCGGCATGGATATCACGCGGGCGCTCACGAGCGTCGACGCCTTTGCCAAGCTCGACATGAACAACTACGACCTGGTGCTATCCGACATCAGCCGCGGCGGCGATGACCAGGCAGGCATCCAGTTCTCCACCGCGCTGGCCGGCCGACCGAACGCGCCGCCGCTGATCTTCTATGTCGGCTCAGCGAAACGCCCCTGTCCGGCGCATGCCTTTGGAATCACCGACCGCCCCGACGAGCTGATTCATCTCGTGCTGGACGCGCTGGCCCGGTTGAGGAGCTGACGCATGTACATCCAGAAATTCATCAAGGGTATTTCGGGCGAGGACCCCAGGGGGCTGAGCTGGGCGGACGCGCGGCAATGGCTCGATGACGATACCGGCATCCAGTCGAACTGGCTGCGCAGCGTCAAGAACGGTGTGTTCCAGCCTTCCGATGTCGTTCCCGAATTGACCGATCACCATCTCGATCGTCACCTCCATGACTACGACAACTTCGGCCACCAGAGCCCTTTTATCTCGCTTGCTTCCGGCTGCATCGAACGCGATGCGCTGCTCAGCGCAAACTTCATGTATTCGGCCAAGGACACCGCACTCGACTTTGCCACCCATGCTTTTGAACACCCGGGCACGTTGTTCTATGGGTGGGTCATCGTCGGGTTGAACCCCGCGGTCGACTTAGCGGCCGTCGCCGAATCCGTGCGGGATCTCAATGTCTACCATCGGTGGTCACGCTATCAGCTGGAAGGCGAAATCACGGCAAAGGTCTATATACCGGCCAATCAGATCGAGCGCATCGAATGGTGGGATCCATCGAACGACCCTACGGCTCCCACCGATGTCTATGAGAACCCGCAATACGCGCCTCCCTCGGCCATTACCAATATGCGGGAGTACTTCTGATGGAAGCCCTGCAGGATCCGCCGATGGGCACCACGGCGCGTATCGACTTTCTGGTACACCGCGCCGACGCGCAGAACCACAATGGCTATGTCGCGAACTCCGTCAGGCAGGGTTGCCGCGGGACCCTGTTGCGCGATGCGGCGTCGCTCGCCCTGATGCTCGAACAGTACGAGCAGGCGACTGCCCTGTTGCGCGAAGCGGGTGACGCCTGGGCAGGGATCGGCCTGTTTGCAGGGTACCTGCTGCTGCATGTCGCCGAAGGCCCCGCCTGGGTGTCGCGGTACGAGGACGATCTCCAGCAGATCGCAAGCCTGTTTGAGTGGCGCTACTCGAAAACCACGACGCCATCGCCGCGAGTAAAGGGACGCGCCTACCTTGCCGCCGCCTCGTGGTCGCCCCGCCAACTACTCAACCTCTATCAGGCCTTGCCGGATGATCCGCGGGCGAACGAACTCATTAAAATCACGCGACACCACGCCCGACGTAGTCTCGATGATCTCGCGGCCACCGCGACCATCGGCGAGCTTCCGGTATCGGATTATCTGCTGGTATGGGATGCCGCCGCCCAGGGAGACTTCGACGCGCGCGCGCAGGATGCCCTGATCGCGCTGCTGGAGCACCGCGCCATGCGCTTACAGGCTGCGCAAGCGGATACACATCATTGGTATCGAGGCGTCAATCCGGCGGGCCTGGTGGACTTCGATCTCATGGCCTTGGGCATCAAGGCCATCGAGAGCAACGCCGCCGACAAACTCGCCAACATCCTTCACCATGCGCCACCGCTGGTCGCCCTGCCGTGGATCGCAGCCCAGCGACTCCGCGCCATGGTCAACTTGTAATCGCCCGGGCTCATCTGGCCGCGTACGCGTTCACGGAACCATGGAGCCCCCTGAAAGAAGGCCTATCGCCATCGGCGTGACAGCTCACTAGAGTAGCGGCCCTGGACGCACGCCCTTGGAGACTCCCATGACCCGTACGCGCCACCCCGTTCTCGCCGCCACACTCTGGGGCGGTTTCATTGCAGGCACCGTGGATGTTGGTGCGGCTTCCGTTATCAGCGGCTACAACCCGCTGGTGATCCTCAAGTACATTGCAGGCGGAGTGCTAGGCAAAGCCTCGCTTGCAGGGGGCCCCGCCTTGGCTGTGCTGGGGATGCTGTTGCAGTGGGCCATGTCGTTCATCATCGCCGCCATCTTCGTGCTCGCCACGCGCCGTCGCATCGCACAGACGCGCAACTGGCCCACTTGGGGCATCGCCTACGGCGTGGTGATCTTCTTCATCATGAATTACGTGGTGGTGCCGCTCTCGGCATTGCATGTCACGCCGCATTTCACCACCTACAGCTTTATCGCCAACCTCTCCGCCATGCTGGTATTCGGCTGGATCGTGGCGCTGATTGCCAAGATATTCCTGACCTCCAGGAATGCGACCGAAAGCCCGTCGCTTTCGCGCTCGGCGTGAATCGAGCATCGTGACGAGCAAGAAAATCGCGCCACTGGATGCGCGCCAATGGTGCCTCTACCTGATCGAATGCCAGGACGGCTCGTTCTACGCAGGCATCACCAACGACCTGGCCGCGCGTTACGAGGCACATGCTGCCGGGCGTGGTGCGCGCTACACCCGCGCTCATCCGCCGCGACGACTGATCGGCGCGAAGCCCTATGAGAACCGGGCCGCGGCGTCGCGCGCCGAGTGGGAGATCAAGCAGCTACCGAAACACCGGAAACTGGCGTACCTGACGGCGTCGGAACGAGAAGACTAGGCTCGACCCGAACAAGTGAGGACGTGGGCGCCGCGCCTATCAACGCGATCGAAGCCTCCCTCGTGCCAAGGCGACGCTATCGGTCCGCCGCCACCAGCAACATCATCGGGCGCTCTTTTTCCTCGGCGAGCTCCGGACGCGAGGTGACTTGCGCTTCGGTCGGCCCCCACTCCTCGACGTGGGCAATGGAAAACCCGGCTTTGATCAGGAGATTGAGCAGCGAACCGATCCTGCGGTGCTGTTTGACGACAGCCTTGCCGAGCCAGTCCGTGACTCGCCTCCCTTCCGCCTGATAGCTGTCGACGGGCCAGACCTTGCGACCGCAGGCGCCTTCGATCCATCCCGGATGCATGGACGCCATATAGATCGGATGCTCGATGGAGAAGACCATCCGACCTCCCGGTACCAGGGCGCGATAAACGTTCTTCCACAACCAGGACAGGTCCTCGACGTAGTGGAACGCCAGTGAGCTATAGGCCAGGTCACAGCTGGCTGCGGGCAGGTCCACCATCTCCAGATCGGCTTGTTCGTAGGTGATGGCCTCGTCCGCGGTCAGTGCCCGTGCCTGCTCGAGCATCTTCTCTGACACATCCAGGCCGAGCACATGCTTCGCCCCCTGCTCTCGAGCCCAACGACAAAACCAGCCGTAACCACAGCCGAGATCCACCACGTTGGTGTCTCGCAGGTTCGGCAGGAGCTCCCTTAGAACAGGCCATTCCGGTGCGCCATCCAGCCCCTCGATCGAGCGGTTAAGACGGCTATAGCTGTCGAAGAAGTCCTGGTTGTCGTAGATGTTCTGCGTCATGGGCGTAAGCCTGCCTGCGAGCTTCGATGCGCGACTTTCTCAAAAATATCGGAGTTCCGCCACGGCCCGCGAATGGATATGTCGACCCTGTCAAATCACCGGCCCGAGGCGAAGGAACGCGCTTCCCAAACCGCGAGCCCAGGGCCCGGAAGCGGGGACGCCGAGCACCGCAAGCCACCCTCAGGAACGGGCCCGAAAGTGTGACCTGCACTACTCACAACCGAATCAGCCACTCATCTCAGCCGCCTTCCGGCGAAGCCGTGCCGGCGATTCAACTATCGATGGGCTCTTCCCCATCGTGCCTCGCAACGAAAAAGGCGATCCATCGCTGGATCGCCTTGATTTCCGTGGTCAATGGCAATCGATAAATTACGACGTCTTTTTCAACAACGCCGTCAGTTGGTCGAGTTGCGCACGGTAACGGTCGAGTACCTTGGCGGTAACGACTGCGTATTGATTGGCCTCATTCCAGCGACGCGCTTCAATCGCTTCACGCACGCCGGGCACGGTCTTCACGCCATAGCCGGTCAACATGCCCGGCGCATAGATCATGTGCTTGAACCACGGACGCGTGGGCAGGCCAGCCGGGTCGCCCAAGGCCTGCTCCATCTTCCCCATCAGCGCATTCAACTGGCGCTGCTGTGCCTCGGGCATGTCAAAGCCAGTGCTGGCGCGTTCGTTGTACGCCACGTCGTAGGCCTGTGCGCTCTGCTTCAGCTGCTTGGCGGCCTGATCCAGCGGAGCGAGATTGATGTCCGCCATGTCGGAATCGCGCGCCGGCGGCGCCACGGGACGCGCTGGATCAGCGGCCAGCTCGAACGCGTGCTGATCGAGCAACTGGTGCTGCTCCTGAGTGTCGGTGCGGGTGCTGTCGACCAACTGGTGCAACTCGGCCACGTAACGATCCAGCGTGTCGCTGAAATCGCCGAAGCGCATCGGCACGATGCTGGCATCAGCCGTGCGCAGCACGATGTGGCCGGCTACCTTGGACAAGGCCACGCCGTACTCGAAGGTCGGATCACCAAAGCGCGCGTAGTGATCGAATGAATCGTAGCGCGAGTGGTAGATGCCGCCGTTGTCGTCCTCGCCGCTGAAGCCAAGGTCGAGCGAGGCGACGCCCAGATGCTCAAGGAAGGCGCTGAAGTCCGAACCCGAACCCAGGGCCTCGATCGGCAGGTCACCGCCCTGCGCCGCCAGCTTGGCGTCGTCCTTCTCCCCAGGATTGGCTTGTTTGCTGCTGCCTTGCACCAGCATGCGGGCGCGCATGCGTTCGCGCACGCTGACCTTGGTTTCCGGGTCGCTCACGCCAGCCGCGACCTGGTTTACCAGATTCTGCAGCGAGTGACTGCCGCCGGCATTCAGGAAACCACGGCCGTTGGTATCGGAGTTGAGGTAAAGCACGGCCTTCTGCTGCAACTCCTTGGCATGCGTTTCGGCCCATTCGGTCGATCCGAGCAGGCCCGGCTCCTCCCCGTCCCAGCTGGCGTAGACCAGGGTGCGCTTCGGCCGCCAGCCTTCCTTGTACAAAGCGCCAATGGCCTTCGCTTCGGCCATCAGGGCGACATTACCAGCCAGCGGGTCCCATGCGCCGAACACCCAGCCGTCATGATGATTGCCGCGCACGATCCACTGGTCGGGCTCGGTGGAGCCCGTGATGGTGGCGATCACGTCGTACACGGGCTTCTGCCCCCAATCCGACAGCACCGTCATATGTACCGGAGCCGCGCTTGGGCCCACGTGGTAGGTCAGCGGCAGGGAACCGCGCCAGCCCGACGGCGCCATCGGCCCGGTCAGCGACTGCAACAGCGGCGTGGCGTCCGCATAGGAAATCGGCAGCACCGGAATCTTCAGGATGGTTTTTGCATCCTTGAGCGCCAGTCGCTTGGCGCCCGGCGCCGAACCAATGCCCGGCGTCAGCGGATCGCCCGGATATTGCTGCATATCCGCGACCGAACCCCGCTGCACGCCATCGGCCGGACGCCAGCCACCGTTCGGATAGGTATCGCCCTCGCCATAGCCGTCATCGCGCGGATCGGAATAAATCAGGCAGCCTACGGCGCCGTGTTCCTGCGCCAGCTTGGGCTTGAGCCCACGCCAGCCACCGCCATAGCGCGTAATGACGATCTTTCCACGCACGTCGATGCCGCGGCGGGCCAGCTCTTTGTAATCGTCGGGCATGCCGTAGTTGACATAGACGAGAGGCGCCGTGATGTCGCCGTCACCGCCATACACGTTGTACGGCGGCAGCACGCCCTCCTTGATGCCCGAGGTGGCATCGCCATCCACGGCCGGCTCGCTCAACTTGGCGGTGTAGGGATGCGGGCCCTGCAATTCCAGTGCGACCTTCTTCGGCGTGGGATACAGCACGCTGAAGGTTTCGATATGCGCGTCCCAACCCCATTCGCGGAACTTCGCCAGCATGAACTCGGCATTCGCCTTGTCGTGCGGCGCGCCCACCTGGTTCGGCTCGGACGACATCTGCTTGAGCCAGGCGCGCTGGTCGGCGGGGTCGAGCTGGGCGTCGAAGCGTTGCTCGAGGCTGCGCTGATCATTGGCGCCAAAGGGGGTAAACCCAAGCATGCCGCCGTCACCGTGACCTTCTTCGCCACTTGCCATGGCACTGCCACATGTCGCCAGCAGGCAGGCCACCGTCAGCAGCGGCCGCATCTTCAATCGAGTCATGCCGTTCTTCACTCCCCAGGGGTTGATGGGCACGCAGTTCACCGTGTCGGCAAGCGCCGGCGCACTGACTGCAGCCGTCCAAAAGCATTCGAAACAATCGCAAGCTCGTCCTACCCGTGAAGGCGATGAGCACTCCACAGCGACAAAACCCGTCACCCGGGCGGCAGACTCGCGCGATTCCTGGCTTCGCAAGGATCGCGACGGAATCTGTCTTCCCTGCCCTGTCCTTATAGCTTGCGCGACCCTGAAGCCGCCGTAGGGCAGAAGTCATGCCTGCCCGCAAGCGGGCGGCCGGGAGCCGCTGAAGTTTCCCGCGCTGGCGCCGATAACCCGATCATGCCTCGACAACGAGGAGCCGCGTGGCCCGCCTATCCGGCCACAGGGCGCTCGGACCCACCAGGACGGAACACGCATGCTGCAGTCAGCGCCAAATATCGCTTACCTCAAAGCCGCCTGGGCCGCTTTCGCCGGCATCAGTGGGCACAATGCCAAGCAGAGCTACGAGGCGGCGGGACTGACCTTCACGCGCATCAACCACTCGACCCTGGTGCGCAAGGACGACGTCCAGGTATCCACGATGCCGGTGCGCTATACGCGCCAGGATTTGCGCACGGGGTTTCTGGGACGCATCGAGAATGAAGTGCGCAAGATCGTTTCCGAAATGGAATCGGTATTCTTTCGCGACCTCCAGCTGCCGGAAGGGCACCGCCTGGTCGTCGAACTGGAGGAATGTCTCCGTCAGCTCCGCCGCAAGGGCAATCGTTCGCTCTCGATCATGATCCTGCCGGACGATGCCGAAGCTATCACCGCCGCCGCCATCATCGAGATGCGCGTCTTTCTGGATTCACCGCGCGCCTGCGTGTTCGCCTGCCTTTCCGACGCCAGCGGCAGCCACCAGATCGACCTGCTTGGCGGCGCGCCCAAACGGGCACGCGTGCCTCGCGCCGAGGGTTATGCCGAGTTGGCGCGCCAGATGACCGAAACCCTCAACGAGGCACTGACCGGCGCCTACATCAACCAGCTGGCTGCTTGAGCGCCCGTCATTCGATGGGAATGTAGAGGTCGGTTTCCGAGTTCGGATCGTCCGGCCCGATAAAGCGCGCGTCATAGCGTTCGAATTCCACGCCAGCACTGGCGCGCAGCCCCAGCTTGGCAAGCAGGCGCGAATGGATGGCCTGGAAGCTGTCGCCGATCTGCGGCGCCGTGCCGCGATGCGTGAACACCACGTATTTTTGCGCCGGCACGTCGAACTTCACCATGCCCGCGGGTGGCGATGCATCAGCATATACGGGCAAGCCAGCTACGTAGCGCGCGCTGCCGTCCGTCAAAAGACTGCATACGCCATAGGCGGCATCCGGCTCCGCGCGACCGACGATTTCGTGTTCGCGTGGAATGAAGCGCTGCCACAGCTGGCCAATGCCATCGACCGAACCTCGCACCAGGTGATCCATGCCAACCACGGTGAACGACGGCAACGTCACGATCCGATGTTCCATGGGAACTATCTCCTGGCTGAAACGCGACATTGGGGGCCAGGAAGCGTACGCGACCCAGGGGGCCGGGCGGCACCATGCAGCCAGCCACTTGCGCAACCGTTGGCATTCCCATTACGCATGGCTGATGGGCGGGGCTCGTTGGATGCTTGGAGTGCGCGCAACCCAGGGCCGTAATTCGCTACGATGTCGCCGGACCTTAGGTGGCAGGAAGTAGTGGCCGGCCGAAGCGCCGCTATCATGAATGATTAGGTCTACCAGGGGGCTGGTTGTGGAACGATTGATTGGTGATAGAGCCAAGGTCTTGCTTGTGCGCTGTTTTTTGTTGGGTTCGATGCTTCCCGTCAGCGCGACAGCTGACATTTATAAGTGTACGAAAGGTGGCGACGTTGCTTATCAGGAAACGCCCTGCGAAGGCGCAAACGTGCAGGCCGCCCACATCGAAGTTCACGGCCTGGACCAATTCGTCGGCTGCTTCGTGACCACTCAAGGCCGCATTTCCCGATCCATTGAAGTGCGTGCCAACGGTGCCGGGGCATACGAATTGGTTGATGAAGGCAACCCGCTTGGGTCGGGCGTTGTGTTGAAGCAGGCCACCAGTGAAGAGTTGGCAGCTGTGAGCAATGGGCTTCACATCAACATCAGTAGTGGCTTGAGTCGGCGGAGCAACCAGACCAGTGCTTACGCGTATACGACGCGTGTGGGCAATCGCTATGTCACACGCACCACGCCAGTCGCACAACCCATAACGGGCGCAAGCCTGTACGGCATCTACAAGGGTTCCGATTCTACGGGCAGGTCCATTGTCCTCTTGCACACAGGAGGCGGCGTACCTCAAGTGATCGATAAGGCCACCTGCCCTTCGTACTGACGAAACGTGACTTCGGCTTGTCACGGCTGCCGGAGCAATTTGAGCAGACGGCCAGGCGCATCGAACAAAGAGCACACTTAAGGCGACAGGGGAAGTTATGGAGTACTGGAGATGGCTGGCGGTGTGTCTTCTATCCAGCGCTATTGCTGCTTGCAGCCAATCTGGCGAACAGACACAGGCCCAGACGCTGGCGCGGTTGCAAGAACGGGTGATGGGGCTTGAGGCGGGCCAGCAGCAAACGCAGCAAAGGCTTGTAGACATGCAACGGCTGCTCGATGACACCGCAGGAAGATCCAATCGCTGGATACTCTGGCGCTCACCCAGGGCCGTTGCATCTTTCGCCCCCTCCATGGCCTTCTATCCGGAAGATGCTTTCTCGGAAAAGACGGCCTGCGTGGAATCGGCACATAACCGGGTCAATACTTCGGGATGGATGACCACCACCCAGGAGCCACTGACCGCCACCGACCCCACGAATCCCAGGGCATCCGTTGTCTATCTTTGCTTGCCAGGAGGCATCCGCCCTACTTCGTCCATTTAATTAGGGTGACGCCTTGCATGCAACGCTCGCTCAAGGCTTTGGAACGCTGGCTGGCGGCGGCTCGTTGGATGCGTGATCGACAACATAGACCCAGCGGCCCTCAATTTGTCGAGACAGCTCGGTATAACGCCCGCTTTCGGATTTAGGCGTACCCCCAGCCTTGGGCGTGTAGGTAATCGAATACGTGCCCCAGCCGACCGAGTCAGTACCTACTGTCTTTTCGCCGAGTCGCTTGAGATCGACATTCGTCACCTTGTTGTCGGCGAAGAACCTTGCGTAACTGTCACGGATGGCCTTGGTGCCCATGGCCATCGACCCGCCTGGTGGCCACATGATGGCGTCGGCTGCGTAACAGGCGGCAGTCGCATCCGCGTCGCTGGCGCGAAACGCCTTTCGCCAGCACGTATTCGCCTGATCGGTGCCGGAGTCGGATGCCTGACTGGGAAGCGCAAAGATACACAGCAGCATGGCTGCGGCGATGGGCAATTGTCGGTGCATGATCGATTCCTCCGCGTCGGGTGTTCTATGGGGTATTGAGGATTGCAGCCCAACGACGGCGACCATAGGCGCCCCGGCGTGAGGGGTTGTCCATAACGCGTTCGTTCTATGCCACGATGGACAGCACTTCCGGTCTGCGAAAATTGCGTAAGGGGGCGGTGGGCCATGGGGTCTGCGGGGAAATGTTCCTGCTCCTGTTTTGCCTTGGGCACGAAGAGCGGTCCAACTAGGGGTGCAAGGTCAGCCTTCGACCCGGATCGGAGACTTTGAATCCGTCGATCTCACTGCGCATTAGAGTCTGCCAATGCTCTGGATCATGACCAAGTACTTCATAACTGCCGCCATCGTGGTGGCTGTCTCGGAAGTCGCCAAGCGCAGCGACCGGGCAGGTGCCCTCCTGGCATCGCTGCCCCTCGTGACGTTACTGGCGCTGACTTGGCTTTACATCGAAAGGCAGCCGGCGGAGAAGATTGCCAACCATGCCTGGTATACCTTCTGGTACGTGGTGCCGACCCTGCCGATGTTCCTGGCGTTCCCCCGGCTCTTTTCGCGATTCGGGTTCTGGCCGGCACTCGGCCTGAGCGCGGTCATCACCATCGTATGCTTTGCCTTGTTTGCCTGGGCTGTCCGCCCATGGGGAATCAAGTTGATGTGATCCGGGGAGAGTCAGTGAAGTTCGGGCTTGCGTCCGATTCCGCAGCTGCCCCATAAAGCCGCCGCCCGCTGCCGTCATCAGAGATACCTGCTTCGCTCAATGGCTGATCGAGTGCAGGGCATCAGCCAAACGTTCTGAATCACTGACCCAGCCAAAGTTATCGCCCTCGCTATACATCACGCGTATGGAAGCCTCGTGATCTGCGGGGTCATAGGCCGCGCAAGCATCTGCCAGAAGAACACAGGCGTAGCCCAAGTCGACGGCGTGGCGCAACGTCGACGCGACGCAGCATTGCGTCGTATAGCCCATCAGCAACAGGGTATCGATGCCACGCACGCGCAATACGGTATCCAGGGTCGTTTGATGGAAGGCACTGAACCCCGCTTTGTCGATGACAGGCTCCCGCTCCGAGGGGGACACGTCGGGAATGATCTCGGTCCCCTTCTCGCCCTTCACCAGGAAGCGCCCCAGAGGCCCGGGCGAACCAATGGCCAGATCGTTTTGACGGCGAAACGTATTGAGATCGGACAGGTCGGGCGCATAGCACTCACGGGTGAAGAACACGAGCATGCCAGCCTCACGAGCCGCGGACAGCGCACGCTGGGCGGCAGGTATGGCCGCCATCAGTGCATCGATGGGCAAGCCCAGGGCTCCTGCACGACCCTCTGGCAATACAAAATCGGCCTGGAAGTCGATGCAGCCGAGTGCGGTGCGCGCTGTGTCCAGTTCGATCGAGCGTCCACGCTCGCAGGAAAGCTTGATGCGGGCCAAGAGCTGCCTCCGGATTGATTATTGAAGCGAGCCTAGCCGATTGTGGCCTTGAACCCATCGGCGTGGATGCAAGCGCCTGCATGACGTGGCTTGCACCGACCCGCGCCACGGCTCCCGCTTGCAAGGGCATTCCATTCACCCTGGCCGAAAGGATGGAACGGCGGCCTCTCCCGCCAGCGATCGCTCCGCGTGCATCGCAGCCCGATCGCTGGATGCTCAGCCGCCCGGCGTCCTCAGGCAATTGACCATCCACGCCTTGCCATAGCGATCCGTGAGCATGCCGAAGCGATGGGCCCAGAACGTTTCATGCATATCCATGCCCACGTCTCCGCCCACGGCCAGGGCCTTGAATGCGCGCTCGGCCTCGTCGGGCGTGTCGACCAGGATATTCACGAAGCCCTTCTGCGGCGGGCTGTTGGGCGGACCGTCGGCGCCCATCAGGACGCCGCCCGCGCTTTCCAGCTGCGAATGCATGACGCGACCATGGAACTCGGACGGCAACTCGCCAGCCATGGGGGATTCGCCGTAGGTCATGCGCGTAGTGACCTTGCCATGAAGTGCGGCGGCGTAGAAATCGAAGGCTTCACGGCACTGACCGTCGAAGTTGAGGTACGGAATGAATTGCATAGTGCTTACTCCTGCGAGGGGACAGTATGAATAAGTCGTGGTCCCGACATGCTTGAAAGCCCTGGGGCTGGTCACGCCGGTACGGCAGGCATGTACACCACGGAGACACGGCGCTGGTTACCCATGAGCGCGTGTCTCACGACTATGACGAACGGCAATGGAACAAATCGACAAACCATCGCGAGGCGGCGTGAAACCAGCCTTCAAGACTGTCGTGACGTCCGGCGGCCATGCCCCACTTTTATCTCTGCGATGCGATGAAGCACACCACGCCATCGTAAGAGGGACATGCAGTCGCATGCGTACACAAGTCGTGAACACTTTATCGTCTCGCGGCTGGGTG
Organism: Dyella humicola; assembly: GCF_026283945.1. Taxonomy (NCBI): domain Bacteria; kingdom Pseudomonadati; phylum Pseudomonadota; class Gammaproteobacteria; order Lysobacterales; family Rhodanobacteraceae; genus Dyella; species Dyella humicola. Next base: position 3,089,175 of record NZ_JAPDPC010000001.1, read on the forward strand.
AGCCTAGCCGGCCAACCCAGGACTTCGAGCCACTCAAAGGCGATCCCTGGTAGGGCACGTAAGCCAAGCTTCACGCGCCCGCATTGCACGGTCTTCACGCCGCCCTATGGTAAACAGCGGCACTCTTCCGCTGTCGACGGAACCTCTGATGACGACCCATTGCAGCCATCTCCCCACCATCCAGCATGTCACGCCTAGCGCGCGTGGTTGCGAGGAATGCCTGAAGTCCGGTGGCGTCTGGCTTCATCTGCGCATCTGTCGCACTTGCGGACACGTGGGCTGCTGCGACGATTCACCGAATCGGCATGCGACCAGGCATTTTCATCAGACGCAGCATCCGATCATCGAAGGCTACGATCCGCCGGAGGGCTGGGGCTGGTGTTACGTCGACGAAGTCATGTTCGACTTGCGCGACCGCATGACGCCGCAGCTCGGTCCGATTCCACGCTACTACTGATCCGAGGACCGGCGCCATGGCGACACCAAGCAGGATCCTTCTACAAACGACCATACCCACGTTCGACGATGACTGGCACGTCGGACGCTTCAGTCTTCTGCACGACTATCTCTCCAACCTGCGCGATGCTGCCGGTGACAACCTGTTTGAAGTCGTTGCGCGTGACCGCGATCCACCCGGCTCGCCTGACAGTGTGCTGTCCCAGCTCGACACCACATCATTCGATGAGATGTGGCTGTTTGCCGTGGACACGGGCGACGGCCTCACCACAGAAGACTGCGAGGCGATCACGCGCTTTCGCCAACGCGGCGGCGGTTTGCTGGTGACGCGCGACCACATGGACCTCGGTTGCTCGGTATGCACGCTGGGTGGGGTCGGCGCCGCGCATTTCTTCCATTCGAAGCATCCCGATCCCGATGCGTCACATCATCATCGTGATGACACGTTCACTCTGGACATTCTCTGGCCCAACTATCACTCGGGCGCGAATGGCGACTTCCAGCATGTCGACATCAGCGGGCCGCTACATGCGGTGTTGACCGATCCGGATTCACCGGGCGGCATGGTGCATTGCTTGCCGGCGCATCCGCACGAAGGCGCCGTGGACAAACCAGCTGACGATCCGTCGGCTCGCGTGATCGCCAAAGGTTGCAGCAAACTCAGCGGGGCGGAGTTCAATCTCGTGGTGGCATTCGAGCCGTCGCCCGATGGGGGGCCAGCCATTGCCGAGTCCACCTTCCATCACTTTGCCGACTACAACTGGAATCCATCGATGGGCGCGCCAAGTTTCGTCACGGAAGCACCTGGCGACGCCCTCGCGCACGCACCGGAGGCACAGCGCTCGATCGAGCGCTATGTCAGAAATCTCGCGTTGTGGCTGGCAGGCAGGCCCGTGAGCACGCCGATCGCGGCGTAACCACCGCAGGCAGGCGGCAGCCACGCCGGAGCTCGCCCCAGGGGCTGCCTAGCCAGGCAGCTTCGCGGCAAGTACGTCGACCTTCTCGATCGATGGTGGCGCGGAGAACAACTCGCCCGCTTTTGCCATCAAGGCCGCCGCGACCTTGCCGGAAAGATGGGCCTGCCGACCGGCCTCGTTCGGGAAGGCGTCAAATATGCCGAACGTCGACGGCCCCAGACGGATGCCAAACCACGCCGTGGTCGCCGGCTCCTCCTGTACAAGAGCAAGCCCGCTCAAGAGAAAGGCTTCGACGTCCTGCTCTTTTCCGGGTTTCGCCTCAAGGCGAACGAACAACGCCACGTTGACCATGACATGTCTCCCGTTGGGATAACGAGGCCACGATACTCCTCGCTGTTCAAATAACCGAGCCAGCCAGGTCGTCTCGACGCTGACTCACTAGATGTAGCGATCGGCAAGCGTATCCGTAGCCTGTATCAAGACGTCAACGATCGCCGGATCGGCGGCACTGTGGCCAGCCAGCACGATATGCAGGCCGGCCTCCGGCCAGGCCCCGGCCAGGTCACAGGCATTCTTCACCGGGCAGATGATGTCGTAGCGCCCGTGCACGATAGTCGCCGGAATCTGGCGGACACGTTCGATATCGCGCAGCAGCTGGTCGGGCTCGAGAAACACGCCGTGGCGGAAATAATGAACCTCCGCGCGCGCGACGCCGATCGCCGCCTGCGGATCCTCGAAAATTCCAGGCTCCTCTGGATCGTGTACGAGCGTCGTGCTGCCGCCCTCCCAATAGCCCCAGGCGCGGGCGGCCGCCAGGCGCTCGGCCTCGTCATCGCTATCGAGTCGACGCCAGTAAGCCTCAACCATATTGCCGCGCTCTTCCACCGGGATATGCGCCAGAAACTGGGCCCAACGCTCCGGGAAGATCCAGCAGGCACCGCCATCGAGCTCGTTGAACCAGCGCACTTCGGCAGGACGGCCAAGGAAGATACCGCGCAGCACCAGGCCGAGCGCCCGTTCGGGATGCTTCTCCGCATAGGCGAGTGCAAGCGTCGAGCCCCAGGAGCCGCCGAAGACCACCCAGCGCTCGACACCGCAGTGCTCGCGGATCGCTTCGATATCGTCGACCAGATGCCATGTCGTGTTGTTGCGCAAGTCCGCATGCGGCGTGGATTTGCCGGCGCCGCGTTGATCGAACAGCACGATGCGAAAGCGCTGTGGATCGAAGAAACGACGATGATAGGCAGATAGACCCGCACCGGGGCCGCCGTGCAGAAAGACCACGGGCAAGCCATCCGGGCTGCCGCACTCTTCCACATACAGCTCATGGATATCGTCGACGGCCAGCCGATAGCTCAAGTACGGTTCGATCTCTGGATACAGTTCGCGCACGGCATGTCTACCCCAGGGTTTACGCGAGCATAACCATGCCATGGCTGAACTTGGAAGCGCTGGACTGCCCCAAATCTCACGAATCTTCGTGATGGTTAGGCCCCGCTCGGCTCAAGACACTTTCCCTGCGCGCCAACGGGCGCCCACGAGGGAAACCACAGGTATGAGTCCACCAGGCCCGGTCGCTCGGGCGCTTGCCGTGACACATGCGTTCTGGACGCTCGCCAACGATGTCGTCGTTGGCGGCGAACTGCCCAAGGCCACCGCCGAGACGATGTCGATGGCTGCAAAAGAGGTTTCCTCGGACCTTTTTGCCTTGCTACGTGACGATCGCCAAAAAACCTCAACGCAAACACTGAGGATGATCAGACACGCGCAAGTCGACCTGGAAGCGCTTGGCGACCTGGCCTGTCTCGCGCTGCGCTACGACCTGACACCCAAGAATGCCGTGCACCTCGCGCTTGCGCTGCGCTTTACGGCCGAGAGAATTATCGACGCGCTCAAGCTACTGGAAAGCGATACTGCTGGCTGAGTCGTTCCTGGCGGGAGACGAAGGAGCCGGCGTGCTCCCTGCCCTCCTCTACGGCAGCATGCTATCGAACGTGGGTTTTGCGGCTGCATTCTGGGCCGCGTGCGCTTCCCTCGAGGCCTTCGCGCGAAACGTTTGCCGAGCGGTGAGGCATTGCACTCGACCTGCCCGCGATCGGCCCAAAGCGAACGGCATGCGCATGCTCACGGCGTCGATGCATCCACGACTTCGATCGTCGTGACGAAACTCACCCAACGATCGCTGCGCTTGTCCTTGGGAACGATCAGCCTGAAGGGGCTGTCCGGTGCAAGCGGTTTGCCGTCTCTCGAGTCCGCCAGGATCACTTGGGTATTGCCAAAGTCGGGGTGAAGCTCGGCCGCGCTGAACACGACTTGATGGCCGTCCGCCGCGGTGACACGGATGAGCCTCGCCAGGGCGCGCCCCTCCAGCGCATCACCCGACGCCACGCAGGTGCGGCTCACGATGTCTTCGAGCGCCACGCCTTGCCACGTGCTCGGCTGTTCGTCTTGCGCAGCGGCTTTCACGGTAGCCCGCGGCATGGTCGCCAAGGCCGCCTGATCGAGAAGATCCGCCGGCTTGCCGTCCAACACCAGCTTGATCGTCGGATGATCGGCCTGACGCGACGCAGGCTCCGCCGCATACGCCGACAGGGCGAGACAAGAAAGGCAGCTGAAGATCCATCGAAGATGCATGGCCTGGCCATCCTGCGGCACGCCGCAATCGTCACTTCATCGCGCCATGGGTACTTTCATATGACCCACGACACAGCAACAGCTTACGCCGCTCCGGCGCGAAGGGCGCTGCCAAACTTCGTATCGACTGGCCGGCACAGCCAGCTGGCCTCTCGAAGAGCCTGGCTGGCGATTCCGGCTTACTTCCGCTTTCTCAGCGGATCGAGCAGCGACTTCAGGCCGTTGTGATCAAGCTCAAGCGCCAAGGCCAGCAAGTTGCCCAGGTCGCCGGGCGGAAAGCCCTTGCGGGCGTACCAGGCGAGGTAGGCGCCGGGCAGGTCGGCGATCAGGCGGCCTTGATACTTGCCGTAAGGCATGCTGATGGTCACAAGTCGCTGCAGGTCTTCCGCCTTCACTTGGCGAACAACCGCGAACGGTCGGCGAAGGCCTTGAACTCCAGGGCATTGCCACACGGGTCGAGCAGAAACATGGTGGCCTGCTCGCCGGGCTGCCCTTTGAAGCGAATGTGCGGGGCGACGACGAAGCGCGTGCCCCTGGCTTCCAGTCGTGCTGCCAACGCCTGCCAATCACCCATCGACAGCACCACGCCGAAGTGGCGAACCGGCACATCGTCGCCGTCCACGTCGTGCGCGGCGACAGCGCGCGCTTCTTCAGGCGCGAGATGCGCCACGATCTGGTGTCCGTAGAAATCGAAGTCCACCCAACTTTCGCTGGATCGGCCTTCCGGACAACCCAGCAGCTCGCCATAGAACGCACGCGCATTCGCCAACGAGGTGACCGGAAAGGCGAGATGGAATGGAGGCAGGTCGACCATGTCTGGGCTCAGCTGTAAGGGTACGCTTTATTACCATCCTGCCGCATTTTTACAAACTTCCTCGCGACGCCGCCCGAGCCACCGATGTGGCCAGCGGATTCAATGGGGCCTTTCAACATACCCCCTACTCCCGAACTCTATGGGTATTGCAACGACCGGATGGTTCCGCAGTCAAAACGGCGCCAGGTTCGCTATGCTGCGAGCGCGGAGTCGGGTTCACTCCCGGGTCTGAGAGGATGGAACCCGACCCTGTTTTGAAAGTCGACCCTGACCCTGTTTTGATGCGAAAGCCCGGGAGCTTCGTGATCCAAGTGAACTGCAACGTGAGCGATGGGCTTTGTGCACGCCATGGGTGAACGCAAGTCGGATTCCCGCTGGGCGGCCGCCATCTTCATCGCTTTGCTCATCCTGCTCACGCTGGCTGTCCTTTATGCGCCGCGCTTCCAGCTTCCCGCGGCAGGACCCAAAGTCGTCCCTTCGCCGCGGCCGATCATACCTAGCGTCAACCTGTGGCTGAGCACGGCAGATCGCCGACTGAAGCTGGAACAGCAACCGGACATTGAGCTGAGCGCCCGCGGTGCGTCGCCGGCCGACGTGGTCATTGACGTCCAGCGGAAATATCAATCCATGGTCGGTTTCGGGGCGGCCATGACGGACTCGTCGGCGTGGTTGCTCCAGAACAACCTGAATGAGCGGCAGCGCCGTGCCTTGTTGCAAGAGTTGTATGGCCCACCACCCAACCTCAACCTGACCATGATGCGCCTGACCATTGGCGCCTCGGATTTCTCGTTGCAGCCTTATACCCTGGATGATGTTCCCTTCGGCCAGGTCGACCCACAATTGCTGCATTTCAATGTGACTTCGAATTTGCGCGACGTGATCCCGACCGTGCGCGAGGTCCTTTCCATCGATCCGGAGCTGCGCATCATCGCGTCGCCATGGAGCGCGCCGGCGTGGATGAAAACCAGTGAAAACCTGATTGGCGGGGACTTGCTGGAGCAGTACGAAAGTACGTACGCGGACTATCTCGTCAAGTACCTCGACACTTACCGCGGCTATGGCATCCCGATCTTCGCATTGACCTTGCAAAACGAGCCCGGCTTCATACCGATCACCTACCCCGGCATGGAAATGACTGCGGCGACGCGGGCACGCATCGTTGCGCAATACCTCGGCCCGAAGCTGGCAAACCGCAGGCCGAAGACACGCCTGCTGGAATGGGATCACAACTGGAGTCATCCCGAGCAGCCCTTGGATGTGTTGGCCGGTCCGGACGCTGCGCGCTATATCGATGGCGTTGCCTGGCATTGCTACGAAGGCAGCCCCTATGCGGAGGGTCGCGTCCATCGCGCGTATACCCAGAAGGACGCCTATATCACCGAGTGTTCCGGGGGCGACTGGGCGTCGAGCATAAACGGCGAGCTGCTGTGGTTTTCGCGGGACCTGCTGATCGCCGGGATCAGGCAGTGGGCTCGCGGCGTCGTCTACTGGAACCTGGCGCTCGACGAAAATCACGGTCCACATTTCGGCGGGTGCGCAGCCTGCAAGGGCGTGATCACGATCGACTCGCACACGGGGGCGGTGAGTCGCAACGACGAATACTACGCCTTGGCGCACTTCAGCAAGTTTGTCTTGCCCGACGCCATCCGGGTGGGATCCACAGCTATCGACAACGGCATCGACAATGTGGCATTCCAGAATGCCTCCGACGGATCGATTGTGCTGGTTATGGTGAACAGCAATGCGGAGGCTCGCCTCGTTTCGGTGGCGGAGGGCCAGACCCGTTTCGAATACACGATGCCGCCGCAAAGCGTGGCGACCTTCGTGTGGAACCCGGACCAGGCAGGCGCATGGATGCGACGCATCCGCTCGTGGTTGAAAAAGACCCGCTAGTGGGACTTGATGGTGGGCGCGAAACCAGGACACCTACGCGCACTTCCGATGGCCATCCGCTAAGCGTCTCGCCAAGCATTGACGCTACTCAGGGAAGCGCCTGATGACGGGGACTTCCTCATCATTGAACGGCAGCGCGAGAGCGTCCGCTTCGGGTGGCGGACCAGGACAGCTCACCAACGTGTCGGCCCAGCCGCAGGGGCCACCAGGTTCGAACCGTCGTACCTCAGGGGCGCAGCGAAAGTTCGCCCTCAATTTCTACGGGGATGTTGAATGGCAGCTCCGCCATGCCAACGGCACTGCGGGTATGGGCTCCGCGCTCAGGTCCGTACAGCTCGAGGATGAGGTCCGAGAATCCATTGATGACCTGCGGCTGTTGCGTGAATCCGGGCGCAGAGTTGACCATGCCAAACACACGGTGCCAGCGATGCACGCGATCCAGATCGCCGATGCTGCGCTTGAGGCTGGCGAGCATGGAGAGCGCGACCAGTCGCGCCGCCTGATAGCCCTCGCTGACCGATAGTTCGGTGCCGACCTTGCCGAAAGGTCCTGCCATCAGGCCATCTGCACCCTGAGGTCCGTGGCCAGAGATGAGTACTCTTGTGCCGCACACCTGGACGAACTCGAACGGCAGGCTCAGTCCGGCGGGTATCGTGAAGGGAGGCGGCAGCGTCAATCCCAAGGTCGCCAGACGGACGTCGATCTCGCTCATAGGTTCTTCCTGATAACACACGTTTCGTTGGCGACAGACCCAGGGGCGAGCCCGATCCGAAACCGTTTCAGAAAGTGCGCCCGGGCCGCAAGCAGGCATTCTAAGCCAGCGCGGCGAAAGTGCGGATCATCTGCGCTTCGCTATGTCTTCCATGCTTAGCGTGCCCTGCTGCCCGCCGAAGTGATTAACGACGTAGTTCGACAAGGCGGCAATTTCGGCGTCTGAATACGCGCGACCGAACGACGGCATGAAGACATGTCGAGCGCCCACACGCAGCTGAGAACCATGCAGGATCACCTGGGTAAGGTTGGTTGCATGGGGATCTCTGACCGAGCGTAGCCCAGCGAGTGAGGCATAGTCGGTTTGCCGGCCCTGCCCGTTGTCGAGATGGCATCCTGCGCAAGCACCCACGAACAATTGTTCGCCGAGGCCGGACGTGCCTTTGGCCGATCCGTCGCCCGTGGCCGTTGCCAGCGGAAGTGCGGTGCCGCCCTGCTGTGGCTTCACATCACGCAGGTAGGTGACAAGGGCGGATATGTCCTCTGGCGTCAGGTATTGCAGGCTGTTCTCGATCACTTCGCCCATGGGACCGGAAGCGGTGCCGCGCCCTGCTGCGTGTCCCTTGGCCAGGTAGTCGGCCAGCTCCTGGTCACTCCATGCACCGATACCATGATCCTTGTCCGAGGTTATGTTGTAGGCAATCCAACCCTGCAACTCGGCGCCCGCAAGATCCTCGCCGGTTTTTAGCGCAAAGGCGCTGTTTCTTGGCGTATGGCATTCGCTGCAATGACCAAGCGCCGTGGCCAGATAGGCACCGCGATTCCACGCTTCAGATTTGCCTTGGTCCTGCACAAAGCGCTGCTTCTTGAGGAACAACGCATTCCAGAAGCTAACGGCCCAGCGGTGGTTGTAGGGGAACGAAAGGTCGTTGCTCCGCGCCGGCGCGTGAACCGTGGGAAGGCTGAACAAATAAGCCTTGATGGCCAGAATGTCCTCGCGACTGAGCGCCGTGTACGACGTGTAAGGAAAGGCGGGATACAGCGCCTTGCCTTGCTTGTTCACGCCCGCATGCAAGGCACGCACGAAATCGTCGTCGCTCCAGGTGCCAATGCCCGTCTCAATATCGGCCGTGATGTTAGTGGAATAGAGGGTTCCCATCGGCAGTTTGAAGGCCACGCCACCGGCGTAGGCCTGGCCGCCGGGCGCCGTGTGACATGCCGCGCAATCGGCCGCGCGCGCGAGGTATTCACCGCGTGCCAGCGGATCGGTGATGCTGGCAGGGGCGCCGGCGCTGGCCGGTTGAAGCGCCTGATCGTTCCCGCCGTTGCGCGCGGTGAGCAAGGCATAGGCGCCGAAACCGAGTACACCCAGCAGGATCAGGATGACGAGCACACCGATGAGGCGACCAATCTTCATACGAGCATCCTCGTAACCGAGGCAACATCGCCGGGAATATCCGATGGCGTCGCTGCCGACAATGCGGCCTTGAGCGCGTTGTTGTCCGACACCAGCGCCGAAGTGTCGATCGGCAAGGTCCTTATGCGCACACCCGTCGCCGCAAAGACCGCGTTCAACAAGCTTGGCATGGACATGACGGTGGCGGTTTCACCAATGCCACCCGGCTGCTCCTTGCTGGGAACGATGTGAACTTCCATCGGTGGCGTCTGGTTGAGGCGCATCACGCGGTAGTCATTGAAGTTGCGCTGCTCGACCGCGCCTTGCTTCAAGGTGATACCGCTGTAGAGCGCCGCGCTCCAGCCAAACACCAGTCCGCCCTGAATCTGCGCCTCCACGGTGTTCGGGTTGACCACCATGCCGCAATCGACGGCTGTGACCGCGCGTCGCAGACTGATCTCGCCTTGTGGCGATACTTCCACCTCCACCACCACGCACAGGTAGCTGCCAAACGGTGCGGCCAGGGCCACGCCGCGCCCGTGTCGCGGCGGCAGCGGGCCCTGCCCCCAACCCGCTTTCTCCGTCGCCAGCTCCAACACGGCCAAGGCGCGCGGATGGTCGCCGAGCATGGATTTTCTATAGGCAACCGGGTCCTTGCCTGCGGCATGCGCAAGCTCATCGACAAAGCTCTCGACGACGAACACGGTATGCGTCGGCCCCACACCTCGCCACCAGCCGACCGCCAGGCCGGAGGGCATGTCATGCCGCACCCAATCCACGCGCATGTTCGGCACTTCGTAAGGCAGGTCCGCCGCGCACTCCACCAGGTCAGGATCGAGTCCGTTCTTGCCCATGGCCGGGGGAGCGAATGTCGCCAACACCGAGGCGCCCGTGGTGCGATGCGTCCACGCCACGGGCTTGCCCTGGCCGTCGAGCGTGGCGGAGATCCGGTCGTAATAGGCGGGACGGTAGCGGTCCTGCGCGATGTCTTCCTCGCGGGTCCAGATTATCTTGACGGGATAGTCCACCTGCTTGGCGATGGCGACCGCCTGCTCCACGGAATCCTCGAACAGACGCCGCCCGAAGCCACCCCCCATGTACTGGTTGTGCACCACGACGCGCTCGGCCGGCAGGCCGGTGATCTTGGTAGCGACATCGACACAGCGCGCAGGCACCTGCGAGCCCACCCAGATTTCGCATGCATCGGGCCGCACATGGACCACCGCATTGATCGGCTCCATGGTGGCATGCGCGAGCATCGGCAACTGGTAGGTGGCAGAAACCAGCTTGCCGCTGACGCCGTCGACATGCCCGACATCGCGCGCCACGATGGGTGTGCCATGCTCGGAGGCCTGGGCCATGTCCTTGAACAACTGCTCCGTGGTGAAGCTGCCGTTGGCACCGCGATCCCAGTGAATGTCCAGCGCGTCGAGGCCCTGTTTGGCCGCCCAGAAGTGTTCGCCGATAACTGCCACTGCATTGTCCAGCTTCACCACCTTGAGCACGCCGGGAACCGCGCGGGCGCGCGTATCGTCCACCGATGCCAGCCGCCCGCCAAACGTCGGGCAGGCCTGTACCGTGGCCACCTTCATGCCCGGTACGCGTATGTCGATACCGAAGGGCAGGCTGCCATCCACCTTGCCTGGCGTATCCACGCGACGCAGTGGCTTGCCGATGAGCTGGAAATCGCTCGGGCTTTTGAGTGGCGCCTTGTCGGGAGGCGTTACTTGCGCCGCCGCATCGGCCAGCTCCGCATAGCGCAGCGTACGACCGCTAGGCGCATGCGTTACGACACCGCGTGCCACCGTGCATTGCGAAGGGTCCACCTTCCAACGCTGCGCTGCGGCGCTCACCAGCATGTAGCGCGCGACGGCACCCGCGTTTCGCAGGGTCGACCAGCAATAGCGAATGGTGGTCGAACCACCCGTCGCCTGCTCGCCCAACAGGGGGTTGGAATAGAGCTTGCGATTGGGTGGCGCGTGCTCGACGGTGATCTGGTCGAGTCCCACGTCCAGCTCCTCGGCCAGCAACGTGGCCTGGCCCGTATACGCGCCCTGCCCCATCTCGATGCTTGGCATCACCAGTTGCACGCTGCCATCGTTGCCGACGCGTACGAAGGCGTTCGGCGCAAACAGCGATTGACCCTGGTCGATTCGCGTCGCGTCCGCCAGTCCCCAGGCGCGCATGGGGCCGCTCAGCCACATGAAAGCCACCACCAGACCGCCACGCTTGATCAGCTCGCGGCGGGACGGATCTTGCAGACCATCGTCGTCCTGAACAGGGGTAACGCGGATAGCCATGACTTCGCTCTCGGTCGGTGTCTGAAGCCCGTCACCACGTCGTCGCAGCAGCATCGCCAGATCTCATGCGATGGTCTGCGGCAGGGTGATTTGTCCCGTTGCGGCCTGCTTGATGGCTGCGCGTATGCGAACGTAGGTGCCGCAGCGACACAGGTTGCCGGACATGGCCCTATCGATGTCCGCATCCGTCGGTTGCGGCGTCTGCGTGAGCAACGCCGCCGCCGACATGATCTGGCCCGATTGGCAGTAACCACATTGCGCCACTTCGATGCCGAGCCACGCTTGCTGTACCCGCTTACCGACATCCGTGGCACCGATGCCTTCGATGGTCGTGATGTTCTTGTTTACCGCACCGCTCACCGGCAACACGCAGGAGCGAACCGGCTGGCCGTCCAGATGCACGGTGCACGCGCCGCACTGCGCAATACCGCATCCGAACTTGGTCCCGGTCAGGCCAATGACATCACGCAACACCCACAGCAGCGGCATGTCATCGGGAACGTCGACCTGCGATTCCTGACCATTGATAGAAAGGACGATCATGCGGATCTCCCTGCGAACTCGTGTCGTCGCGGCGCGCCCGGACCGTGAATCCGAAAACCAAGGCGTTGGGTTATTGGCGTGCTGTCATTACCGCATGGAATGCCACGCGCGGCGATGAAAATACCGTCAAATCTTCCTCCAGCGAGAAGAAAAGACAAGTGAAGACGTGGCTGTCGCACAGCCGCTGGCTCCGGCCGAGCCCATCCTTGGCTCGATCGACGCCGCCAGGCGCCGCTGGCGTTGGCCGGGCGTTATGACCGAACATGACACCCGGACCCTCCTTGGCCTCGCGTCATGAACGTCGCCCAAGAGTTCGACTCGCTTTACCGCGCGGCCCGGGCACTACCCCTGGGACCGGGTCGGGAAGGTGCTGCACTGGTCACCATCACGCAGACGCGCGGATCCACCTTCCGCCGCGCCGGCGCGAGCATGCTTGTTCTGCGCGACGGACGCATGGTGTGCGAGCTGTCCGGTGGATGTCCGCAGCGGGACATCGCGCTTCGCGCGCAACGGGTTATCGACCGTGATCAACCGGCGCTGGTGGAGTACGGTCGCCACGCAAACCTTGACGTCATGCTTGAAACCGGCTGCGGCGGCGAGTTGGAAGTACTCATCGAGCCGCTACGAGAGCCGCGCGACCTGGCCTTCCTTGAGACCATCGCGCACATGCATGCACAGCGTGTCGCCGGTGCCATGGCCACGGTTTATGCGATGGATGGGCAGGTACTCGATCCCCGACCACTTCGGCTGCTACAGGGCGATGGCATTCACTGGAGCAATATCGAAGACCCTATCTTTCGCGATCGGATAGCCACGGAGCTGCTCCCGATCCGCGCGACATCCGCGAACACGGCCGCCACCCGGCATGTGGCGACGAGCGGGAAACGTTACGACGTCCTCGTCGAATCGCAGCACCCGCTGCACGCCCTGGTCATCGTTGGCGACGGTGCCAGCGCGCGATCGCTCGCCGAATTGTCGGTGCGACTGGGCTGGCAAACCACGCTGGTCGACTACACCGATGGGCTCGTCGATGGAGCCGATGGCATTCGCCACATCAACGCATCGCCGCGGGCACTCGCGGTGCAACTACCGCTTGACGGCGCGACGTCTGCGGTCGTGATGACACACCGTCTGGAGCGCGATCTGGCCTATCTCGAGGCCCTGCTGGAAACGCCGGTCGGCTACCTGGGCGTGATTGGATCGCGTCAGCGAACGGCACGCGTGCGAGAGGCTTTTCCCCAGACACAGGCACGTCTGCATGCACCCGCAGGGCTGGACGTGGGCTCAGAGACGCCGCATGAAATTGCCCTGGCAGTCGCTGCGGAAATCCTGGCCGTGCGCAACGGCAGAGACGGCGGACCACTGTCCCACTCGCAAACCCCGATACATCCATGAACAGCCAAGGGCAACGCATAGCCGCCGTGTTGCTCGCCGCGGGCAACGCCAGCCGTTTCGGCACGGCCAAGCAGACCCTACCCATCGACGGCATGCCCATGGTGCGCCGTGCTGCCATGGCTGCGCTCGACGCCGGTCTCTCACCGGTGGTCGTGGTGATCGGAGCCTATGCAGACACGGTCCAGCCATGCCTCGCCGGCTTGCCGGTGCAACTCACCGAGAACCCCGACTGGGCGTCTGGCATGGGTAGTTCGCTGGGACTTGGCGTCAGAACCGCCATGGCGATGGGAGCCATGCCGCATGCGCTCCTGGTGCTGTTGGCGGACCAGCCGGGCATCAGGGCCGCGGACCTGAAACGCTTGGTCGAAGCACATGCCACTGCACCCGGGCGCATCCAGGCCGCGCACTTCGATGGCCACCTTGGACCACCTTGCCTGTTCCCTCGAGCCTACTTCGACGAACTGGCCTCGCTGCGAGGGCCCAATGGCGCCCGGCGATTGCTCAAACGCTATAGCGACCGCGTCGATCGTCACGAGCTTCCATCAGCCGCCTTTGACATCGATACACCTGCCGGTCATGCAGCGTGGCTCGCCCACCAGGGAGCCGATTGAGGAGGCCGGCGGCGCCCCTCGTCGAACGTCCCGTTCGACTGAAATTTTCTGGCGTTGTGACGACGTCTTGCCCCTGCGGCGACGTCTCATCAAGGTATCGCCAGTGGCCGCACCGATGCAGCCCAGCCCTATAGCCCCGTTTTCTCGCGAGTCACCCGTCGCGTTCACAAGACGACACGGATGCCACGTTGCTGGATCAAACTGCACACAAACTTCGCGAGTCACTTCGTGCAACGTTCATCGCCAGGTCTCGGGTTCTTCTCGACATCGTAAGGCACGTAGTGCGGCTCCCAGACCAGACTGCGAATTTTCTTTGAGAGCGTCGCCGCATCGCATGCCTTTGCGACGCCATCGATCTGCGCCTGCCGCGCAACCGCGTCAGCGACAGCGATCGAAACCTCGCGCAACTGCGTTACGGGTGGAAGAAGTCGGCCATGCTTGTCGCCAATAGCAGGCGACATCGAGGCTACAGCCTTTCCGGCTTGCATGAACATCGCGTCGGTGACACGGCGTGCACCGGCGGCCAGCACACCCAGCCCGATGCCAGGAAATATGTACGAGTTGTTGGTTTGATCGACGGGTACAAGCGCGCCCTTCCACGGGACCGGTGGGAACGGACTTCCGGTGCCAATGAGCGCGCGCCCATCCGTCCAGGTGAAAATGTCTGCTGGAATCGCCTCGGACCGCGATGTTGGATTGGAGAGGGGGAAAATGACAGGCCGATCCGCATGCTTGGCCATCTCCCGAACAGCCGCTTCGGTGAATGCACCCGCCTGCCCCGAGACGCCGATCAGCGCGGTTGGCTTAGCATTGCGAACGACGTCCAGCAGGCCGAACTTGCCTTGCTCGTCTAGAGTCCAATCTTGCACATGCTCTCGCGCTTGCAGGAACGGTTTCTGGGCAGCCGTTATGTTCGGCATGCCTTCCGTGAGAAGTCCAACTTGATCAATCAGAAAGAAAGATGCGCGCGCATCCTTTTCGCTGGCCCCGGCATCGATCATTGCTTGCAGCAGCAGTGCCGCGATGCCGCAACCGGCGGACCCTGCGCCGACGACAACAATCCTCTGCGTGGTCAGCTCCACGCCCGTGACGTTGATCGCCGACAGAATGGTCGCGGTGGCGACAGCGGCGGTACCCTGTATATCGTCATTGAAAGTGCAAAGCCGGTCCCGATACCGCTCCAGCAAACGACTCGCATTGCGCCCGGCGAAGTCTTCCCACTGAAGAAGTACGTCTGGCCAGCGTTCGATGACGGCAGCCACGAATTCCTCGATAAACGCGTCGTAGTCCGCACCTGTGATCCGTTCGTGACGCCATCCGACATATATCGGATCATCCAGGCGCTCCTGATTGTTGGTGCCGACGTCAAGCAGGATCGGCAGCGTTGAATCTGGATGGATGCCCGCACAGCCCGTATAGAGGGAGAGTTTCCCAATCGGAATGCCCATGCCCCCGGCACCTTGGTCGCCCAGGCCGAGAATACGTTCGCCGTCGCTGACCACGATAACCTTGACGTTGTCGAATCGCTGTTCGTTGAAGATCTCCCGAATGCGATGCTTGTTCGGGTAGCTGAGAAAGAGGCCACGCGGCTTGCGCCAGATTTCACTGAATCGCTGGCAGCCCTCTCCTACGGTGGGTGTGTACACCAGCGGCAGCAGCTCGGCGATATTTCGAACGAGCATGGCGTAAAAGAGGGTTTCGTTGGTGTCTTGTAGATCGCGAAGAAAGGCGTAACGCTCGAAGTCGGTGCGGAAAGCGCGCAGCACTCTCACCCTTCGTTGCACCTGTTCCTCAAGTGTACCGACGTGGGGCGGAAGCAGTCCATGTAGATGGAACAGATCACGCTCGGTCTCAGAGAATGCCGTGCCTTTGTTCAACATGGGCTTATTGATCAGGTCGAAGCCCTTGAGCATCGTTTCTATGTAGGCATCGCCATCCATCGGTGAAGGCTCGCTCATGACAGATATTCCCGCAATGAAGCGGCAGTTTGTTTCAGTAGCTGCTAGGCAACGAAGGCCTGCGCAGATCCAGGCAAACATACTTTCTCAACCGTTTCCAACTCGTGAGAACTCGGTCGAGTCTGCGTCCGAGCAACGCATGACTCCCATGAGTTGAACGGATAACGTCAATTTGTCTTGACAAAGCCTTCACGGCCAGCCGCGCACCGGGACGCAATCGTCAAGTGCGTGATTGCCGGAGCGGCTTCCCGCGACGAAATATCACGCGAAGAACGCGTTCATTCCGGCAGATCCAGAAGATAGGTTTTGGCAGCCAAGAGCCGACCACGACGATCTAAAGCAAGCCCAGCTGCGTCGCTTTCAAGGTAGCTGCCGCACGCGTGGAGCACTCCAATTTCCGGAATACGCTCTCGATATGGGTGCGCACGGTACTCGGGCTGATGGACAGCTTTTGCGCTGCCTCCTTGTTGCTCGCGCCAAGGCTGATCCAGCGCAGCACATCGCGCTCGCGCGCCGTAAGGAGGCTGGTCAACGGCGTAGCGACTGGCTTGCCCCTGCTCGCGCGCGGCACCTTCAACAGTGCGCGGACGACATCAGCGTCGTAGCGGCCGGCGGCCGCCTCGGCCATCATCAATGAACCTGCCGCGCCTTCCTCCAATGCTTCTCGCCACGGGCGCGCGACGTACAACGCGGCTAGCGCCGACGCGGCCGCCAGGATGCGTCCTTCGATGGGGATAGTCCCGGCCTTGGCCTCGCGGTAGTAGCCGGATCCATCCGGCCTCTCATAGGCATACGACGCGACTTCCGCCTCGTCTGCGAGTGAACCGATCTGCCGCGCGGCCCGTGCGGTCCAATAGGGAACGAGGCGCACCCGCTCCCACGCCGATTCCATGAGTTTGCCGGGCGTATCCCAGATCATGTTTGGCACTGACGCACGACCTATGCCATGGATCAGCGCGGCGCGGTAGACCTTCTGCTGGCGAGACGCGTCCAGGCCCAGCTCGATCGCCGCGTTCAGGGCGAGTTGCGCCACCCGCCGCGAGTGCCCGGTCATCCAAGGCAGCTTCAAGTCGATGACATGCGCCAGGATTTCCAACGACGTGGTACGCCCGGCAAACGTCGTCTCGAGTGAACACGGTCCTGACAGCGTCGGGTCGCCTTCAAGTTCCGCCAGCCAGCGCTGGGCGTTGTCGATGAGCAGCGAAGCCAGACCAAGCGGATACATCACGTCTGCGCGCTGGCCAATCAGTCGACACGCCTGCTCCAGGCCATACAGGCGATGGAAGATATCGAGGTCACCGGCGAGCGATGCCATGTAGACCGACGCCGGAACCTGTTCGCCGCGCAGGCCATCGGGCGCTCCGCTGCCGTTGTGACTTTCAAACAGATGATGCAACGCGAACTGGGTCGCCTCGCCCAGGCCCAGCTCCTTGGCGATATCCCCGGAGACTTCGCAATGGATGCGCGACAACGAGAGGAAGGCCGAACCGATGCCGCCAGTGCTGGAATGGGATTGAAAGCCGCCGTCGGAGGATTGGATGGCGAGCAGCGCATTTCGGCCGCTCACGTCGTCGCCGAACAGCTGTGCGAACTCTGGGGCATTGGCGGTGCAGCCTGACCAGCGCAGCAGCGCGACCGTCGTGGCCTCCGTGCAAGTGGCGTCATCGGCAGCCGCGGCCCTGGCCAGTTGCCCAGCCATCCATGCGACCCGCGGTGAATGGTCGATGGGCTGCCCCATGGCGAGATCGCCCACGAACGCGATCGACCGGATCACATCGAGCAAGGCGACGGCGGAAACGTCCACGGAGGGTCGGGAGCTGTTCATGGGCAGGAAGTCTAGCGCCACCGCTACCGCGCCAACCTCGGTCATTCAACCGATGGTGCGCGTGGGCGGCAGCGCGCAAGCTGCGCCCCGGATCGATCGCAACACCCGCCCTCTTCCACGCGATGTATGTCCCCGTTCCATTACGCCAACTAACCTCTGGAGTATCCCATGTCCATCAAAGCTCTTGGTCTCGCCGCCGCCACCGCCATGGCCTTCGCCTCCACCGCCAACGCCGCGGCCCCCAAGGCCCAGGAAGTCGTCAAGAACGTCGTGCTCGTGCATGGCGGTTTCGTCGACGGCTCTGGATGGCAGCAGGTTTACAACATTCTCAAGAAGGACGGCTACAACGTCACCATCGTCCAGAATCCAACCGCCTCGCTGGCCGACGACGTCGCTATCACCAAGCGCGCCATCGCCAAGCAGGACGGCCCCGTCGTGCTCGTCGGCCACTCTTACGGCGGCGTGGTCATCTCCGAAGCCGGTACCGACCCCAAGGTCCAGCGCCTGGTATATATCGCCGCGTTTGCCCCCGACCAGGGCGAGTCGGTTCAGTCCCTGATCGCCAACCCGCCCCCGGGCGCGTCGCAGCCGCCAATCCTGCCGCCACAGGATGGCTTCCTGTTCCTTGATCGCGCGAAGTTCGCGGCCGCGTTCGCGGGCGACGTCCCCGCCGACGAAGCCAGCTTCATGGCGGACTCGCAGGTGCCATGGGGTGTCCAAGCCTTGGGCGGTCAGGTGACGGTGCCTGCTTGGAAGTCGAAGCCGAGTTGGTATCTGGTCACCACGGAGGACCACATGATCCCGCCGCCGGCGCAGGAGATGATGGCCAAGCGCGCGGGCTCAACCGTTGTCGAAACGCGTGGCAGCCATGCGATCTATGTCTCGAAGCCGGAGGTCGTCGCCAAGATTATCGAGCAGGCGGCGCTCGGCAAAAAGTAATCGCGACCATGGAGCGGGGCGCAGCGCGCGCCCCGCTCCTCATTACCCATGGAGGCCACTGCAGCCATGGTGATGCTGCGGTGCGGTTCGCTAGAACCACGTGAGGCATGCCAAGTCGGATGCCAGCGTGGTTCAACGTTTCTGGTACGGGTGGAAGATGTAGTTCTTCGCCTCCACTTTCACATGGCACTTGTGCCCGCAGTCTGCGAGCGCCGTCGGATCGACCTTGAATGTGTCGGATGCGACCTCGTAGTTGAATAGCGCGTAGCCCCATCCACCCGTTTTCGGGAATCGCTTGCTGTCCTTTTCCATGACGAACGCCTGTGAGAAGACGTCCGGCACATCCACGACGAAGGGCGCCTCGGTGCTCTTCTTCGGCTTCCACTGGAGCTTCACGATCTTCGAACCCTCCGGGAAGGGCTGGCCGTTGCCGGGGATACCTGACTTGTACGCCTTGATCATGATCGGATTGGCGACGATCACCTTGAGCACTTCGTCGGTCCGGGCGGAAGAGACCACCGACCAGTCCTCGTATCCTCGGAAGTCAGCAAACGCGATGCCACCCGGCGATACCAGTGCGTACTTGTCGTTGTTCTTGTCCTGCGCGTAAAGGGCCGCGCCGCCGAGGACGGCGAGCAATCCCGTGGCCAGCGCGATCGTGAGCTTTCTTTGGCGCTTCATGGCTGATCCTCGCTTGGCTGTCGTAGATGAGCTCCATTGACCGGCGACTTGCTCACCCACAAGTTCGAACGAACCGCGTATCGCGGCACCACTTCGGCAGGCAGGTGCAGCGCACCCGTCGCGCGGCTCGATATCGGTTGCCGAGTGTAGTCAGCACTATTTCATCGCCGCGTGAATTCGTCGTCGCGCACGCGATGGTTCCGCCAACGAGCTACGACGGTTGATCCATACTTTACGAGCCTTGGCTGCTTTGGCTTGGACTGTCCCTGAGATGACAGCACTTCCAGCCTATGATGGGTGTCCGGGAACGCCGAAGAGCGTGCTCGATTCATTTCAACACAGGATTGGCTGTGCTCTATGCGCTAGACCACGGCTCGGCCAGGAGAATGCTTTTATGTCGATAACCCAGGGCGACGAGCTCACCTCGATGCGGGCGACCGCCCCACTCGTACACTGCATCACCAACTACGTCGCCATGAATATGGCTGCCAATGTGCTGCTCGCTGCAGGAGCGTCGCCCGCGATGTTGCATGCGCAGGAAGAGGTCGCGGAATTCGCCTCCCTTGCCAACGCGCTGACAATCAACATCGGAACACTTTCCTCACCCTGGTTGGCCGCCATGAAATTGGCGGCAGCCAGTGCCAATGCCTCGCGTACGCCGTGGGTGTTGGACCCGGTAGCCCATCACGCCACTGCCTTCCGGCGAAGCTCCATCAACGAACTCATCGATCTCCGTCCCACGATTATTCGTGGCAACGCGTCGGAGATCATTACGTTGAGCGGTGGGTACAGCGAGAGCCGTGGCGTCGACAGTCTGGATTCCGTGGCGGCTGCCGAGGATGCTGCCGTACGCGTAGCCAGGCAGCGTGGATCCATTGTCGCCGTCACGGGGGCAGCCGACTTCGTGACGGACGGTGACTGCGCCGCCCGCTTGACCGGCGGATCGCCGCTGATGCCACGGATCACGGCGCTGGGTTGCTCGCTGACCTGCATGATCGGTGCCTTTGCGGGAGCCCGCCCCACCCACTTGCTTGGCGCTACCGTTTCGGCCCTGGCTTACTTCAAATTGGCGGGTGAGTTGGCGGGACAGCAGGCTGCAGGCCCTGGATCGTTCGCTTGGCGTTTTCTCGATGCCCTGGCATCCATAGAGCAGGACGATCTAAACGCGTGGATGGAACACGGCGTCGTCACCCTCTAGTAGCGGGAATTCCATTGGCTGCACCCTCTCGACGGCCAAGCATCGGACGCCTGCCTATCGCAAGCATCCCGTTCTTGGGGGCCTATACCGACTGCACACGCGTGCCCGTCGCCAACGACCGAAGCACCGTGCCATAGCCGGCCAAGATGGGCTAGCCGCGCGGCGGCCCCCAAGGGCTTCGTCGCATGCGTGGCGCCAGGGCCATCAGGCCCTTCCCAGGGCCAGTCCCCGCCGCGCGGGTGCCACCCGACTTTGTGCGGGGTGTCTTTCGGCCGTCTCGCCCAGCCGGGCGATCCCTGAAGCGCGCTCGCGCGCCCGCCGCCTCGGTCGCCGAGTGGCTCTCTTCGCGTCGCCTTATTTTTATACATTTACGCACACAACTATTGACCGCGACCTTTTTGAAGAATATTATCCGCTTCGGTACAAATATTACGCGCGTGCAATCCGGGCGCCCTACAGACACAGGAAACCAATCCACGGCGATTCGTCGCCACCATTC
The DNA here is from genome assembly GCF_026283945.1 of Dyella humicola. NCBI lineage: Bacteria > Pseudomonadati > Pseudomonadota > Gammaproteobacteria > Lysobacterales > Rhodanobacteraceae > Dyella > Dyella humicola. The sequence continues at coordinate 3,109,945 of NZ_JAPDPC010000001.1, forward strand.
TTGGAACTCATGCATATGAACACCTCACGCTTCTCCACACTTACCGCGCTATCACACAAACGCATCGTCGCCAGGGCCCTGATACTGGCGCTGAGCCTTGTCGGCACGCCGTTGCTGGCCGGGCAGACCGTTGACGCGAAGGGGCCAGCGCACGGCGCGTCGCAGCGCCAGTCGGTGCCCAGCTCGCGCGGCGACGACAAGCACGACGAGTCGGGCAGTCGGATCAACGGCCGCGCCGATTGGGACGTCGACTATCCCTCGCAGCTCGCGCCGCCGGAGCTGAAATCGCCTCGCGATACAGACGCGGTCGCGACCTTGGCAGCGCCGGCTTGCAGTGCGGCGGACGAGTGCGCGCCGTAACTTCCGTGGCGCTAACTGCGGGCTGCCGTGGGTGACCGGGTTCGCCTGGAAGGAGATCTCGGACTGGGCCTCTGGCCATGCTGGCGCGCTTGAGTCGTCTTCCGTGATGGCTTGAAACGCGCGCCACCGCGGGCATCGATATGCTCCTGCAGATTTTCAATGAAGAGATGGCACCTGGCTGGCACATGGCATCCCGCCGCCATCAGTGGCAACAACGTGGGGCGCTAGCGCTGCGGGCCGCCGGAAAACGCGAGCGTAGTTACCCAGGTATCGGTGACACCTTGGTGCAATGGCGGTCGCGCTGCCTGCCGAGTAGGCTTTTCGGAGAAGTGGGCGCGAATCCACGGCGCGCTGTAATCCATAGCCAACAAAGGTACGGGTTTCAGCTTGCACCTATGGGACGTGGGCGATGCGCGGAACCGGGCTGCGGCGTGGCGAACTGCGCGAGGGTTGTGGGATCGCACAGAGGTGCTTTCTCAAACGACCTGGCACGAGCCGCGCGTCGCATGTAGCACCGATTTATCGAGGCGCGCCGCCATGGCACTGCTGAGCAAGCTACCGATTGTTCCCGCGAGCTTCTTTGGCATCGTGCTTGGCATCGGGGGCTTGGGTGGCGCATGGCGCGCGGCGCACCGCGTGTGGCAGCTGCCGTCGCTGATCGGCGAGGTGCTGCTGCTCATCGCGACCCTTGTGTGGGTCATGCTGTTGGCCCTTTATGCGCGCAAGTGGATCTTTGCGCGCGATCAAGCACTCGCCGAGCTCAGCCATCCAGTGCAATGTTGCTTCGTTGGCCTGGCCGGCCTGACGGCCATGGTGATCGCGATAGCGGTATTGCCCTATTCGCGGACGACAGCCCTGGTGCTGTTCGCCCTGGGCTTCATCTATACCGTCGCCTTCGCCGTGTGGCTAACCGGCAGCCTGTGGGAAGGTGGACGGGACAACGCGAACATTACGGCAGCGCTCTATCTGCCCGTCGTAGGAGGCTCGTTTGTCGCGGCGGCCGCCGCGGCGGCATTGGGCTACGCTGATTGGGGACAGCTCGCATTTGGCGCCGGCGCTTTCACCTGGTTGGCCGTCGACGCCATGCTGCTGTACCGCCTCTATGCTTCCGAGGCTCTGCCACCCATCATTCGCACGACCATGGGCATTCAATTGGCGCCGCCCACCGTGGGAGCGCTGGCCTACATCAATGTGTCCCATGGTCCGCCTGACATGTTTATTCACGCCATGCTTGCTTATGGCTTGATGCAGGCCGTCGTGCTCACACGCATCCTTCCGTGGATAGCGGCACGGCCATTTTCGATGGGCTACTGGGGCTTCAGCTTCGGCGTGACGGCTCTTTCAACCGCACCCTTGCGACTCATCGAGCATGGCGAAACCGGGCCGTTTGCCGTACTGGCGCCGTATCTGTTCATCGGCGGAAATCTGATTGTCCTGCTGATGATCGCGGCTACCATCCGCTTGCTATGGCAGGGCAAGCTGCTGTCTACCTAGCGAGTGCACTATGGTGAGGCTTTTGACGAGGAGTCAGCCATGATTTCAGCCATTTTTCTGATCGCGCCCCAGGTTGTCAGGACCGAGCACATGGAAGAAGCGCCGGAGCTTCTTGAGCGCGATGGCGTCACGTTCTCGCTTCGTGGCGGACCTCGGCAACCGAAGCCAACGGACCGCGTCTGGGATTGTGTCGCCGTGTATGCCCCCGACGAGCTGACGGAAGAGGAATTCCAACATCTCTACGAAACCAACCGGCCCCAGGTACCCGAGCTGAATTTGCACTACTGAGTGCACGGAACCAAGCACATGCAGCTTCGATGCCTCCAAATGCCAGAGGAGCACGGCACGCGGATCGGCAGAGACGCAAGCAATGTCGCGATATTCGACTTCCACTTCGCGGTTTCCAGTCGATCCCGGAAGCTGCCACTTGAGGTGAATCACCATGGCCAAGGGCTCTGACTTGCTGGTTGCGGCGCTGGAAAACGAAGGCGTCGATCGCATCTATGGTATTCCCGGCGAGGAGAACCTGGACTTCGTGGAGTCATTACGGGCGTCGAAGATCGAGCTCGTGCTCACCCGCCATGAACAAGCCGCCTCCTTCATGGCCGCAACGCAAGGTCGACTCACCGGTCATCCTGGAGTATGCCTATCGACGCTTGGGCCCGGCGCGCTGAACTTCACCACCGGCGCAGCCTATGCACATCTAGGTGCCATGCCCATGTTGATCATCACCGGGCAAAAGGCCATCAAGAGCGCGCGGCAGGCACGCTTCCAAATCGTCGACATCGTCGCCGCCATGCGGCCGCTGACGAAGATGACGCGGCAAATCGTGTCTGCGGCATCGATACCTGCCCTGGTGCGCGATGCATTCCGGGTGGCCAGCGAAGAGCGACCGGGGCCAGTGCATCTGGAGTTACCGGAAGACATTGCCGTGGAAGAGGCCGATGTGCGACTGGTGCCGCCGCACCGGGTCGACCCTCCCATTGCGGCACCCATGTCCGTAGAGCGAGCGGCCGAGATGATCGCCAAGGCCGCATGTCCCATCATCATGGTCGGTGCGGCCGGTAATCGGCCACGCCTGGTGGAGCCGCTTTCGGATTTTGTACGCCGGCTGCAAATCCCATTCTTCAACACGCAGATGGGCAAAGGCGCCGTCACGGGCGGTTCGAATCTGTATCTCGGCACGGCTGCGCTTTCTGAACACGATTACATCCACAGCGCGATCAAGCGGGCGGACCTGGTGATCGCCATTGGCCACGATACCGTGGAGAAGCCTCCGTTTTTGATGGGGGGAATCACCGGTGGCCCGAAAGTCATCCATATCGGTTACGAATCCGCCCATGTGGAGCAAGTGTTCTATCCGGACGCCGAGCTGATTGGCGACATAGGCGCCAGCGTGACCGCGCTTGCCGACCGTCTCGCTGGCCGTGTGAGTGCCGACCCGAACATGCTGACGCTGCGGAAGCGCATTCTCGAACGCATCGGCGAGCGCGGCGATTGCGCCGCGTTCCCGCTGGTTCCGCAGCGCATCGTGCGTGATGTCCGTAGTGCCATGCCCGAGGATGGCATCGTGTGCCTGGACAACGGCATGTACAAGATCTGGTTCGCCCGCGGGTATCGCACGTATGTGGCCAATACCCTCTTGCTCGACAACGCGTTGGCCACGATGGGCGCAGGCCTTCCTTCTGCCATCGCGGCAAAGGTGCTCTATCCGCATCGCCGCGTTATGGCGGTCTGTGGGGACGGCGGCTTCATGATGAACAGTCAGGAGTTGGAGACGGCCGTCCGCCTCGGTCTTGATCTGGTGGTGCTTATTATTGAGGACAGTGCCTTTGGCATGATCCGCTGGAAGCAGGCCGTCGATGGTTTTGCCGACTTTGGCATGGGTTTTGGCAATCCCGACTTTGAACTGTATGCCAAGGCCTACGGTGCGCAAGGGCACCGCATAGAGGCCACCGATGCACTCTTGCCGACGCTTGAGATGGCGTTCAAAGCCGGCGGTGTGCACCTGATCACGGTGCCGGTGGACTACAGCGAAAACACTCGCGTGCTCATCGATGAGCTAGGCAGCATGCCAGAGAACATCGCGTCGCCTTGATGGGCCTCTTCACCGATGAAGAGCCTAACGAGAGCGATTGGCCATCCGTTCCACCGCTCGCGGCGAACACCATCATGAACCAATGCCTATGGCGGCTCGCGCCAAACCACGTTCAATGCCGTCGAGTCGCTCGAACAAACAGGCTAGAGGTCAAGTTGTAGATCGCCCATCGGCGACGAACAGCATATGAGAACCCGCCCTTCCGCCGGTGCCTCGAGAGGCTCCGGCGAGTAAGTCACTCGCCCACCGATCAGGGCTGTCTCGCAATTGTGACAAACGCCAGTACGGCACGACCAGCGAACAGGAACATCGCATGCCTCGGCTAGCTCCAACAGGCTGAGGTAGTTGCCATTCCAGTGGACCATCAGACCACTTCGCACGAACGAGACTGCTACTCCCTCATTGCGTTCGTCTTTCGGTGGGTGCGGGAACGTGTCAGAGATGGACGTAACGCCAGGTCGAATAGCATCGAGCGCCCCGAACAACTCCGATGAAATGTTGGCATCGGCGTAGCCGGCAGCGCGGAGACCGCTGCGCGCTGCCGATAGGAACGCGGGCGGCCCACATAAATAGAAATGCGCATCGCCAGGGATCTGAAGCACCGCGAGTCTCGCCACGTCGATGCGCCCTTCGACATCAAACTGCGCGCCAATATGGTCAGTCGCGTTCGGTTGGCTGAAGCCGATCAGCCGCTTGAACTGACCCAGACCTGCAAGCAAGCCATCAACTTCCTCAGCAAACACGTTTTCATCGCCACTTCTGGCGCCGTAGACCCAGTAAACCGTCCTGGGCGAGGCATCGCGCCGCGCAGCCAGCTCATGAAGCATCGCCAGGAGAGGGGTGATCCCGATGCCCGCCCCCCAGAAAACCACGGGATGCGGCTCCTCGCTCAGGCAGAACGTCCCGCGTGCTGCACTGATGCTCAAAACGTCGCCAGCGCGCACTTCATCGTGCAGGTATCGACTTCCTTCGCCGGCGTCTCGCTTGACGGAAAAACGATATCGTCCCGGCGTGGAGCCATCGGATATCGAGTAACTGCGCATCAGCGGAAGACGAGGAGGTGGCGGTGTCAACTTGACCACCACGAACTGTCCGCCTGGTGCGGGCGGCAGCGCTTCGCCCTCGGCCGCTTCAACGGTAAACGAGCGCACCGAAGCACTTTCGTCATGGGTCGCAACGATCCGCACCGCCCGGAAGCCATTCCAGGCCGGCGCTGCGGAGGCAGCGCCGGTGAGGCCGGCGTTGCCCTGCCCTGTCTCCCCGGCAGCAAGCAAGGCGGCGAACGAATGGCGCCAGCCTTCGCTAAGCGCCGGCATCTGGACGGCACGCTCGAGTTCCTCTCGCGGATGGCCGGGTAGATATAGCAGGGCATCCACGTCTGCCACCGTCATGCCATCACCCGATCGCTCCTTGACGAACTGATCTCCCGCGCCCACCAGTCCCTCTTCGATCACTCGGCAGTAGAACCCCGGGCGCTTGTGCGAGACGAGCAGAGAAGCCATCTGCGGGTTCTCCATTCGAATGCCTACCCGATAACAGGTCACCCGAGGTTGCGTTACTTCCAGGAGTGCTTCTCCGATGCGATAGCGGTCGCCAATGCAGACCTCGTGATCGGCTAGACCATCAACGGTGAAGTTTTCCCCGAACGCGCCGTAATCCAGCGGGGCGCGCCGCAAATAGGTTTCCCAGTATCGATACGACTCAAGCTGGTAGACCATGACCGCGCGATGTTCGCCGCCATGCCCTGCCAGATCACCCTGGCCGTCGCCGTCGATATTCAAGCGTCGGACCATCACCCGTCCTGTCACAGGCGTTTTCCATACCGCGGTATGGACCACCTTTCCCTGCCAAGGAATGTCTTTCGGCAGGCCAACATTGATCGAGAGGAGTATGGCCATGATCCTGACCTCAAGCGCCATCTGGCGCTGTTGGTTTGCAACGAATGCCGTCACGCACGCGCCCGGCATGACCCGCTAGCGCGCAACGCCGGCTACCCGGGGACCGGCGGACAGCACCTCTCGCTGTACCGCCGGCATCGGTTTTGCCGGATCCGCCTGGCATTCACTCATTTTTCCCGCGGGACAAAACCGGGCAACCCGGTGTCGACGACCTGATTCAAGCGGATCCTCGTCGTGATGTCATGCTGCATCGCCTGCAAGGCGTCTTCCGGCAGCGGCGATATGTCGAAATTCTCCAAGATATGATCCGGGTTGGTCGACGTAGTCAGGAACGCGGTGCCGCGTTGCAGAGCCCAGGCGAGCGCAACTTGCGCAGGCGTCTTGCCGACACGCTGCGCGATGTTCGTGATCACCGGATCGTTCACTACCCTCGGTTCCATGCCATGGCCCAAAGGAGCGAACGCGAGCAGCACGATGCCTTGCTGTTGGCAGAATTCGAGCAGCTCCCATTCGGGGAGATACGGGTGGCATTCGACCTGCACCACGGCAGGCTTGATTCGGGCCGCCGCGACAATTTCCTTCACCGCGTCCAGGCGCACGTCCGATAAGCCGATATACCTGCACAGGCCCTCGTCAACGAGGCGCTCCATCGCTTGCCACGTCTCCAGCAACGTTACGTCGGAGTCATAGATCGGCCGACCATCTTCGCCGGTCGGATACTGTTCCTCGCCAGACGCGAAGGCAAAGGGCGTGTGGATCAGATAGCAATCCACGTAATCCAATTGCAGGCGACGGAGGCTCGCCTCGAGCGCAGGCTTTACGCGCTCAGGACGATGATTGTTGTTCCACAACTTCGTAGTGACGAAGAGATCCTTGCGCCAGACCGTCCCTTCCGCAAAGGATTCCTGCAACGCGGTCCCGACCACGTCTTCGTTCCGGTAGATCTCGGCAGCGTCGATATGCCGAAACCCGATCTCCAGCGCCACCTTGATGGCCTTCTTGGCCGCGACGGGATCGGCAATCAACGTACCAAAGCCGAGAGCAGGGATGGCCCCCTTTCCTCCAGCGAGCGGAATGGTCGTGTCACGGAGGGTGTTAGAACGGTGCATGCTTGTACTCCATTGTGGGGCCACCTGTCGCACAAGTGGCGTAATCCGCCGGCGCAGTCCCGCATGTCAACGCAGCCAATCGCGATGCTGCATGCGTGAAGCGACGTCGACGGCTTCAGATCATTCAATAACGCCAGAGCAAGCTAGGTAGCGTAGTCCGCGTGCAGCAGCCGTCACGTGAAAACTCAGGCCGTTGCAATCGCCCCGGCGACGCGCGACCTGCCGCTCCGGCTTTTTTTCGACCGCCTGCCCTGGTGCGCAGCGCGCTCATTCGGAAGTCAGACGTTGGCCGCGATCCGCCGCAGTTCGCTCGAAGGCTTCGCTCGCATTGCCGCCGAGCGCAACGGAAAGCTGCACCGTATCGAGATACTGTGCCGATTTCGCCCGGATCTGGCCGATCGATGCCCGCTGATAGGCCCGCTGAGCGTCCAGTACCTGGAGCACGCCGGTCTCACCTGCCCGGTACCCTTCCTGACTCAACCGCAAGCTCGCCGCGGCGGCATTCAAGGCGCGCTCCTGCGCGGCATATTCCTCGCTGTCATGGTTGATGGCCTGCAGCACGTCGGCGACTTGACCCAACGACTTGACGACCGTCTGTTGGTAGCCAGCAAGGGACGCCTTGTAGCCATCGACCGAGGCGCGACGGTTTGCCTTGAGCGTTCCGCCATGGAAAATTGGCCCCGTCAGCCCAGCGGCGATGCCCCACAGGGTTCCCATCCCAGCGCCCGGCCCTACCTGGCTGAGCGACGCCGAGAGCTGCAGGTGCGGGTACATGTCGGCCGTGGCTACGCCGATCGCGGCACTTGCTGCATGAAGCTGGGCTTCCGCCTCGAGGATGTCCGGCCGTTCGCGAGCAAGCTCCGAAGGCAGGCTGACGGGTAGATGCGCCGGCAGCGCGAAATCGTCGAGATCAAATTCTGGTGCCACCCAGTCGGCGGGGCCTTTACCCGCCAGGACTGACAACGCATGGCGCGCGGTATCGCGCTGTTGAGCGAGCGGCGGTAGCAGGGTCTCATCCTGCGCCAGCTGGCTCGTCGCCAGCGCGATATCGACCTGCGTGGCGCTACCGTACTGGTGCGCCGAGCGGACGAGCTCGAGGTTCTTCTGATCATCGGCGAGCAGCTTCTGGACCGCGTCTATTTGCGCCCGCGCGGATGCGAGCGAGATAGCCTGGCTGGCGACGTCGCCGGTCACCGTCAGGTAGGCAGCGTCGAAGCGATGCCTCTGGAGATCGGCCAATGCCGTCCGCTCCTCGACCAGCCGCTTGGTGCCGCCGAAAATGTCGAAGTCGAAGCTCACCGTCGGACCGACCGCGTAGAAGTTGGACGTCGATGGCGCGCCGGTGCCATCGGAGCGCTGGCGACCAGCCTGAGCGCCAAAATCCACCTGCGGCTTCAGCGCACCCGCGGCGGCCGCAATGCCTTCGTCCGCTTGAGCGATTGTCGCATCCGCCGCTTCCAGGTCGAGGTTGCCTTCGATCGCCTTGCGCATCACTTGATCGAGCTTCGCGGAACGGAAGGTCGACCACCAATCGCCATCGATCTGCTTGTCGAAGTCGGCGTGCTGCGCGCCCACCGTCCCACCACCCCCGGCAAGCTGAGTTTCGGCATCGACATCGTAGTGTTTCGACGCAGACGCCGACGGTCGCTCGAAGTTGGGGCCCACCATGCACCCGGATAGAAGCACGAGTGAGGACGTCGCCACTATTGCCATCCGAACCATGCGCCCGGACAGGATCGATCTAGCCAATTTCATTTTGCAGCTCCACGAAGGTCAGTGACTGGTACGCGGTTTGCGAAGAAACAGAACAAGCGGGCTCACCATCAGCATGGCGATCATCAAGAGCTTGAACTGGCCGATGACCGCGATGATCGCTGCCTGCCCGGTGACCAGTTCATTCATCAAGGCGAGTTGCAGCCCCGCGAGGTGGCCAGTCGCGTGGGCAACGGCGCCGTAGGGCCTCAGGTTCTTGGCGAGGGCCAGGTGCATACTTTGGGTATTGCTATAGAAGAAGATCTGCACGATCGCGATGCCTATCGTGCTGCCATACAGCCGCGACAGGTTGAAGACGACGGTGCCTGCCGAACGGAATTTCGGATCCAGCGTGCTGAAGGCGGCCCTGCTGAGTGCGGGCAACAGAATGCCGAGGCCGGCGCCCTGAAGCGCGCCTGCTGCGATCACCGGCAACGAATCCATCAATGGCGAATAACCAAGCATCCGCCAGTTGCCGTAGATCACCAGAGCCATGCCGCCGAACAGGAACAGTCGGTTGTCGATCCGCGGCGGCACGCGCCACGTCAGAATCAACAAGGCCACCAGTGCTGCGCCGCGCGGGATCGTCAGGTAACCGGCCGTGTCAGCCGGATAACCGAGCAGCTCTTCGAGCATCGGCGAAGTGAGGGCCAAGGTCGGTAGCAGGACGAAGCCGAACACGAAGAACATCACAGTGGAGAGACTGAAATTACGATCCCTCAGTACCGCCGTGTTGAGGAAGTGGTCTTTCCTGGTAAACACGTGCACGGCATAGAGGTAGAAGCCGAGCAGCGCAGCCAGGCCTTCGACCCAGGTCTCGGTCGACGCAAACCATTCCATGCGTTCGCCGCGATCCAGCATCATCTGCAGACCCGCGATGCCTATGGAGAACGTCGCGAATCCAAAAAAATCGAAAGCCGGGCTTTTTTCTGCCTTCTTCTCCTTCAGGCAAAGAGCCATCGTCAGGAAGACGGCGCCGGCGATCGGAAGGCTGATATAGGAGAGTGAACGCCACCCGTAGTATTCGCTGAGCCAGCCGCCCATGGCCGGACCGCTGACGATGCCGAGCATCGCCGTAACGCTCCACACCGGGCCGATGCGCCCATGCCTCAGGGGCGGCAATTCGTCCAACAAAATGGCCATCGATAGCGGCGCAAGCGTGCCGCTCGCAGCGCCCTGAAGGATGCGGGCGAATACGAACTCCAGCGGCGTCGTCGCCAGCGTGGCGAGGCCCAGCGCGACGGCGAAGATGGCGATGGAAACCTGGAAAACCGTTTTGCGCCCGAACCTGCCGGCGAGCCAATGGGTCATTGGCATCACGATGGCGCCTCCCGCTATGTACGACGAAAACACCCAACCGATCTCATCATCGGTCATCGACAAAGCGCCTTGGACGTGTAGTACCGCCGCGTTCGGGAGCGAGATGTTGTACGCCTGCATGTAGGTCGCGAGCAGGCCGGCTGCGATGAGGGCACGATGCCGCCACACCACCCTGCTCGGGTTAACGAGGGTGCTCACTGAGCCGCTCCCGCCACAGGCGCCGCCTGCCGGGTATCCACGCGCACATTGACGCTGATGCCGGAGTACAGCGGCCACTTGGCATCGGCGGCATCCAGTTCGAGGCGCACCGGCAGACGCTGCACCACCTTGACCCAATTACCAGTCGCGTTCTCAGGCGGCAGTACCGCGAATTCGGATCCCGTGCCGGGGCTCATGCTGATGACGTGCGCCTTGAAGCGGTGTCCCGGATAGGCGTCTACATCGATGGTTGCCGCCTGGCCCGGCCGCATATGGGTTAAGCCGCTTTCGCGGAAATTCGCCTCCACCCATACGTCCCGGCTCGACATCATCGAGAACACGGCGGCGCCGCCATTGACGAAATCGCCTACTTGCAGATCGTCGACCTTGGTCACGATGCCGTCGTCGGGCGCCACCACGTCGGCATAGGAAAGGTCCAGCCGCGCTCGATCCAGCTGTGCTTTAGCCTCGCGAACCGTCGGGTGTTGATTGACATCGAGTTCGGGGTCGCCATTCAAACCGGCGATACTGTTCGCCACCTGTTGTTGGACCGAAGCAATGTGCTGCCGGGCAACCTTCAAATCGGTTTCGGCCTGCTCATAGGACGAGCGTGAGGCGAAATCCGAAGCCAGCAGCGCCTTTTTCCGGTCGTACTCGCGCCCGGTGAAGTCGGCCGAATCCTTGGCGGATTGAAGCTCAGCCAACTGCTGGCGATACGTCGCCTTAAGGCCCTCCACCTGCAGGCGCGCACTGTTTAGTCTCGCCGCAGCTTGCTCGACCGCAATCCTGTAAGGCTCCGGATCGATGCGAAACAGCAGCTGGCCCTTGCGGACACTCTGATTGTCCTTGACCGCGACTTCCACCACTTGCCCGGAAACCCGGGCATTGATGGAGTCCTTCGCGGCCCGAACGAAAGCATCATCGGTCGTTACGTAAGGTTCGTCAGCCAGGTATTTCACCCCACCGCCAACGATCAGCAAGAGCGGCAGCGCGACCATCAGCGGCCAACGCAGCTTCGCCCTGATACCCCGGCGCATCGTCTCGGCTTGATCGCCTGAATCCAGGCCACTAGCCATCTCATCGAATTGTTTGCGCATCATAAGATCCGAAATCACCGTGGGAATTACGCCGGTACCGGCCATCGTTGGTTGGGTTGCTGCCGCCTTCGCAGGCGCTCCTCGGCGGAGTCCAAGTACGGACTCACCTGCTCGTCACTCAAGCTCGAGCGGCCGCCGCCCGGCAAACCAGCTATTCATGCAGCCACCTCTCTGCGCCTTCGCCAGCGCGTGGTGACCTGACGAGCGGCACGGGCCGCCTTCGCCCGCTTGCTTTTTGTACTGCCGCGTATAATATTCTCGCAAAAGCTGGAGGTCAAGTTTTTTATGCGAAACGATACAAAACAAGGCGAGGCAGCAAAGAGGCCCCGGGGCCGGCCACGCGCCTATGAGCCAGAAGTGGCACTGCGGCAGGCGGCCGACGCCTTCTGGAAGGGCGGCTACTCAGGCACATCGCTGGACGACATCACGGCTGCGACCGGCATGAATCGGCCGAGCCTTCGCGCGGCGTTTGGCGACAAGCACACGATGTATCTCAAGGCACTGACCGATTATTGGGACCTCAAATTCGCTGTGATGCATGAAACGCTCGCAAGCGATCGGTCCTTGAAAGACACGCTGATGAGCGTTTATGACGCAGCGCTATCTATCTATTTCTCTGGCAATGGCCACGCACGCGGGTGTTTCGTGGTGGGTACGGCCATCACCGAAGCCGTCAACGATCCTGAAGTCCAGAGCATCGTCATGGATGGATTGCGTATGCTCGATGCGGACTTCGAGGCTCGCCTGAAAATGGCCCGCGATGCGGGAGAGCTGAAGCAAGACGCTGATCCTGGAGCGCTCGCCGTGCTCGCTTCCGCGACCATGCATACGATTGCCATCCGTGCCCGGGCGGGCGTGCCTCGGAAGGACCTGAGGAAGCTTGCGCGAAAGGCGGTGAGCGTGATCTGCGGATGAACAGTGGGCGGCAGAGAGTACGCTTTGAGGGCGGTCGGCCGGGCCGCGGCTCGCACCTCATTGGAGCTATCAGCGTCAGCGGGTCATTGACCGCGACTTCGGTGAAAGCTCATCGGATGACGGAGCACGATGCTTGTCTGACTCGTGAGGCGAGTCATGCCTGACTCCCTCCCCGACATCATCGCTCCGCATCTAACCGTGCTGTTCTGCGGCATCAACCCCGGAATGATGGCGGCGGCCACCGGGCATCATTTTGCCGGACGCGCGAATCGGTTCTGGCGAGTGATTCATCTTGCCGGCTTCACTGCGCAGGAAATCCTGCCCGAAAACGACCGCCTGATCCTTCGAAACCACTGTGGCCTGACGTCGGTGGTAAAACGGCCAACAGCACGGGCAGATCAGCTGTCGCCCGAAGATTTCATTTCTTCTGCCGCCGGGTTCGAGCAAAAGGTCGGGCGCTATGCACCGCGTTTCGTCGCCTTTCTCGGCAAGGCGGCGTACGCCGCGTTATCGGGTCAACGAGAGGTCGCCTGGGGTTTGCAAGCCGCGACCATCGAGCACTCTGCCATTTGGGTACTACCCAATCCCAGCGGGCGGAATCGCGCGTTTTCGCTCGATCAACTGGTCGAGGCTTACCGCCAACTCTATCTGGCGGCAGGTTAGCGTTTAGCGTCAGAAGCTCGTCGAACGAAATGCTTCTGCCGCAACTCTGGTGCACCAAGGGCATGCAAAGCAGCGCTCTGCCGGCCGTGCATCAGCGCGCGGTGAAGACCGCCTGGCAAAACCATTAGGCGCTTGTCAGCACGGGGCCAGATACGTACCGATTATTCGGCACGCGCCATCGCCACGGCAGATCTTTTGCCAGTCGGATGCCGACTCGAGGTCCACCCGAGAGGTTTTCCGGTGCCGCGATACCGTCGTCAATGATGGCGTAGCCATCACGCGCGCCGGCTAGATCAATGCCATTTTGCTCCCCGGTAATGCCCATCGCCTGTGTCAGGCGAGCCGGCCCCCGGCACAGGTCGCGATCCTTGGTCCCCCAGGGACGCGCTTCGCGCATTCGCTCCAGGCCATGCAAAGGCTCGATCGCCCGGATAAGCACGCCGTCGCCCGCCGGCGTGCACACGCAATTGCAACACCAATGCATGCCATAGGTGAAGTAAACATACATATGCCCCGCAGGGCCAAACATGATGGCGTTTCTCGCGGTTTTGCCACGAAAGGTGTGCGCTGCCGGGTCGACCGAACCGACATAGGCCTCTACCTCGACGATACGACCTGCCCGACCGTCGGCGGAGGCCAGTATTTTATTGAGCAACTGCGGCGCCACCGTGGTTGCTGGCTGTTCGTAGAACGATCGCAAGAGGACCGCCCCCGGCCAGGCGACCGCCCGATGAGATCCTTTGGACATCCCACAGCTCCATCGATCGTATCGAAGGCGACATTCTAGGCATTGCGAATGTCGTCCCTCGGTCAAGATGTTCCAAAGAGGCGTGCCCGGACTATCTCAACACTCGACCTTGCTCGGTTAGCCCGAGGCGACCTGCGGCCGCGACGGCTTCACCTCGCGAGCCCACCTCGAGTTTGCGCAGGATCGCTGATATGTGATGCTCGACGGTCTTCTCGGAGCGAACGATCCGGCTAGCAATTTCAGCGTTCGACAGTCCCTTGGCCAGCAAGGACATCACGTGCCGCTCGCGCAAGGTCAAACCGGCGGGATTCGCTACGGTCGTGGCTCTGGGACCACGTGTCACGCCGCGCACGCCAGCCTGACGCAGCTGTTCGCGACAACGCCTGACGGTGGCGCAAGCACCTAAAGCGGTGAAGGTTGCCAAGGCCTCAAGCTTGCTGGCTTCGTCACCATCCAACAGCGCCACGGCGCGCATGTAGGGGCAATCGAGTCGGTCCCAGATCGCAGCCGCAGCCCGCCATCTTCCATCCCATTGCAGCGCGTAAGGATCGTCTTCGTCATGGTAGCTACCCTGCACGGCGCCGAGCTTCCAACACCAGAAGCCAAGTTCGCCTAGCGCACGCCGGTCACTCAGCTGTTCAGCCAACTGGTAGGTCTGCTGCACCAATGGATCGGCCAGACATGCATCACCATGTAGCCACGCCGCCTCTGCACGGGCCGCGGCGATAGGTGCAAGCCGTTGCAGCTCGCCGGTGGCGCGGGCAAGCTCGCTGGCTTCGTCGAGCAGTTCGCTGGCACCGGGATCGCCACGCCGCAAGCGGATCCGTGCCAGCACCGCCAACGCGGGAATGCGCGTGACCGGCGCTACCGTCGGGCGGGTAATGAGTTGGCCGGCGATCGTGGCGGCAGCTTCCCAGCGCCCTTGCTCGAAATCCAGGCGCGATTGCCAAGCCAGTACATAGTTGGACCACGAATCGAAGTCGCGTTCGGCGAAATACACCCCGGCTGCCCGGATCGTTTGCATGGCAGCCGGATAGTCACGGATGGTGACCTCCGTGCTTGTCAGGTTGGCATATGCGCGCGCGACATGTTCGCCATAGCCTCGCTCAAGGGCCAGACACAGGCTTTGCTCGAGGAGAGCTTTCCCCCCTACATCGCCACTGGCGTATAGCGCCGTGCCCACATTGTTCAACGCGTGAGCCAAGACTTCCGCATCACCGATCTGCTTCGCCAGGTCGATCGCGCAGGTGCCCCAGGCGACGGCATCTTCGGTTCGCCCGGCAAGCATATATAGCTGCGAACGATTGCTCAGCGCCCAGGCGAGTTCGCTATCCGCCGGGAGGCTCTCAAGCAGTTGCACCGCCTGGTCCGCGTAGGCCTCGGCGTCTCGATTGCGCCCGGCAAACCAATGCAGGCGCGAAAGCCAGCGCAGCATGTGTCCCTCTTGCCGCTGGCTGCCCAACTCACGCCAGATGGCCAGCGCCTGCAAGCCCGCCGCGATGGCGTTGTCTGCCTGATCGGTGAGGTAGCACTGGTACGCGCGCTGTTCGAATAACTCCGCCTGTGCCTTCAGGGGCAGTTTCGCTGCATGTGCCAAGGCCATGCCATAGAGTGTGGCCGCCTCGCAATGCGAACCGTGTGAAATCGCCTCCGCCGCCGCTTGCGGCGCATATTTCAACACGGCCGCAGCGTCCCCGGCCCCGGCGGCGTGATGCACCAGGCGCGCGGTTGCCACGTCATCGTAGCCCGCTTCCAGGCAGGACAGCACGCGCGCGTGCAACGCTGCAGCCAGCGGCTCGGGCAATGCCTGCTCCATCGAGATGCGCGCCAGTTCGTGCCGATAAGCGTAGAAGCCGCTGCCTGCCGTAAGCAACCCTGACGCGAGTGCAGCCGAAATCTCCTCGACCGTCGGAGCGAGCACGGCGTCCACCGTGCTGATCTCGATACGAGTCGGCACGATGGCCACGAGGTCGAGCAAGGCACGCACCCCGGGTGGCTGCCGTGCAGCGCGTGACAGCACAGCGTCTCGTACGGTAGCCGGCACGCCATCGGCCCCCAGGATCTCCGTAACGAAAAATGGATTTCCACCCGTGGCGGCGAAAATACCTTCCGCCAGGCAACCCGATCGCTGCGCCATGCTGGCCACCCCCGCTTCGGACAACGGCAGCAGCGGCACGCGTATCAACGCGTCCGCCGGCAAATCGCCGAACACCAACCGCAGTGGATGCCGTTCGCCCAGCTCGTCATCGCGATAGGTCAGCAACAGCAATGCACGAACCTGGTGAATGCGTCGGGCGAGATACTTGACCAGGTCCAATGTCGCTGCATCCGCCCAATGCATGTCCTCAAGGATCAGCAGCGTCGTGCGAGGCGATTGCTGCAGATCGGCAAACAGGGTCGCGAAAAGCTGTGACCGAAGCCCGTCCACGCCCAGCATGCCTTGCAGATGCGTATCGAAGGCGCTCGCCATGTCATAGACCGGACCCAGGGGCCGGGGCGAAAACAAAGCCTCGCAGCCTCCGCAAAGAATGCGTTCTTCTCCGCATTCACCTACCAGGCGCCGGACGAGCGAGGTCTTGCCGATCCCCGCCTCACCGCTTACGAGCACGGTCAGTCCCTCGCCCTGGCTTGCCCGCCCAACAGCATCACGCAAGCGTTGCAGGGCGTAATCTCGTTCGATCAGCTCCACCGCCTCGGCTCCCGAAAACCTGCCCGATTGTCGCACCGGGCAGGTTCCAAGCGAGTAAATCATGGCGCCATCCACGCGCGTTCACTTGATCAAGCGATGTAACTGAATGGGAGCCACGGCGTTCTGAGGTGGGCTGCAACAAAAGACTCGTGACCGTCGCGCCCCATGCCGAGATAGAAGTACGGATCGAGCACCGATACCTCCGTAATGCCGTTCACCGGCAGCGCGTTGCGTCGACCCACCTGGCGGATCGCCTCAGGTGTGGGTGCGTCATAAACGCAAAACGTCCGGGTCCGGTCAAGGCTCACATAGGAGTGCACCCAGGTGACGCCCTCTTCTGCATTGGTGTTGACGATCTTGCGGCAGAGGCGATCGCCCGTCTCATTGATGGGCAGATCCAGTCCTTCAGGAAAGGCTCGTTCGACAATGTATCGCGGCATGATGGTCTCCTAGATAGAGGCACAACTCAGGGCCGAGCTGCGATTGAATGCTACGAAGACGGGCCTTGTGCGACATCGGGAACATCCCCCAGATTGCGCGCTAGCGACCCCCAATTTGGCGCTGACGGGAGCGCCACCTCCGCATCGCGCGGCTTTCGAGATGCGAAGAGCGCGAGCTCGGCATCCTCTCTCTCCCTGGCTAGGCCCTGCATCGTCCGAACAGAGCGGAACCTGATTCCCCATACCTGCAACAACAGCCATTGCGGCGTGCGGGATGCCGACACCAGCCCAGCTCAAGCGCGCGCGCCGCCATCGCCCCTGGATTCCTCGTATACGTCGTGTTGACCCGCCAGCGGCGATTCTCCCGCGACACAACGGCGCCACCGCATCGATCCCATGCTTTGTAGCCTCAGACTGCCCGTTCGCGCGGGAGGCCGGTTTCGCGGTTTTGCTGCGTTGGCTGCGTTTGCGGCGATGGCATCCCGACGGAGGCCACCGTCGCGATCGCGATGCCGTTTCCATCGGCAACCTTTAGTGCGGGCGCGAACCCATCGACGGCCACACCGCATGCGACCACTGGAGTATTCCGAATGAGCAGCACCATCACCTCCAAAGACGGCGTCGACATCTTCTACAAGGACTGGGGCACGGGGCAGCCCATCGTGTTCAGTCACGGCTGGCCACTATCGGCCGATGATTGGGATACGCAGATGCTGTTCTTCCTGAGTCATGGCTATCGCGTGATCGCGCACGATCGGCGCGGCCATGGGCGCTCCACCCAGACGGCCGATGGCAACGACATGGACCACTACGCCGCCGATCTCGCGGCGCTGACGGAGGCCCTCGATCTGCGCGATGCCATCCACGTGGGTCATTCGACGGGCGGCGGCGAAGTGGCGCGCTATGTGGCCCGCCATGGGCAGGAACGGACGGCGAAGATCGCTCTCATCAGCGCTGTGCCACCGATCATGGTCAAGAACAAGAACAACCCGGATGGAACCCCGATCGAAGTCTTCGATGGTTTGCGCGCGCTACTCGCAGCCAATCGGGCCCAGTTCTATGTGGACATTCCTTCAGGACCTTTCTATGGCTACAACCGCCCGGGTGCCAAGGTCGACGCGGGGATCATCCAGAACTGGTGGCGTCAGGGCATGATGGGCGGCACGAAGGCCCACTACGATTGCATCAAGGCGTTCTCGGAAACCGACTTCACTGAGGACCTGAAGAACATTCACCAGCCTGCGTTGGTCCTGCATGGCGATGATGACCAGGTGGTGCCTTACAAAGACGCAGGTGTCCTTTCTGCGAAGCTGCTGAAAAACGCGACGCTCAAGATCTATCCCGGCTTTCCCCACGGTGCGTTCACCACCCACGCCGACGTGATCAATGCGGACCTGCTTGCCTTCATAAAGAGCTAGCGCCACGTGCCCGGATGATCAGTTGATGCAGGCTCCCTGCTCCGCGCCATGTCCGCCGTCGAACGGGGCGCGGAACCGGTTGCAGAGCGGCGCTTCGCGCAGGCCGGGATCGCCGGGAAGTGGGTCGTGCCGCCGGGATCTTCTACCGTGATGTAACTGACCATGACCATCGGGCGAATGCGATACAGAGGCCGGCCACCGGTATCTGGCGTATCTTCGCCATCCAGAGGGTAACAAGCTGCCGTGCATCGCATGGCAGGTTGATACGCCCTATTTTAATCATTGGGAAGGAAACATCATGACGACGAAAAGCGAAACGGCCATCCTCGCTGGCGGCTGCTTCTGGGGTATGCAGGATCTGCTGCGGAGCTACCCGGGCGTGCTGTCGACGCGAGTGGGGTACTCAGGTGGTGATGAAGCCAACGCCACCTACCGCAACCATGGCACACATGCGGAAGCGATCGAGATCGTGTTTGATCCGAGTCGGCTCAGCTATCGCCAGATCCTCGAGTTCTTTTTCCAGATTCATGACCCGACCACGAAGAATCGCCAGGGCAACGATGTGGGCCTGAGTTACCGCTCAGCCATCTTCTATCTCGACGACCAGCAGAGACACGAAGCCGAGGACGCCGTTGCCGACGCCGACGCATCCGGTCTCTGGCCCGGCAAGGTAGTCACCGAGATTGCCCCCGCGGGGCCGTTCTGGGAAGCCGAACCGGAACACCAGGACTATCTGGAACGCTATCCCAACGGATACACGTGTCACTTCATCCGACCGGATTGGAAGCTGCCCCGGCGCGGGCAATGATCCGTTGGGCCGATGTCACTGGCGACGTCATAACCACGTCGAAACGCCACGCCCCCTCGTCCACAGGCACTCACTCCATGGCTACCCAGCCGTCCGCCTACGTCCCGATCAGCTGTGAATTTCACGACCTGCTCGAAACACTCGCCACTACGCGCCAGTTGGCACAGATTCGCTTTCGCGACCAAGAGGGCGTTGTGCAGCATCGCTCTGTGACCATTACCGATGTCTATGCCCGCGAGAGTGCCGAATATCTCTCGATGGGTTCCGGTGAAACCCTGCGCCTGGATCAACTGCTGGAAGTCGACAACGAACGTTTGACCGAGGTATGAGGAGGCTCTCATGAAAGCGACGCAAATCGCGGCCATCATGGCTCTCGCCATCGCCAGTGCCATAACGCCCCACCTAGGGCGGGCGCAGCAAGCGGGCGTCCATCGCACCGACCTTCAACGGCACGATCTCAGCATGCCTGGATGGGAGGCCATCCAGGTGCGCGTCGACATCGATCCCGGGGTGACTGCGCCGAATCACAGGCACCCCGGCGAAGAGATCATCTACGTGCTTGCGGGCTCGCTGGAGTATCAACTCCAGGGCAAGCCCCCGGTGACGCTCAAAGCTGGCGATGTCCTGTTCGTCCCAGCGGGAGTCATCCACAGCGCGAAAAACGTTGGCCACGATAACGCGTCGGAACTCGCGACCTACGTAGTCGAAAAAGGCAAGCCACTGGTCGAGCTGATCAAGTAGGAAGCGATCATCATCGGGTTTTGCCGGGCCCAGCGAGATCGACATCGATCTGACGGGAGCGCCTGTAGCGGGCGACATCGCGAAGCCGCAAGTGCCCGGGTTGGATCTTCGCCTCGGGCCGCGGTTTCAGGGCGTACTCGCCAGCCCGTGCGTGAGGCTCGGGAGTATTGGACGCTTGTCTGAGGCGTTCGGCTCTGCGCCGGCCACGGAGGCAAGGCCATAGCGCGCGGCGGGTTGGTCACGCGAGAGATTGGGCAGCAACTTCTGGCGCGCCTCTTCGTAGGCGCTCCAGTCGGCGCTATCGGGCAGTGAAGGGACCGTGAAGATCTCGCCCTGGTCCAGGCCAGCCAAAGCAGCATCCACCAGGTCCATCGCCGACATGACGATGCTGGATGGCAGCTTGTCGACCGGGTGGCCAACCACGTCCCAGAACTCGGTGGCGATCGCGCCCGGCAGGACCGCCTGCACACGCAGGCCCTTGGCAGCCAGCTCGTGATGAAGCGAGCGCGTAAAGGCCAATACATAGGCCTTGGTGCCGCCGTACACGCCGTTGAGAATCTCCGGCGCCACGGCCACGATGGAGGCGACATTGATGATCGTGCCGCCACCCCGTTCGACGAAGCCGGGCACGGCCGCGTAGGTGAGACGCGTGAGTGCGCTCACGTTGAGCGAAATCATTTCGGTCATGCGTGCGACGTCCGATGCCAGCAGCGGTGTGGCGGCACCAAAACCGGCGTTGTTGACCAACGCAGTAATGCTTCGGTCCTGGCGCAGCAGGTTCTCAACGCTGGCGAGTTCGGCGGGATCGTTGAGATCGGCAGGAAACACCTGGATCGAACGCCCCGTCTCGTCGGTCAGGCGACGCGCAAGCCCATCCAGCCGTTCGCGATTGCGGGCCACCAGGATCAGGTCATGACCGCGGCGCGCCAGGCGGTCTGCATAGATGGCACCAATGCCGCTGGAAGCGCCAGTGATGACAGCGGTGCCTTTGGAAGAGGAATTCATGTTGAGGTCTCGGTTTGCACTGGCGGGATGCCAGCGTCGTGAAACCTTTATAGGTCGAATGCGTGTAGACTCAAATGTCCGATATGCCACTTTTTATGCCATACAGGAGATTTACCGTGCATCGCGTCGGCTTGGTGGTCTTTCCCGGCTTTCAGGCCATGAGCCTGGCAGCGGTCTCGGCGTTCGAATTCGCCAATCTCACCATGGAGCGGAAGATTTATGAGATCCGCTACGTATCCGAAACGGGCGGCCCGGTTGCCGGCTCGTTCGGCATGACGATGCAAACGGATACTTTCGCCCGACGCGGCTTTCACACCTTGTTGATCGGCGGAGGCGTGGGCATTCCCGACTCGACGCCCGACTTGCTTCGGTGCATACGCAACGCTGCCCGCCGCTCGCGGCGCGTCGCCTCAATTTGCACCGGTGCCTTCCTTCTGGCCGAAGCGGGCCTGCTGGACGGGCGCCGTGCCACTACGCACTGGCTGCTCGCACCTCAGCTCAAGCAGCGCTATCCCCAAGTCAATGTTGAAGAGGATCGCATCTTCATCATCGATGGACCGACCTGGACATCGGCGGGCATGAGTGCGGGTGTCGATCTGGCACTGGCCATGGTCGAAAAGGATCTGGGCCCGGAGGTGGCACGCAAGGTGGCCCAACTACTGGTGGTCTATCACCGTCGCGCAGGCGGCCAGTCGCAATTCTCCGCCCTGCTGGAATTGGAGCCCAAATCGGACCGCATCCAGCATGCACTGAGCTACGCGAAAAGCCATCTGCGGTCGGCGCTCACGGTAGAAGAACTGGCCGCTGCCGCCAACCTCAGCCCGCGGCAGTTCAGCCGCACATTTCGCGCCGAGACCGGCCAGTCGCCTGCCAAAGCAGTGGAACACCTGCGGGTCGAAGCGGCCCGCCTGATGATGGAACAGACGCGACATCCCGTTGAGGTTGTGGCACGCGAAGTGGGCTTTGACGATCGCGAGCGCATGCGGCGTGCCTTCGTGCGGATGTTCGGAAAGCCACCTCAGGCGATGAGGCGCGAAGCGCCAGGCCCGGTGTAAAACGAAGCATCCGCAAGCCGCACGTCAGCGGCCACGTGGCTGCGGAGTCCTGCGGGTGGCGCGGCCCGTCACGGCAAGATGATGGTTGCCGTGAGACCTCCGCCCTCGCGGTTGCCAAGGGTCAGGCTTCCACCCATGGAGCTCGTCAGTTGTGCCGCGATGGCCAAGCCCAGTCCCACGCCGCCCGTATCGCGGTTTCTCGATGCCTCCAATCGATAGAACGGTTGCAATACCTGCTCCAGTTCCTCGTCGGCAATACCGGGACCACGGTCCGACACCGCCATGCACAGGGCACCCTGCCCGTTCCGCCAGGCGGCAACTTCCGCGACGCCGCCGTATTTGATGGCGTTGTCGATAAGGTTGCCGAGAACGCGCCGCAACGCCTGTCGGCGGATCATGGTGGAACCGCTGACCGACGCCACGAGGGAAACCGGCCGCCCCACATCCTGATAGTCGAACACGAGGCTCTCGAGAAAAGCACCCACATCCATGCGTACCGGCGCCTCTGCTCCACCATGCGCGCTTCGGGCGTAGGCCACACCCTCGCGCACAAGCTGTTCCATCGCGCGCAAATCATCGAGAATCTTCTGCTTCGTCACACAGTCTTCCAACGCCTCGGCGCGTAGACGCATGCGTGTAATGGGTGTCTGCAAGTCGTGAGAAATCGACGCGAGGATATGCAGACGCTCCTTCAAATGGCGACGGATGCGTTCCTGCATAGCATTGAAGGCCGCGGCTGCCTGGGCGACTTCGGTTGGTCCTTCCTCACTCATGTCGGGTCCGTCAGCCGTAGGCATCAAGGTTTCCGCGGCCTTCGCCAGGTTGCTCAAGGGGCGCGTTGCCAGCCGCACGGCAAGCCACGTGAACAACAACAAGAGCAGCACCTGCAGAAACAAAACAAAGGGGAGCCATTGCGCTACGGGCATGAGACGTGGCGTGATGTCGAGGGTAAGCGGCGAACCATCGCGCAAGGTGAAGTGCACCTGGTAACGGCCCCGCGCGGCGGCGATGGCGTCGCCGTGCACGCGGAAGTCCGCGCCAACTTCCTTGGCGATCAGGCGCGTGACGTCCCGCGAACGAGTCGTGGTCAACGGAACGCCAGGTTGGCCAGGATCAAGCACGAAATGGTAATTGTCTCGCCGCAGTCGCCCTAGCCAGTCCGGACGCTCAGGCGCCGGCAAATGGTCAAGCACGGCGACCGACGTCCCTATGTCATGCTCCATGGTGTTTAGCATGACGGTGGTGGCGCTTTGATAGCGCTCATAGAACAGCAGCGCGAGCGAAAGCCCCTGAGCAAGCATCAGGCCGGCAAAGATGATCAGGTAAAGCCGCGAGGCCATGCTGCGCGGCAGCCAGCGCCAGGCGACGGCCGGGGCCTCCGCGCTCATGCATCGCTCCCGGGCACGGTCACCGGCATACAGAACACATAACCCTCGCTACGGACGGTCTTGATATAGGACTGATCTTTCGCGTCGTCGTCGAGACGACTTCTCAGTCGGCTCACCAGCAGGTCGATGGAGCGATCGAACAACTCCGCATCCCTGCCCTGGGTCAGGTTGAGCAGCTGGTCCCTCGACAGCACGCGTTGCGGGTGATCGAGAAAGACCCGCAGCAAGCGGAACTCGGCACCGCTCAATGAAATGATCGTGCCACCCTCGTCGAGCAGATGACGTGCCGCGGTGTCCAGCCGCCACCGGCCGAACGCCAGCATGTCCGCCGATTCGGTGATGCGCAGATTCGGCGGCAACATGCGCGTGCGCCGAATCACGGCCTTGATGCGCGCAAGCAACTCGCGCGGCGAGAACGGCTTGACCACATAGTCGTCGGCGCCCATTTCCAAGCCGATGATGCGATCGGTTTCATCATCCCGCGCCGTCAGCAGGAGGATCGGCACGGCGCGATGCTTGCCGCTGCGCAAAGTCCGGCAGAGCACCAGGCCATCGTCGCCGGGCATCATGATGTCGAGCACGATCAGGTCGAACGCCGACGTATCGAGCTGCGCAAACATGTCGCGCCCATCCACGGCGGCACTGGCGCGCAGGCCGTTCTTGCGCAGGTAGTCCGCGACCCCCGTGCGAATGTCGTGATCGTCATCGACGACAAGAATGTGATCGATATGTTCCATGTCTACCCATCCCAAGGATTACGTCGCTCTCATGCCTCACGCGTCAGGACGGTTCGCCGAGCAACACCTGAACGCGCTTTTCGGTGTCTTCATAGTCACCCTCGCCGAAGTGGCTATACACGATGCGACCATCGCGATCGATCAGATAGATGGCCGGCCAGTAGCGATTTCCGTAGGCATTCCAGATGCGAGAGTCATTATCCACCGCAACCGGCCAGGTGATGCTGAACTCATTCAAGGCAGCCTGAAGGCTCCGCGCGTCCCGTTCCTCGTCGTACTCGGGCGTATGTACCCCGACGACGACCAGGCCGTCCTTGCCGTATTTTTCATAAAGCGCCTTCGTGTGGGGCAGCACGTGAATGCAGTTGATGCACTCGCGCGCCCAGAACTCCACCAGCACGACCTTGCCGCGCAGTTTTTCCAGCGACAGCGGCGGCGAATTGAGCCAACGATTCGCGCCGACGAGGTCTGGGGCCGGCGTTCCCGGCGCGTGCTCCTGAGCGCTTGCCGTACTCCAGGCATTGGGCCAGACGGCGATGAATGCGGCGCTTAGGGCGGCCAGGACGGCTGCTAGACGCAGAAATTTCATAAGGCTTGCCTCGCGGACAGGGAGGGCGGTGCCACAGCGCACCGCCATACGTCCTATTGAATCGACTCCGTTTATCTCAGGCGTGTCCGCTTTACCGGCTTTTTGTATCCGTATGTACAGCGCCGCCGGACCGCGCTGCACGCGTTCAGCGGGACTTTTGTATCGGGATGTATCCAGCCCCCGTCGCGACACATTGCGATGCCTTTTGGCGCTCGGCGCGACACACCGTGGATACGTCGCGGCGGTTTCCTATGCCCTCCAGCCGATCCTTCGCCACCACTCGGGGCGCGCGGCCATTCAACCAGGAAACCGATCATGTCCCAGAGCAACGCCATTCTCTACACCGGCAAGACCCATACCACTGGTGGCCGTGATGGCCAGTCACGCAGCAGCGACAACCGCCTCGACATCAGGCTGTCGCTACCCGGCTCCAACGGCACCGGCACCAACCCGGAACAACTGTTCGCCGCTGGCTGGTCTGCCTGCTTCCTCGGTGCCATGCAGCGCAACGCGCAGGCGCTGGGCGTCCGCTTCCCGGCCGATGCTGCGGTCGACGCCGAGGTGGACCTCGCCAACACGGCCGAGAAGAGCTTCTTCTTGCAGGCGCGCCTCAACGTGAGCTTGCCCGGGCTGGATCGCGCCGAGGCCCAGTCCATCGTCGATCTCGCCCATCAGACCTGCCCATATTCCAAGGCGATCCGCGGAAACATCGACGTCGTCACCTCCCTCGTCTGAACCACGCTCCCATCCGAGCTCTATCCCACGTATCCACGGAGAATCCCATGAAACGCACACACGCCACGCTCGCCGCCACGTTTGCCCTCGGTCTCGCCTGCCTCGCCTCGATCGGCCACGCCGAGGACGCCAAGAAGCCCATGGAAAAATGCTATGGCGTCGCTCTCGCCGGCAAGAACGATTGCGCCGCCGGTGCCGGCACGAGCTGCGCAGGCACGGCGAAAGCCAACTACCAGGGCAATGCCTGGGTGCTCGTCGACAAAGGGACATGCACCACGATCAAGACGCCCAAGGGCCACGGCTCCCTCGGGGCGCAGTCGTAATGTCCTCGACCGAGCTGACTGCCTTTCGGATGGCGCGACCGCGCGAGGCGAGTACGACGCTTGCGGCGCGATGGTCGGGAGTGCTCCCGGATGCCTTGCTGCTGTTGGTCGCCCGCTGGGGAATCGCTTCGGTGTTCTTCCAGTCGGGTCGTACCAAGGTCGAGGGGTTCCTGTCGATCAAGCCGTCGACCTACGACCTGTTCGCCTCGGAGTACCACCTGCCGCTGATTTCGCCGGAATGGGCGGCTCGCCTGGCCACTGGAGCGGAACACCTCTTCCCCCTGTTGCTGGTGCTGGGGCTGTGCTCGCGGGCGTCCGCGCTCGCCCTGTTGGGCATGACCACGGTGATCGAGATCTTCGTCTATCCGGACGCCTGGCCGACGCACCTGAGCTGGGCCGGCTTGCTCCTGCCGATCATCGCCCGCGGTGGTGGCAAGTGGTCGCTCGACCACCTGTTGCGCCGTTGGCGCGAACGCCGCGAAACGCAACGCCAGGGCACGCCCCAAGCTTTCTCATCATTGGCACCAAAGGGAGCCCACCATGCGTAAATTGTTGAGTTTCACCCTTGCCCTCATGGCATCGACCGGTTTCGCGCATGCGGCCGAGGTGGCGCCCACCGGCGTCAAGAACATCGTGATCGTCCCTGGTGCTTTCGTCGACGGTTCGGGCTGGCATGTGGTGCACGACATCCTGATCCACAAGGGCTACAGCGTGAACATCGTGCAGCCCCGCATCGACACCTTGCTCAACGACGCCGAGGCGGTCAACCGCCAGCTGCGCAAGGAAGACGGTCCGACCCTGCTGGTCGGCAGCGACTACGGCGGCGCCGTGATCAGCCAGGCCGGCAATCGCGACAAGGTCAAGGGCTTGGTCTATGTGGCCGCCGTAGCGCCGACCGTTGGCGAAAGCACGCTCCAGCTGGTCGAGTCCATGCCCGAGCCCAGTAACGATCTTCAGCCCTCCTGGGACGGCTACATCTACGTCAAGGAAAAGCAGTTCGGCGCCGATTTTGGTGGCGACTTGACCACCAACCGCACCAATTTCCTGGCCGTGTCGCAGGTGCCGGGAACGGTAGGTGCGCTGCGCGCCATGACCGAGACAGCCGCCTGGCGCAACAAGCCCAGCTGGGCCGTCGTTGCGACCGAAGACCGCGTGTACAGCCCCGAGCTTCAGCGCTCGATGTACCAGCGCGCCGGATCCAAGGTCACCGAGATCAAAGGCAGCCACCTCGTCTACATGTCGCAGCCGGAACAGGTCGCACAAGTCATCGAAGACGCGGCGAAGAGCCTGAAGTAACCCCACACCCACCACCACGGTCCCTCCGGACCCACCCCCAGGAGTATCACCATGTCCATCATCGCCACCAAGTCACGTAGCGGCTTTGCTGCCGCCGCCGCCGCTGTCGCCCTTGCTCTTGCCTCGCTCCATGCACCGGTGCACGCCGCCGACCAAGGTTCCCAGAAGCAGGAGCCAACCCGTTGCTACGGTGTCAACTCCTGCAAGGGCCAAAGCCTGTGCGCAACGGCCAAGCACGACTGCAAGGGCCTCAATGGCTGCAAGGGCCAGGGCGTCGTCGTGAAGACGCCAAGCGAGTGCACCGCCGCTGGCGGCACGCTGACCGAGCCCAAGTGATCGAATCGCTGGACCCGCGCCATGCGGGTCCAGCCCTCGCCCGTGCTGACCAGGAACCTTGCCATGCTCACCACCCTACCCACTTTTGCAGGCTTCGGACTTGGCTTGCGCCGCGAGCACTACCGCGACTTCCTCGAAACCGACGTACCCGTCGACTTTGTCGAAGTGATCTCGGAAAACTTCATGGTCGACGGCGGGCAGCCACGACATATCCTGCGCCAGGTGCGCGAACGTCATCCCATGGCGTTGCACGGTGTATCCATGTCGATCGGTTCCGCGGATGGCCTCAATCACAGCTACCTCCGGCGCCTGCGGGCGCTGGTCGACGAGATTGATCCGCTGTTCGTGTCGGATCACCTGAGCTGGTCACGCATTGACCACTTCAACTCGCATGATCTGCTGCCGCTGCCCTACACCGAAGAAGCGTTGGAAATTGTCTGCGACAACATCATGACGGCGCAGGACACTCTCGGCCGATCGATGTTGTTCGAGAACCCCTCGAGCTATATCGCCTTCCCTGGGCAGGCCATGCCCGAGTGGGAATTCCTCGGCGAAATGTCGCGCCGCACCGGCTGCGGCTTGCTGCTGGACATCAATAATGTCTATGTCAGTTCGCGCAACCACGGACTGGACGCGTATGCGTATCTTCGTGGCATTCCGCTTGACCGGGTACGCCAGATTCATCTTGCGGGGCACACGCAGGGCCCCGAACTGCTGATCGACACCCACGACCAACCGGTCTGTGACGATGTCTGGTCGCTATACGCCGAGGCGACGACGATGCTGGGTCCCGTGGCGACCATGATCGAGCGCGATGATGCCATCCCTCCGCTTGCTGACCTGATCGAAGAGCTCGACATCGCACGCGCTATCCGCTGGAACAAACAGCAGATGTTGGAGGCCGCATGAACCTTGCCACGCTGCAACGAGGCTTCCGCACCTGGCTGGTTGCTTCATCGAGCGAGGCTACGCTGCGGCAGCTTGGCGCCGGCGCCACGGCAGGCCTGGACGTCTACCAGAACAACTACCGAGCGCAATTGGTCGGCTGCCTCGAGTTGAGCTTTCCGCAACTGCGCACCTGGCTCGGGCACGCGGCTTTTCTGGAGACGGCGATCACCCATATCGACAGTCACCCACCGCATGCCTGGACCCTCGATGCCTACGGCATCGACTTCGACCAGACCTTGCAGGCGAGATTTCCGCACAACCCGGACATCCACGAGCTGGCTTGGATCGAGTGGGCCCTGTCGGAGTCGTTCGTTGCCGCCGACGCGATTCGCATGTCGAGTGACGAACTGCAGACGGTCAACTGGGACGCGGCTCGCATCTGCCTCCATCCCAGCTTGCGCCAACACACCGCGACAACCAATGCGGAAGCTATCTGGTCTGCGCTACAAGATGGCGCTGAGCCACCGGAAAGCGAAGTGCTGCCAACGCCGGGCGGCCTGATCGTCTGGCGCCACGAGTTCACCTCCCGCCTCAGGTTTGTCGACACGATCGAACACGAGGCACTGCTGTCGCTACGCGACGACGACCGTTTCACCACGTGGTGTGATGCCCTGGTCGATCGTCTGGGTGAAGAAGCCGGCGTTGCCATGGCCGGCCAACTGCTCGCCGACTGGCTTGCAGCCGGCATCGTTACCGGAACACGGTGAACGGTGGGCTTGGCGCGCAACGAGCCGTGTCAGCCTCGCCATCGGTGCGCCAGCCGCAAATGCTGCCCCGACGCGTCGCCGACCGTTCGCAATGAGTCGCGTCGTCCTCAAGCTAGAACTTGTGGTAACCCACAACCGCCGTCACGCACGGCCTCGCTGTGTTGTTCGCACGCGAATCCACTGATTAAGTCCCGCACATAGCGCCAGTAGCGCTGCGGTAACGAAGAACACCTCACGCAAACCCACCCAGGCACCGATCTGCCCACCGACGAGGGGGCCGATCACCTGTCCGGAAAACTGCGCCGACTGCAGATAGCCCAGCGTCTTGCCGGCCTTGCTCTCGTCGACCGCATGGCGCACCAGCCTGGCCACCGAGGGAAGCAGGCCAGCGATCGTCATGCCCATGAGGCCTCGCAACAAAGCCAACTGCCACCACTGCGTCACGAAGGCCTGGGGCAACATCAGTGCGCTGGTCGCCAGCAAACAGGCCACGATGACCTTGCCACTCCCTACACGGTCGGCCAGCGCACCGAGCCGGGCAGCCGTCAGCATGCTGCCGAAGGCCGAGGCAGCCATGACGAAGCCCGCCGTTTGTGCCAGGTGATTACGCGGCACGCCAAGCTGCCCGATATACACGGTGATAATCGGCTCGATCGACATATTGGCCAGCAGCACCATCATCGCCGTGACGAGCAAGCTGAAGATCAACCAGCGATCCGTGCTGATCGATGGTGTGGTGTTCTCCGCGACGCGCGCATTGGCGTCCAAGGTGCGATCGAAATCTTCCCTGACCAGGAAGATGGTCGCCGCCGCGGCCAGCGCAATCATCGCGCCGCCCACAAAGAAGGTTCCGCGGATCCCCACCAGGCCAGGCAGGAAGCCGCCTACGAGCGGCCCCACCAGGTTTCCCGTCAATGCACCCGTGGACAACACGCCGAGTGCCCAGCCCGATTTATCCCGCGGCGCCTGCGTGCCGATCATCACCACTGAAGCCGAGGCATAACCACCGACCAGACCCGCCAGCAGTCGAAGCACCACGAGTTCGACCACGTTGTGCGCCATACCGATCAGCGACATCAACACGGCCATGCCGATGGCCGCCCGCACGAGCATGGGTTTGCGGCCGAAACGATCGGCCAGGTGCCCCCATAGCGGCGCGGTGATGGCCGTGCCGAGGAAGGTCGCACCAAAGGCAACGCCCGACCATTGCACCACCGCCGAAGCCGGCTGCACGCCAAGTTGCTCGACGTAGAGCGGCAGGAAAGGCAGCAGCATGCTGAGGCTCACCAGGGTGGTGAACGAGCCGAACGTGCTTACCGCGAGGTTGCGCTTCCAGTAATCGGCGTTGCG
Source organism: Dyella humicola (assembly GCF_026283945.1). NCBI lineage: Bacteria > Pseudomonadati > Pseudomonadota > Gammaproteobacteria > Lysobacterales > Rhodanobacteraceae > Dyella > Dyella humicola. The sequence continues at coordinate 3,140,162 of NZ_JAPDPC010000001.1, forward strand.
TTCAGCGTAACCAGCCCGGCCAGCACCTGGCTGCAGGCCATAGCTCACCGACTTCATCTGCGCTGACATTCTGCAATCCTCGTGACAACACATCCCGGCTACCAACCCGTGCCGAGTGTTTGCCACTGCACCTTCAATGAAGCAGTGGCTGCGCGACAAGGCCGCGCAGCCGCCAGCACTACTTCTGCTTTGACTGGTGCTGCTTGCGATATTCGGGGACCGGCAAACCGCCCCAGCCCCAATTTTCCAGCTCCACTTCGTCGATGGCGACGAAAGTGGAGTCCAGCGGCTTGTTCAGGACATCGAGCAGCAACTGGCTGACGCCCTTGATCAAGGCAGCCTTCTGCTCTGCAGTGGCTGCACTGAGGCCAGGCGCCGAACCCTCACGGGTAATCTTGATGTTCACGAAAGGCATGACTGTCTCCTCGAGGGATGGGGTGGGCATGCTGCCCACCCCGTTTCGCCTTAGTGGCCGGCGCTCTGGCCACCGTCAACGTGCAGGATCTCACCAGTGACGAAACCGGCCGAGTCGAGATAAATGACGGCGTCGGTGATGTCGGACATCTCGCCCATGCGGCCCACCGGGTGCAGACCCGCGAGCACCCCGTGCGTCTCTGGCGCATGCATCGGGCTCTTGATGATGCCCGGCGCCACCGCATTCACGCGGATGCCGCGCTTGGCGTACTCGATGGCGAGCGACTTGGTGGCCGCGTTGAGGCCGCCCTTGGTGAGCGAAGCCAGCACCGACGGCACGCCGTCGATCGCGTGGTCGACCAGGCTCGTGCTGATGCTCACGATGTGGCCGCTGCCCTGCTTCTCCATCTCCGCCACCGCGAGCTGGCTGATGTGGAAGAAACCGGTGAGGTTCACCGACAACACGTTGGCGTAATCTTCAGCCGTGTAGTCCGTGAACGGCTTGGCGACAAAGATGCCCGCGTTGTTGACCAGAGTGTCGATGCGGCCGAAGCGCGACAACGCTTCCGTGACAATGCGCTGCGCGACGGCGCGGTCAGCGATGTCGCCCGGCACCGCAATCACGTCGGGATCGCTGGACGGCTTGATCGAGCGGGAGTTGGCAACGACGCGATAATTGCGGTCGCGGAAGGCCTTGACCAGCGCAGCGCCGATGCCCTGCGACGCGCCAGTGACAATGGCGACTTTCTGTTGACTGTTCATACGGTATGCACTCCTAGAGAGAGGGGATTTCAAGCTGATGCGTATCGGGCTCGTCGCTCCGATGTGTCTAATCTAGGCGTGCATGGCGGATAAGCGAATCCCTGCTATTCGGCAGACATTCTTCCGCGCCGCGGTGGAATCGGCGCTTCGGGCGGCGTCTCCGCCTCCTTCGCCAGGCACGCGAAGCGAGAGCGCAGGCGCGGCAGCGCGAAGTCGACGAAGGCACGCACCTTCGGCACCGACAACCGTCCATACGGCGACACGATGTGAACAGGGAGTGGCGTAGGCTCGGCGTCGGCGAGTACGACGCGCAGCAAACCCTGCTTGATCTCCGACGCGACGTGGTACGAGAGAAGCCGCGTCACGCCGTGCCCTTCCACCGCCGATGCAATGGCTCCGCGTACGTTATTGATCACCAGTCGAGGGGTTAACGAGACGGAACGAGGAACCGACGATCCCTCCAGAGGCGGGAAACTCCACGATTCCAGACCCATATGCGCCATGGCGATGATCTGGTGCTTTCCAAGGTCAGCGGGTTCCGCGATGCGGGGATGCGTCGCCAGGTAGCGCGGCGAAGCCACGATCACCCGACGCACTTCCCCAATTCGATGGGCAACCAGGGTCGAGTCGGCTAGATGGGTGATGCGCAAGGCCAGGTCCATGCCTTCGTCGATCAGATTCACCGCTCGTTCCAGCATGTGCAGTCGAACGTTGACGGTGGGGTATTCGTCCATGAACGCATCGACGATGGGCCGCAGAATCTGCACGCCGGCGAACACCGTCGCGGTGATGGTCAACGTTCCACGAGGCACGGAACGCTCGCCTGCCGCACTGCGATCGGCCTCCTCCAGATCCATGAGCAGCTTGCGACAGGCCGTGGCATAGCGCTCGCCCGCCTCACTCAACTTGATGGAACGTGTCGTCCTGTGCAGCAGCGGCACGCCGACATGATCTTCAAGAAAGGCAATCGCCCTGCTCACCGCCGCCGGTGACCGCCCGGTCTTGCGACTGGCGCCAGCGAGACTCCCTTCATCGAGCGCCGCAACGAAGACTTTCATGGCATCTATGCGGTCCATATACATTCCTGGCGAGTGCGCGATGGAGAACGGAGCCTGGAAAGTGTCCTACGACCCCGCATATTCGGCTAGCCATAGCCGATTTCCTTGAAGTCAGATGTATCGTGCTCGTGAAGAACCATGCGGGCAGACCGCGGCACGCACCCGGACTGGGTTGGATGGCCTCCGCCAGGTCGTGCGTAAGCGGAAGCCCTTACTCGCACACGAGCGGCCCACCAGACCTGGCGCTGGACGTTCGGCATGGGAATTCCATGGCACGAAATGCCGCTTAGAGCCTCTTCAAAGTCTCTTTGCGGTCGAAAGCCCCTCCCTAACCCTCCCCTGCGACCGCAGGGGGGGGAGGCTTGGAGTGGGTGCTTGTGGGCCGCCGCCGAGACTTTGAACAGGCGGTTAGACGTCCGACCGAATGCCCGTGAAATCGACGCGATGCTCGTCGTTCTCGATGACGTGATGACCGCCACCTTCGTGGATGACGAGAACGACTTGCTCGCGCGGCTCGCCGGTGAGCTTGCTGACTGCGTCGATCAACCCGGCAGCAAGCGCTCGCAATCGTTCGTCGGATCGTTCGCTACGCAGATCGATGGTGAGTATGGCCAACACGGCCTCCCGGGATCGAAACAAGGGTCACCAGGCGCGCTAGCCGCGGCTTGGCGAGACAAACACAGCCGTCGTGCGGCGGGCGGGAAACCACGCCTTCTTCACGGCAGCTTCAAACACGAGCTCAGGCCAAGGCGCGCTCCAGTTCGCCAATGAGCGTCTGCATGAGTGTCGGTGAAGACATAGAGCGGGCCAAGGGCGCACCCTGACCCGCCCAATGCGCGCCATAACCCGCCTCTCCCGCCGCACGCCCTGCCGCATTGAGCGCCTTGCCGGCGTCGTAGGTGATCGGATAATCGGGAACGACATCGTCGGCTACGCCGGCGCCAAAGCGTGTGAAACGATTGGCCAGGCTCCGCGCGGGCCGCCCTGAAATCACCCGCGTCATCACCGTCGCATAGGCGGCATCACTCGCCAGGATCTTTCGATAGCCCGCATCCGCCAGCGACTCGTCCGTGGCCACAAACGCCGTTCCCAATTGCGCGGCACCGGCCCCTAACTCGAGCGCGGCGGCAATGCCGGCGCCATCCATGATGCCGCCGGTCGCAATCACCGGAACGCCCACGCGTTGCGCCAGGAGCCGGGTCAGCGCAAACGTCCCCAACTGGCTGTCCTCGGCGTCAGGATTGAATACACCGCGGTGTCCGCCCGCCTCATAACCCTGGGCCACGATGACATCGATGCCTGCGTCTTCAATCGACCGCGCTTCCTGCACATCGGTCGCCGTCGCCATGAGCACGATGCCAGCACCATGCAAGGCGGCGATCTGGTCCGGCCTGGGCAAGCCGAAATGGAAGCTCACCACGCTCGGCCGCTCTTCGACCAGCATGGCAAGCATGTCGTCATCGACCAGAAAGGATTTGTAGATCTCCTTCAGCGCCCGTGGGGGCGACGCCCCTGCACCGTCGAATTCGGGGCCCAGTCGCCGTAGCCACGCGGCCTGCTTGGCCTCGTCCGCCTGTGCCGGCCGATGGACAAAGAGATTCACGTTGAGAGGCCCGTCACTCAGCCGGCGAAATTCCCGGATCGCGTCACGCGCCTGGTCCGCGTTCATGGCGCCCATGCCAAGCGAGCCCAGGCCACCGGCGGCGCTCACCGCAGCGGCCATGGCGGGCGAGGAAATGCCCGCCATCGGAGCCTGGATGATCGGCACTTTGATGCCGAGCAGACCGAGTAGAGACGAAGGGACGCGAGTCGCCATAACCGTTCACTCCTGCAGTGATGCCACTCGGCTGCCTCGAAGAAAGCTACGTAGCTTGCCCGAGGAGCCGCATTGATTACCGTGTGCCCAGCTGCCATCGCCATTTTGGTGGACACATCCACCCGTCCGGCAAACCACGCCGGCTGTCAGTAGTGCCTTTTCTCGAACCTGACACACCCACGCAGTTTGGCTCATCCCCAGAGGAGACCATCCCCCTGGGCACAGGCGTGCGAAAACGCTTGCGAATGTACGCTGCGCCAACAGCGCAGCGAAAGACTTGCCGCGCGGCAATCAGTATTCCGCTAATCGAAAGAATCGCATCGACTTCACCATGGTGCTCGTGCTCACCCAACCGCTCGAAACTGAGGCAGTTGCCGTCACGGCAACCATGACGCGGCCCGCTGCAGCAGCGCAGCGCCACACGACTCATCACGCCTGCGGGGTATAGACAAATTCCACGCGTACCCCGCCGGGTTCGCGCACCATGCAGTGAAGCCTCGGCCCCTTGCCCACCGGTTGGGGAGCAAACTCCGCCACCACGCCCGGCCAGGCCGATACGCGCACAAATAGTTCGCCAAGCGCCTCTTCACTGGGCGCCTTCAAGGCGACGTGATGGAGCCCGATGTTTTTTCGCCTATCGAACGGCGTATAGCCATCCGACGCGTCGACTTGCCACAGGGTCAGGCGGCTGAGTCCGTCCGCTACGAACACGGCCGGATAGGCAGGATTCTCGCCGACGACGGTCCAACCAAGGCAGTCGACGAAGAAGCGTCGAGAGAGTTCAAGGTCGGCCACGGTCAGACCGAGGTGATCGATGCCCTTGGTCAGGGCATTGGGATTTTGCATGTTCGGCTTTCCATCGTCCCAGGGGAGCCAGCAAGATTAATCGATAACGTGCTACGCGTTGCGTGCCAGCGTCGGCTCGTCAGAGCCGTCCACATCGGGAGCAGCGATCCCAAAGATCGCTTCCGCCGACCGTGTGTAAGCCATCCTGGCCATCTTTGATGCGGGTGCGTCCTCCCTATGTTTGGACGTCCGTTTTTCGTTCTCAGCAGATCTTCCGTCAAGAGAAGCAATGCAATTTGCTCAGCAGGAAGCCAACGTTGAACGGCTCATCATTGCTGGACCTCACGACAGCGGCGTTCCGTCCTAACCGTGGCGTTATTGTTCTGGTTGTTCCTCTGCACCTGATTGCCGACGACGCCACCGGCCACTGCACCGCCCACCGTCGCCAGGGTTCTGCCCCTGCCGCCGCCAATCTGGTTCCCGACGACGCCACCCGCCACGGCGCCAATGGCAGTGCCAGTAATACGGTTGGGGTCATTCGTATTCGTCTGCGTCACTTGCACGTCTTCACAAACGACGCGCGTGTTCTGAGACGAATTGCTCTGCGCCTGGGCCACGCCAGCAATACCCGTGGCAAGCGCCAAGGCGAACGCGCTGATCGCTAGTCTTTTCATGGGTGTCTCCAGAAGTATGTCTTCTGGATACGCCCGAGGACGTGATGGCAAAGTTAACTCACGCCTAGCTCACGCATGCTTAGTTTTGCCTTAGCTCGATGCCACTTGCGGCCATATCCGGCTTAGTGCCGAGTTGGATGGGCGGCAACAAATTATTGTTGCGTGCCTTGCCCCAAAAGCCCTTTGGCCTCGCTATGCTTTGACAACTCCCAACCGGTCGCGACAGTCACCATGCCAGAACGCGTTTCCGCTACTCGACGGTTCATTGATGTAGCACTTTTGTCGCTCAGTGCCGATCTGCGCAGGCCAATCGAAGTCGGATTCTGGCGCTCCCCGGGAACCTTCTCGCGGACATCGCCGTCGCCATGTTTCACGGGGTCGATCGCGCACCGAGAAAGGGCGCCCCATCGTCGGCCCACCCTTCGCGTGGCTGACGTGAAAATCCACGGCATCGACTTCGCGCCGGCTGCGAGGTCCCCGGTACAGCACGGTGCCTTGCGCGCACACGCACTTGGCCTTGCTTGGAAAGGCGCGTATGGACTTCTCTAGCAGCCACTGGCTGGTCGTTGGACTAACCGGGCAGACGATTTTCTCCGCGCGCTTTCTGCTGCAATGGATCTACAGCGAGATCAAGCGCCAGAGCGCCATACCCATGATCTTCTGGTACGCCAGCATTGTTGGCGGGGCAACGCTGCTCGGCTACGCCATCCACAAGCAGGACCCTGTGTTCATTGTTGGACAAACAGGAGGCGTTCTCATCTACCTGAGAAATCTTCAGCTACGCCTGCGCGAAAACCGGCAGGAACGCCGTGAGGCCATGAACTGATGCATATCGACAACCAATCTCTGTGGATTGCCGCGGGCCTGGTGGGTCAGGCGCTCTTCGGCGCCCGATTTCTCGTACAGTGGCTGTATAGCGAGGCACGCGGGAAAAGCGTCATTCCCGGCGCATTCTGGTACCTGAGTGTCGCTGGCGGATCGATCATTCTTTGTTACGCCATCCATCGGCAGGAGCCGGTTTTCATCATCGGAGAGACCGTGACCTTGCTCGTATTCCTACGCAACTTGCACATGCTCAGAACGCGCCAAGCACGGCAGTGACACTGCTATGGCCACTGCGCTTCGCCTTGCCTCAAGGAATCTGAACATGCCCCAAAGTGCGCTCAATGACGGCAGCTCGCCAGGCCTCGTGGGGAACTCGCGACACCGGCCTTTGCTGTGGTTGATCTTGCTTGGACTGGTTCTCGGCTTCGCCTTCCAGGGAACCCGGGGGCTCTGGAGTCCTGATGAAGGCCGTTACGTCGGTGCCGCGCTGCAGATGCTCGATTCCGGCAACTATCTCGCACCTGGCTACAGCCCCAGCGAGCTGAACTTCTCGAAACCGCCGCTCACCTATTGGGTGATTGCGGGGTCACTCCAGGTATTTGGCCGAAACACCTGGGCAGCACGAGCCCCCTATGCCATCGCCTTGGTACTCACGATGTGGGTGCTCTACGCCATGGGAAAACGGCTGGTGCCGGAGAAACCGTGGTTGCCGGGCCTGATCTACGGCTGCACGCTGTTCCCGTTCTTCACCGCCAACATCATCAGTACCGATGTATTTCTCACGCTGTTTGAAGGTTTGGCCGTACTTGGCTTCGTACGTTCGATCGTGTTCGACGGCGAACGCGATCGACGTCAGGGCGTGACCGTGATGTGGCTGGGTTTTGGCCTGGCCTTCCTCACCAAGGGCCCGCCAGGGCTGTTGCCGCTGCTCGCTATCCTGATCTATGCCGCCAGCCGTGATGGCTGGCGGAGCATGGGGCGCCTGTTCACGCTGCCAGGCATCGCGGCGTTTCTGGTGGTCGGCTTTACCTGGTATCTGCTCGCCGCATGGCGCTATCCCTGGTTGCTGCACTACTTCCTGCATCAGGAGGTGTACGGCCGCATCTTTACCGCGGTGCATCGCCGGCATCCTGGTTTGTTCGGCTGGGCCGTTGTTTATCTGCCCGTGCTGATCCTTGGGTCACTCCCATGGTGGCCCGCCTTGTTTCGCGCCGTGCGCTCGAGCATTTCCCGGGTCCAGTGGCGCAGCTGGTATCGCCAGCACGCCATCGAACCCTTCCTGCTGCTCTGGTTTCTGGTTCCTTTTGTGGTGTTCTGTCTTTCCCAGTCGCGACTGCCGCTCTACGTGCTCCCGTTGTTCCTGCCGTTATCGCTACTGGTAGCACTTCAGCTGCGCGACAGGATCGATCTGCAGGTACCACGCCAGCGAGTGATGCTATGCCTCTGGGTGATCGCGCTGGTTGCCGCCAAGGGCGCCGCGGCCTATGCCATGCATCCGGCGGAGGACAATCGCCAGGCGGCGCGCGAAATCGCCGCCATGACTCCGCTGCAGGACGTCGCCGCCGTCATCGTCATCGTGAATACGGACGCGATGTATGCCATCGAGGAACAGACGCCGTGGGGGCTTCGCCTCTATCTGAACAAGCCGGTGTATGGCGTCGCCTGGCGTACACCCGAAGGGGCGGCATCACTGTGCTCGGCGATACGCGAGCAGCACCAGACACTGGTGATCGTCGATCACGCGATTGATCCGGCGGCCATTCAACCCGCCCTGGCCAGCTGCCAGGTACGCGCAGCGGACCCGCTTGGCAGCTGGCGCGGCAACGCGCTGCTGCGGATGCAAGGCTGATCTCCGCTTCACCTAATTGGCTCGAGGGTTTTCAACGATGTGCGGAATCGGTGGCATATTGAATCGGACCACGGGCGAATCGGCTCCCATCGTGGAGCTGAAGACGCGCGCCATGCTCCGGGCGATGGCGCACCGCGGGCCAAACGGAAACGCGATTTTCTCTAGTCGCGACTTGGTCATGGCGGTCAATCGCCTGGCGATCCGTGGGGTCGACCAAGAGCAGCCCCCCTTGATCGAACATGAGGACGGCATCGTCGTTGCCTGCAACGGCGAGATCGACAATCACCGCGAGCTGAGGCGCACACTGGAACAAAGCGGACACGTCATCCCCCAGAGCACCGACGTAGCCGTTATTGCACCGCTTTATCTTGAAAAAGGGCTCGCTTTCCTCGAGCACTTGCAAGGGGTATTTGCCATCGCCCTGTGGGATGCGCGAAATCAGCGGCTCATTCTCGCGAGAGACCGCGCTGGCGAACGCCATCTTTACTACTCGACCTCCGACAGCGCGGTGTTTTTCGCCTCGGAGCTCTCGGCCCTGGTGGCTGCTCAAGGCCCAGCCGCGCAGCTTGATTCGGCCTCGCTGGCCCACTATCTACGCTCGGGATATTGCCCATCGCCGCGTAGCCTGCTGGAAGATCATCGCAAGGTCCGCCCCGGCGAAATGATCGTCATTGAACCGGCGGGTACGCGATGCGTGCGCTACTGGACTTCGCCGATTGGCGTCGCCAAGCAGTCCATGCCAAGCAAGGATGCGTTCGACCAGATCTTTCGAAATGCGGTGCGGCGACAGAGCGATATCGATGTCGACTACGGCGTTCTGCTGAGCGGCGGCGTCGACTCTGCCCTGATGACGGCGGTTGCGCGCAGCCTGCGCCCGGACAAGAAACTCTCTGCCTACTGTATCCGCTTCGCCGAAGCATCGTTCGACGAAGGCGGCCATGCTGCACAAATGGCCGCCCACCTCGGCTGCGACTTCGTGCCGGTAACCGTCTCCCCCACCGACGTGCCCGAAGGCATCCGCCAGCTGGTCTCGACCACGGGAGAACCACTGGCCGACCCGGCTTGGCTGCCGCTGGCACTGGTGACCCGACGAGCAGCCGAGGATGTGCGTGTCCTGCTTGCCGGTGAAGGTGCGGATGAGCTGTTCGGCGGTTACCCCACCTACCTGGGCGCGCACCTGGCCAGCCGCTATGCCCGCCTTCCCGCTGTATTGCGATCGAGCATCCAGCGCCTCGTCGAGCGCCTCCCGGTTAGCGACAAGAAGGTCACCGTCTCTTTTCTTCTCAAGCGCTTTGTGCGAGGCCAGGAGCTCGATGGACTGACGCGTCACCTGCTTTGGACCGCCAGCATTTCGCCCGACTGGATGCGACGCCTTGGCGTAGAGCCGCCCATCGACTTCACGGATCACGACCTTGGCGCCGTCGTCGATGCCCTCCAGAATTATGACTTCGGACATTCGCTGCCCGATGCCTTGATGGCCAAGGCGGACCGCGGTGGCATGTATCACGGCGTCGAGATCAGAGCGCCATTTCTCGATCAGACGGTCATCGAGTTTGCCGCCACCTTGCCGCTGGAAGCCCGTGTTCACGGCCTCACCACCAAGGTGTTCCTCAAGGACTACGCGCAGCGCTACCTGCCCCGCTCCGCGGTAACCCAGCGCAAGCGAGGCCTTTCCGTACCGCTTTCGCAATGGCTTCGCGGCCCGCTGTACGACTGGGCCAGGTCACGGCTGGCCAGCCGAGCGCTCGCCGGCGCGGGCATCGATACCGATGTCGCACAGGCGCTGATGACGGAACATTGCCTGCGTTCCAACGACCACGCACGCGCGATCTGGACGCTCATCGTGCTCAGCGAATGGCTGGAGTGGCTTGCGCGGACGCGCGCAACGGCCGGCGATGAGGTCGGCGTCCCGCCCGAGCTTCGATTGCTGACTGTCTGACCCCCTCAGCCCTTCGCTCCCGAACGGCCCAAGAGATATTTCACGCCTCGACGTGAGGCGCCTCGTATCCGCAAAACTACGTAGTGCAGGCCGGTACTTTTTCGCTGGTGCTCAGGACTCCACGGGTTTCTACTTAGTGGTGAGGCGCGCTGGCATGCGCATGCCCGGTCGGCCTGCAACCGATCCGGGCGACCGCAGATAAACGGACGCGCCAATCGCCAGCGGCCAATTGTCCGTCTTCAAGTGCCACGCTCCTTCACCGATCTCTCGCCAAGAGGAAGTCGACGCCATGTTCAAGCAAATCAAATTTGCTGCCTTGGTCCCCATCCTTTTCATGGTGGCGGCCTCCTCTTCCATCGCTGCGTCACCGCTGACTGGCGCCCCTCAAGCTTCGTCCAAGGAACAAGCGAAAGATGCGAAGTTGAGGAGCGACAGTTTTGCCGCGTTGAATTCACTGTACGCATCGGAGCCAAAGGCCAAGGAGTTTGCCAAGAAGTCCAAGGCCATACTGGTCTTCCCGAACATCCTCAAGGCAGGCTTCATGGTCGGCGGACAAGGCGGCGACGGTGTGCTGATCGAGGGTGGCAAAGTGGTGGGCACGTTCAACCTCTCGGCGGCATCGTTTGGATTTCAGGCAGGCGCACAGTCGTTCGCTCAAGTCATGTTTTTCACCACCAACGACGCGATCGCATACCTCGACAAGAGTGATGGCTGGTCGGTCGGCGTGGGGCCGAGCATCGTCGTAGTCGACCAGGGCATGGCCAAGACAGCGACGACCCAGACGCTTAGCTCGGATGTGTACGTCTTCATCTTCGGGCAGCGCGGGCTGATGGCCGGCGCGGGCGTGCAAGGCCAGAAAATCACCAGGATCAGAAACTAGGTACGGCTAGTGATCTTGCAGCGTGCCGCCTGGCTAGTCGGCACGCTGTCTGGCCGGTGCAGCGGGAACGGAATCGACGGGAATATTCGCCTCGATCCAGCCTGCCATGAACGCCTCGAGCGCCACGCGCGGCGGGACCTCGAGACCAGCTTCCCGTACGAACGCCATGGCGGCCTTGATAAACGCCTGCCTCGACACGCTGGAGGCCTGGCGAGCCGCCGCCTGCCGCTGTCGCAGCTGGACGATGTGGGGTGACGGCTGGCCGGGCTTGGCGAATTTCTGGTAGCGACGCAGCTCAGCAGCCACCAGTTCGCCATCGAGCGATGCCTGCCATACTGCCTTCTGCGCCTTCAACAGCTGCATCAGGCAGCCGGCGGCCTTGGTCAGCACTCCCGTACCACCCGCCGCCAGCAGCATGCCGCTCAGGGACGGGGACAGCGTTGGGGTCCCCAGCAAGGGCTCGCCCTCGCCCAGACGTTCCATCTGGCAGAGAAAGTCAGCGTGAGGAAAGGCTTTGATGGTGACCATGATCGACCTGCACGGGGAGCGCAAACGACGAGTCTTTCACAAGCACGTCGCCAACGGCTCCCTGGCGCAGCGTCCCACACCGAGGCGCCAGTGATTGGGGAGGTCTAGCCCTCCCCAACCCTCCCGAGCACGTCAGGGACTGCTCGCCTTGGCCGCCAGGTCGCTGGCCGTCAATGGCCCGATCGAAACGGTGTCCGTATGCGAAGCGATGAATTCACGAAATTCGAGCGACGCCTTCAGGCCGACGGCCAGCCCTTTGGCCTTGGCTGCGTCGTCCTCTTTCTTCTGTTGCGCGTCGGTCAAATCCGGAGCGATGGCGATGTAATCCCAGGAATCGCCCTGAAAATGCCCGTACCATTGCGCGCGCGGCAGACCAAGCTGCTGATCGAGGGCATCTCGTTCGGCCATCCATTTGAGAAATGCCACATGCTTGCCGGGCGCAACGCGATAGAGCGAAATCACCGCGCGGCCGGGCTCCTTCGTCGACGCGCCACTCTGTGCCATCACCATCGGTGCGGCCAGAGCCAAGCCAATGAACAGACATCTGCTGATCAAGCGATACATGGAATTCTCCTCGTGAATTCGTATGCCAGAAGACCGGTACGAACGACGACCAGGGAGCGCCGGTGTCACTCTCAAGCGGGGCGGGCTACACTAAACGAAGAGATTGCTCCAGCAACGTACACCCGCAGTCAGGCGCTCCGCAACAGCGGAGCCGCGTCGCGCACGACGAAGCCAAAACAGACGCTCGGGGAACGAGGAAACCGGGCCGCGTGCCGTGGTCGCACCGGCCCACAATCAGATCGCGAATCAACGACGATGCGCGGAAGGCGCGGACGCGATGGTCATCGCGCCCGCGCTGGCCTACGTGGGCCGCTTAATTGGCCATCTGACCGCCGGGATGGGATACGAAGCGAGGCGGCGTGGAGCCGTCGGCGAATTGCCAGGCGCTGAGATAAGCGAGCTTGAGGATCTTCGCCATCTTCGGATAATCGATCTTGTCGGCGGTATCGCTGGGATGGTGATAGTCCGGATGGAAGCCGGTGAACCACCAGAACGCCGGCACGTTGTGCAATACAAACGGAAACTGGTCGGAACGGAAGAATACGTTGAGCGCGTACTCGTGGTCGAAGCGATCGTCCAGCACCAGGCCCACCTGCTCGTTCTGCTTGGCCACGGTGCGCTGGTAGTCGGGGCTGTAAGCAGCGCCAATCAGGTTGAGGCGGTTGCTGGTATCGGCAGGAACCTGAATCAGGCCGTCAGTCTGGGGGCTGGGCTTCTCGTCGCGGCCGATCATGTCGAAATTGATCATGGCCCGCGTCGTATCCAACGGACGCAGCGGATGCGCTGCGAGATAGTAGGCACCGAGCAGGCCACGCTCTTCCGCCGCAAATACCGCGAACAGGATCGAGCGCCTGGGCTTGGCGGGATTGGCGGCAAAGGCACGCGCCAGGGTCACCACACCGACCGTGCCCGACGCATTGTCGTCGGCGCCATGCCATATCTTGCCGTCGCTTTCGCCATCGTGGTCATGATGTGCGCTGATGATGATCGTTTCCGGCGCCAGCTTGGGATCACTTCCCTCCACCAGCCCGACGGCATTCCACGCGACAGCCTCCCGACGCGAACTGTTGTGCAGGTGCAGGTCGATGGCCGTATCCAGCAGCGCCATCGAGTGTGACTTGAGGTCCTTGTCGATGGCGTTCTGCAAGGCACCCGGCGTGCTGCCGCTCGTTGCCAGCAGCTGGCCGGAAACGTCAGCCGAAATCACCATGCTCGGAATATGCAGTGGGTTGTCCACCAGCGCCTGGGAAGGAATCGGATTGGCGGCGTGTTCGGCATGATGGCCGATGCGCGCACGGATCTCCTGCGCCGAGGGATGGTTGTGGTTCGGCTCGGGCGCGATCAACACGGCGACGGCGCCATGTTCCTGCGCATTGAGCACCTTCACGTAGCCCGTGGCATAGCGCGTGTTGCCGGTGCCGTTGAAAATCGAGTTGGCATCCGTTTCCTGCGGCTCGTGATCGAACACCACCACGGCCTTACCCTTGACATCGAGACCGGTGTAATCGTCGTAGCCCAACTCCGGCGCCGTGATGCCGTAGCCGGCAAACACGACCGGCGCATCGACATCGATATCCTCGGGGAAGGCGCCCGATACATCGGGGCTTTTCCACTCCAAGCTCTTGCCTTGACGCTTCAGCGTGAGCCGTGTGGCCTGGGCATCGGGCCGGTATTCCACCAACGGCACCGCCTGGAGATAGCTGGGATGTCCTTGCGCGTCGGTGGCAACAGGCTTGAGCCCGGCCTTGGCGAACTCCGAAGCGACCCACTGTGCGGCAGCATCATCGCCGGGCTGAAGCGAAAGCCGTCCCTGCAATGCGTCGGATGCAAGAAAGCCGACATCCGCGCGCAGGTCGCGCTCGCGAATCTGTGCAAGACCGGGCTGCTCGCTCGACTGCGCAGCGGCAAACGCTGTGGCGGACACACTCGCGGCAAACGCGATAGCGAGGAAGGTACGTGGCATGGGTACTCCTGGGGTAGCTCGGACGTCCAGATGTCCGGAGATGGGCTACCGAGGGTGCCATGTCGGCGCCGCCTCGGCAAACGAGCGCTGCCATGTCAAAGATCACGCGAGGCCCCGAATGCATCGCCATGCTCGATATTCCAGTGTCAACCGACGTCGCCCCTCGAACGCAACACGCCGCCCGGGCCCACGTGCCTTCGATTGCCAAGCAACCTGTGAATAGGCAATGCGGCGATGTCAGCGGCCAATCGCGCCGCTACGCCACGTCCGACCACATGCGCATCAGGTTGTGATAGCAGCCGGTCAGCTCTACGCGAGCGGCCGGATCGCTTTGACTGGCGTTGAGACGCTGGATGCTTCGGTCCAGATCGAACAGCAGGGCGCGCTGCTCGTTATTGCGCACCATGCTTTGCACCCAGAAGAAACACGCCAGGCGGGCGCCGCGGGTCACCGGCGTCACTTGGTGCAGGCTGCTGGCCGGATAGACGATCATGTCGCCTGCCGCGAGTTTCACCGACTGCGTGCCGTAGACATCCTCGATCTGCAGTTCGCCGCCGTCATAGCTTTGCGGATCGGCCAGGAACAGCGTGGCCGAGAGATCGGTGCGGATCTTCTCCTTGCTGCCCGGAACAAGACGTACCGAACCATCGACATGGCTGCCGAAGTGCATGCCGCCTTCGTAGCGATTGAACATCGGCGGATACACCCGATGGGGCAAGGCCGCGCTGATGAACAACGGATGCCGTTCCAGCACGCCAAGGACGATGTCGCCCAGCTCCCTCGTCATGGGCGTCTCTTCGGCGAGCTGAAGGTTGCGCTTGACCTGGGCGCCCTGATGGCCGGCGGTAGCGCGCCCATCCACCCATGGCGCCTCGGCGCTGTCCAGCCGCTGCCGGAACAGCTTGAGCTGCTCGCCATTGAGGATGCCTGGAATCACTACCAGCATGGCAATCGGTCCCTTGCGATCAAAGCCGATAAGTCACGGTCAGCAATTCGGTGGCACCCAGGCCCGGGATCGAGCGGCCGCCATCGGACTGGATGACCCCGACGAAATACTTCTTGTCGGTGAAGTTGAGCATATTCAGGCGAATATCGTATTTCGGCTGATGGTACGCGACCGTGGCGTCCCAGCGGGTATAGCCGCCCACGCTGACCAGATTGTTGTTGGCCGCGTAGCGCAACGACTGATAAGTCGCCCCGCCACCAACCTCCCAGTGCTTGGTGACATTGTAGGTGCTCCAGAGCGTGCCGCTGTTGCGCGGCGTGTTGGCCAGCACATTGCCCTGGGTCCCATCCAGCGCCTTGACGATGTCCGAATTGAGTCGCGTATAGCCGGAGAAGATCTGCCACTGTTCGGTCAGCTGGCCGGTGGCGCCCAACTCGACGCCACGCACGCGCACCGTGCCTTCCAGCTCGTATTCACCGGTGGACGTCTGGGTGCGGGCATTGGTCTTGGTGACCTGGAAGGCAGCCGCATTCAGCAGCAGGCGGTCATCCACAAAATCCCACTTGCCGCCCGCCTCGTAGGACCGGTTTTTCTCCGGCTGCAGCGCTTGCGTGCCGTTGGTCACGGTAAGCGTTTCCAGCGACGGATCGAACGACGTGCCGTAGGACAGGTAGTACGACTGCTCATGCGTGGGCTGGAAGATCAGGCCGCTGCGCACGCTGGTGAAGTAGACCGTTTGCGCGGCGTTGGGCGGCAAGGAGATCGTGTTGGTGAGGTCGGCGGCGAAGCGGTCGCGGCGCAAGCCCGCCACCAGTTGCCACTGCTCGTTGAAGTGCATGGTGTCGTTGGCATACACGCCGGCCGTATCGGCGCTCCCCAATGCATGGTTACCGACGCTGCGCGTGACGTTGTCCGGCTGCGCCTGCACGCCCGGATCGAGCAGCGACACCAGCGGCAGATGATTGCGGGTATAGCCCTGATTGTCATAGTTGTCGTGGCCGAGTTCGAGCCCAGTGAGAAGCTCATGGTGCACGCTGCCGGTATCAAAATTGGCCATGAGGTCGGTCTGACTGTCGAACGAACGGTCGTGGATCACGCGATCGTGGCTGGCCAACTGCACGAGCAGATCCTGCAAGGGCAGATCGGTCGGATTGCCGGCGTTCTTGTTCAGCGTCACGCCGGTGTTGGTCACCACGGCATTGGGCGCCGTTTCACGAGCATCCACTTTATAGGTGCTGTACTGCAGCTGGCTGCGCAACTGCAGGTCTTCGTTGAAATGGTGATCGAGCCGCGCACTGAACGCGTTGATGGTTTGCGTGGTGCGGTCGGTGGTGAAGCCGTAATAGTTGGCGTGACTGACCGCAGCGGGACGACCATTGACGGGCGGCAGGCCGTAGTCGGGCTGATCAATATTGCGCTGGAGCAGCGCCGACAAGGTGATCTCGGTCGGCGTACCGATGCCAAAGCGCAACGATGGCGCGATGCCGCCGTCGCGATTGGAGACCACGTCGCGCGTGGAATGGATGTCCTGGGCGAAGACGTTCAGGCGCCCCGCCGAGGTGGCTGAAAGCGGCGTGTTGAAATCGCCGCTGACGCGGTAATGATCGTCGCTGCCGACGGTAGCCGACAACTCGGCGTTGGGTTTCAGTTCCGGCACCTTGCTGACCTGATTGATCACGCCACCGGTCGAGCCACGCCCGAACAGCATCGAAGATGGTCCCTTGAGCACCTCGACCGCGGCGAGATCGAAAGTGTCGCGGTAGTACTGGCCACGATCGCGAAAACCGTCGAGATAGATATCCGTGCGTGCGCTGAAGCCGCGCAGGTTGATGTTGTCGCCGATGGTGCCGCCTTCTGCCGCGGTGATCGTGATGCCCGGTACATTGCGTAGCGCATCGGCCAGCGAGGTCGCGCCCTGGGCGTTGAGCAGATCGCGATTGATCACCACGACGGACTGGGGAATATCGCGCAAGGCGGTCGGCACCTTGGCGCCGATCGTCGACGTATCGGTGTCGTAGCTGTTGCCGATGACGCTGCCGGTAACGTGAACGGCACCCAGCGTCTTGGTCGCATTGTCCGAGCTCGGCGGATCTGACGGCGTGGCCGACTGCGCCCATGCCGAGAGGGGCAGAACAAGAGCGGCGACCAGGGCTGCATGCAGGGGATGAGTTCGCAGGTTCGGCATAAGTGGTTTCAGTGAGTCGATAGGACGGTCAGGAACACCCCTCGCCTGCTCCAACAGCCAGAACGAAAGTAGCGAGACGACAACTGTAAATAAGAATGGTTGTCATTATCGACACCAGTTACGTAATTGTGAAGCGCAATATTTTGCGACGCATGCCGTTTCTTTCTGCCCCACATGCAGGTGATTCGAAGGCAGGTTTCGGCGTCCGTCTCCGTACTCTTGGGCGTATGGCTGAAATGGGCCGAAGCGCTGGATTCCGGCGTTGGCCGGAATAACGTGAGGAAGGGTTGATGTCGGATCGATGGCGGTGGATCGAGTGCTTCACTTGATCCTTCTGTGGGCGCAGGCTGGATGAGATCAAGCCTGCCAGCGCCGGCGCTAACCAAACCTACGATTCAATCGACCTTGTCCTGCAGCAGGGACAGCTGCCTGCGCAACGCCTCGTTTTCGGCTGTCAGTTCGGCCACGCGTCGGCGCAAAGTCACCAACTCACCCGGGTCGACCTCCTCGGCCGCTTCCTGGATAGCGGGCTCCTTCGGAGGCTTGCGGCGGGAATCGCGCACACGCTTGGCGGCTTGCTTCAGCTCATCGCTGCCAGCTATCGCCGCTGCGCGCTGCTCCTCCTCGGGAAGGCTTGCGACCGCCGCCGCCGCATTGATCGAAAGCGTGCCCGACTTCACTGCCGCCACCACCTCGGGTGCGGCTTGCTTCTGGATTTTCTCGATCAGCACCACCTGGTTGTTGCTCAGGCGCGCCTCACGAGCGATCGCCTGACGACTCGGCAATGGCTCAGGCTCCGAGGCAGCAGAGGGAAACGCGTCGGACGTTGCTTCGTCAGCCGCTGTTGCCGATGCTTCGACCACCGGTTTCGCCTGCTCTTCGGCTTCCTGCACGCGTGCCCGACGTTCCGCCAGAATCTCGCGCTTGCGCAACGCAAGCACACCGCGCTGAAAGTCGGAAACGCTGCGGCGCCCAAGGTGCTGCTCGATCATCCACAAGTGCACGTCGCCCATGGACTGAAAACGCGTGTTCTGCACTGTCTGGAACGGCAGGTCGTGCTTGCGGCAAATGCCGTAACGGTTATGTCCATCCACCAGGATGTCGCCCCACAGCACCAGCGCATCGCGGCAACCCTCGGCAAGCAGGCTTCGCTCCAACGCCTCGTATTCGTCCGCCGTCAGCGGGTCGATATAGGCCTTGAGTTCTTCGTTGACAACGATATCCATGGATACGATCTGGACCACCAAAAAGGGCCGGGCATTGTAGAGAAGCAGCGCGAGGATTGCCTGCCTGCCGGCACCCATCGGGTTGATCGCTTGCGCTTCCATGCGCCTCGGCGTTGGCAAGCAGGCGAAGGGCGAATCGACCCATGCAGGCCCGGCGCCTGGATAGAAGCCGCGGCTCGCCCCGCCTGGATCCGATCGGCAGCCCGGCGGCTTTGAACAAGCGAACGAACTACATCAATGAAGTAGCCAAAACGGATATAGAATTTCCGCTGTTCACGCCCTCGAAAGCGGCTTGACACCCAGCGCATCCTCGGCCCGGTCGGCCGGTACGCTGCCAGTACCGACAAGATTGGCCAGCCCTTACCCCAGAGGCACCCTCATGAGCCGACCACCACTCCCCCCATTCACTCTCGAAACTGCCATTCAAAAAGTGCGACTGGCGGAAGATGCATGGAACACCCGCAATCCATCGCAGGTAGCTCAGGCCTATACACCGGACAGTCACTGGCGCAACCGCAGCCAGTTTCTGCAGGGCCGCGAAAGCATTGAAGCCTTCCTTACCCTCAAGTGGCAACGCGAGCTCGACTATCGCCTGATCAAGGAACTCTGGGCATTCCGTGAAAACCGCATTGCCGTTCGCTTCGCCTATGAATGGCGCGACGATAGTGGGCAGTGGTATCGCAGTTACGGCAATGAGAACTGGGAATTCGACGCAGAGGGATTAATGGGGCGACGTATCGCGAGCATCAACGATGCCCCCATCGCAAGCGAAGCAAGGAAGTACCATTGGGCCCTTGGGCGCCGTCCCGACGATCACCCTTCGCTATCGGATCTGGGCTTCTAGTAAGCGGTCCCGCGTCCGTGCCGGAAGACCCGGACGCCATGCGCGGCAGACTCTGCTAACTTGGGATCTTTGACTCCGGGGGATCTCATGTTGCCGCGCCTACGCCTTGCCGCCGCCCTTGCGCTTGCCATCGCCTCGTTCGCCGTTGATGTCGCGGCGGACGAAGCCACGCCCGCACACACGCCGACCACGAAAGAACTGTTGGCCAAGTCCAAGCCGGAAGAGTGGCGCGCGCCCAACCCCCAGAACCTGTTGGTGATGCAGCTGCCGCAAGGCAAGGTGGTGATCGAGCTGGCGCCGGATTTCACGCCACTACACGCGGCCAACATCCGCACCATGGCGCGTGAGCACTACTACGACCAACTCGCCATCGTTCGCGTGCATGACAATTTCGTCACCCAGTGGGGCGATCCGGCCACTGACGACAATGGCGACAAGAGCAAGCTCAAGTCGCTGGGCTCGGCAAGGTCCACCTTGCCGCCCGAGTACACCCGCACGATTGATGCGAAGCTCCCGTTCACCGCCCTGCCCGACGGCGACGTCTATGCACCGGAAGTCGGCTTCTCCGATGGCTTTCCGGTGGCGCGCAACAAGGCGACCGGACAGGAGTGGCTGACCCACTGCTACGGCATGGTGGGCGTGGGACGCGACAACGATCCGCAAAGTGGCAGTGGTAGCGAGCTCTATGCCGTGATTGGCCAGGCGCCGCGTGGACTGGATCGCAACCTCGCCGTGGTCGGTCGCGTACTGCAGGGCATGGAGTATTTGTCCGGTCTGCCGCGCGGCACGGGTCCGCTGGGTTTCTACGAGCAGCCGTCGCAGCATGTGACCATCAGCTCGGTGCGCCTGATGTCCGACCTGCCCGAGGCCCAGCGCAGCAAGGTCGAAGTGCTGCGCACCGACAGCGCCACCTTCGCCGCCCTGGTCGAAGCCAAGCGCAATCGCCGCGACGACTTCTATCAATTCCCGGCAGGTAAAGTCGATCTGTGCAGCATCACCATTCCGGTCCGCGAGGCCAGGACGTCTCGCTGATGCGCGTGAACACCGTCTAAGCGCCCCTGCCAGTAACGACACATTCTTCATACTTGCATCGCCAGGATGCAAGGTGAACATCGAAGCCATGCTCGTGCGTGGCGGGAGCGCGGCATGCGGCGCGGCTGGAAGTTATTGTCCCTGGTAGTCGGCGTGCTGGCGGCGCTGCTCATCGTACTGCTTGTCGTCATCGCGACGTTCGATTGGAATCGGCTCAAGCCAAGCATCAATACGCAAGTCAGCGAGAGGATGGGGCGCCCCTTCGCGATCCAAGGCGATCTCAGCGTGCGCTGGCGGCGCGACACTGGCGGAGGCGGTTTGGCTGCCCTGATGCCATGGCCAGAGTTCATCGCCAAGAACATCACGATCGGCAATCCTGACTGGGCCAAGCAAGCGAATTTTGCCCAGCTCGATGCCGTGTACTTTCGCGTCGCGCCATGGCCGCTGATCGTGCATCGCATCGATATACCGGTGGTGTTCCTGGTGCTGCCGGTTATCGATCTGGAACGCGACGCGCAAGGCCGCGCGACATGGGATTTCAACCCTGCAACGGGCGCTGCGCCGTCGGCGTGGAACCTGGACTTGCACGCCATCGGCTTCGATCGTGGACACATCGCCCTGGACGACGCGGTCAACAAGGCCAACTTGCAGGTAACCGTGGAACCGCTCGAACGAGCCATTCCCTATGACCAGATCGTTGAACAACAGTCGTCCGACGCACGCGAGCAGGCGAGCAGAACCGTCGGCGCGGCGGCACGCAAAGAGCTCGCCAGGGCAGCCACCGAAAGCACCCCACAGCCCGCCCACACCAGCGCCACTTATCAGTTTGCGTGGCAGGCGGATGGGCACTATCAGGGCGTATCTGCAAAGGGCAGCGGCAAGACGGGTGCCGTGCTGGCGCTGGAGCAAACCGAGCAACCGTTCCCGGTTCAGGCCGATATGCATATCGGCGACAACCACATTGCCCTGGTAGGCACACTCACCGATCCGCTTCACCTCGCCGGGCTGGACGTGCGCCTGTGGTTCTCTGGCCGCAGCATGGCCAAGCTCTACCCGTTGATCGGCATCACGCTGCCTGACACGCCTGCGTATGCCACCGAAGGTCATTTGAAGGCGAGCCTACAGCGCGGAGCCAGTCATTATTCCTATGATAATTTCCGTGGCCGCGTTGGCGGCAGTGATCTTGCCGGCAGCGTGGTATACGAAACGGGCGGCGCGCGCCCCAAGCTCAGTGGCCAGGTGACCTCACAAGTATTGATGCTATCGGACCTGGCGCCACTCATCGGCGCAGACTCCAATACCGAGAAACAGCAACGCGGCGTTGCGACCGTGCAACCCGCGGACAAGGTCTTGCCGGTCGAGCCTTTTCGCACCGATCGCTGGCGCGCCATGGACGCTGACCTGACGTTCAGCGCGGGGCGCATCGTGCGCGAGGCTGCGCTCCCCATCGAGGCGGTGTCGACACATATCGTGATGAACCATGGGGTCATGCATCTGGACCCGCTCGCCTTCGGCCTTGCCGGGGGCAAGATCAACGGCGACCTGAGCCTGGACGGCAGCAACACGCCCATGCGGGGCGTGATGAAACTCAATGCTCGCCACGTGAAGCTGAATCAGCTATTCCCGAGGTTCGAGCCGATGCGCACCAGCCTGGGCGAGATCAATGGCGATGCCGCATTGAATGCACGCGGCAATTCGGTGAGCGAGTTGCTCGGCACGGCCACCGGTGAAGTGAAGCTGTTGATGAACGACGGCGTCATCAGCAAGACGTTGTTGGAAACGGCAGGTCTCAACGTGGGCAACATCGTGATCGGCAAGCTGTTCGGCGACAAGACGGTAAAGATCAACTGTGCCGCGTCCGACCTCACGGCAACCAACGGCCTGTTCGAGACGCGCCTGTTCGTCTTCGATACCGAGGATGCCACCGTCAAGATCGATGGCAGCATCAATTTCGCCGATGAGCGACTTGATCTCAACGTGCGCCCAGAATCCAAGGGCCTGCGCATCTTATCGTTGCGCTCGCCGCTATACGTCAGGGGCACCCTGAAAGACCCCGACGTCGGCGTGCAAGCGGGGCCGCTGATCTTGCGTAGTGGTGGCGCCCTTGCGCTTGGCGTGTTGGCAGCGCCGGTGGCCGCCCTGCTGCCACTGGTCGCCACCAGCAAGGACGATGAGACCAACGCCTGCGCTGGGGTGCTGGAGCAGATGCGCGGTCCGTCCAAGAGCCGACCGGTGCAGCCTGCACCGAAGTCCAAGCCCACGGCACCCGGCTGAGCCTGCCTTTCCGACCGCGGCGGGCTCCCGCGCACGCCAGGACGGCGGCTAGAATGCGGCGTCCCCTCCCCGCTGGCTCGTATTCATGCAACCCGTCACCAAGGCCCGCTGGCAGATCCATTTCTGCGTCCTGCTGTGGGGTTTCACGGCCATTCTCGGCAAGTTGATCACCTTGCCTGCCCTACCCTTGGTGTGGTGGCGCATGCTTTTGGTCGTGGCGGCGCTGTTCCTGTTTCCGAGCGTGTGGCGCGGCCTGAAGGCGATGCCATCAAGACTACGTTGGGCCTACGCCGGCATCGGCGTGCTGGTGTCGCTGCATTGGCTGACGTTCTACGCTGCGATCAAGCTGGCGAACGCATCGGTGGCGGCAACGTGCATTGCACTGGGACCCGTCTTTCTCTCCCTGGTCGAACCATGGATTGCACGTCGCAAGTTCGATCCTCGCGAGTTGCTGATCGGTGTCGCGGTCGTACCAGGCGTGGCAATGGTGGTCGGCGGCGTGCCCGCACAGATGCGACTGGGTATTGCCGTTGGTGCACTGTCCGCGCTGTTGGTGGCCTTGTTCGGCTCATACAACAAGCGACTGGTTGAGCATGCCGATCCGCTCACGGTGACCTGTATCGAGCTGGGCACGGGTACGCTGTTCCTTACCTTGCTGGCCCCGCTGTTGCCGCACATGGGCCCCGCGTTCGTGCTGCCCAGCCTGCACGATGCGGCCTTGCTGATGCTGCTGTCGTTCGGCTGCACCCTGCTGCCGTTTGCGCTGGCGTTAGTGGCCTTGCGCCATATGAGCGCTTTCGGCACGCAGATGGTGACCAATCTCGAACCGGTGTACGCCATCCTGCTGGCCATCGTGTTGCTTGGCGAACAACGCCAACTGGATGGCTGGTTCTACGCGGGTGTCGCCGTGATCCTGGCTGCCGTCTTCATCCATCCTTTGCTCAGCCGCCAGCAAGCGGCGCCCTCCCAGCCCGAGCTGCTGGGCACGTCCGAAAGCCACGGCATCGTCGAATAGCCCCAAACCCCGCACGACTGCGGCTAAAGTACGCCGGAACGAGCGTACGGGTTCTTCCAACCTTGGCGGGGTGGCTAGGATGAGGCTCAGTAGCGTGCCGTCGGTCTTCAGGGTCGAGTGGTTTCTGGCCTTGAGCTTGGCCACTTGTGTGATGTTCCTGATATTCGGCGACAAGCCGCTGGGAAGGCTGGATCAACCGCTGCAGCTTGGCCTCGCCTTCGCCTGGTTGTTCTTCGTGATACTCGGTGCGGCCCTGGCCGTCGTGCGCCATGCGGACCAGCTCGGCGAGAAGCTTGGCGAGCCCTATGGCACGCTGATCCTGACGCTGTCGATCACCTCCATCGAGGTCATCAGCATCACCGCCATCATGTTGCATGGCGAGAACAACCCGACGCTCGCACGCGATACCCTGTTCGCGGTCACCATGATCATTCTCAATGGCATGGTCGGGCTGTCCTTGCTGATGGGCGGATGGCGGCACCATGAGCAGCACTACAACCTGCAGGGTGCCAATGCCTATCTAGGCGTAGTGATTCCCCTTGGGGTACTGGCCCTGGTCTTGCCGAATTTCACCGTGACAACGGCGGGGCCGACCTTGTCCTTTGCACAGGAGTCGTTCGTTGCGATCATCTCCGTTGGCCTGTATGTCGCTTTCCTGGCCTTGCAGACGAGGCGGCATCGCGCGTACTTCGCAGGCTCCGTGCACGGCGAAGACAAGCACTCCGTCGATGATCACAGCTCATCCACTCGGCTACTGACGCACACGGTGCTGCTTGTGGCCTACATGGCCCAGGTCGTATTCCTCGCGGAGAAGCTGGCGCAACCGGTGGATTACGTCGTCGAAACCATGAAGTGGCCGGCGGCCTTCGCCGGCCTGACCATGGCGATCCTGGTAGCGACTCCAGAGGCCATCGGCGCGGTACGCGCGGCGCGCGCCAATCACATGCAGCGCTCGGTCAATATTTTCCTTGGCTCGGTGCTGTCGACCATCGGCCTCACCATTCCGCTGATCTTGATGATCAGCCATCTGACCCGGCATCCCATCGTGTTGGGGCTGGAGCACACCGACCTGCTGCTCTTCATGCTTACGCTCGCGTTGTGTCTGGTGACGTTTTCGAGCGGTCACACCAACGTACTGCAGGGTGCTGTACACCTGATGCTCTTCGTCGCGTATCTGTTTTTCATCTTCCAGGGATAGCTGTTGCCGCTCGTCGGAACGGCGCCGCGGCGCTACGCGCCCTTGGTTCAAGGATATCTCGCAGCATTCCCCATCCAGCGGCCACGGACCACGTGGCAGTCGCAAACATTCTCAGAACCAGATCCGGACGCCGGCCAGCCACGACGTCTCCCGCGCCCGCAAGCTCGCAGCTGTGGCATCATCCTGCGTGCCGAAACGGCGCGTCCAGTTGATGCCGATATACGGAGCGAATTTCCTGCTGAATTCGTAGCGCATACGCAAGCCTGCTTCGACGTCGGACAGACCCGATGAAATGCCACGTTGCGGATCGTCCTTGCCATAGACATTCAGCTCCAGCTTCGGCGACAGAATCAACCGCTGAGTGAAGCGCAAGTCGTAGCTGGCCTCGAAGCGTGCGGCCGTGCGGCCCTGCTCGCCGACGTAAAACGTGGCCTGCGTTTCGAACCAGTACGGCGCCAGCCCCTGCACACCAAGCGCTGCCCATTGGCGGTTCGGTCCTTGTCCGACATCCTGGCGCACACCCAGCTGCCAGTCCCAGAAGCGCGTCCATGCGTGGCTCCACAACACGTCGACGCGAGCATCCTGGGTTCCTTCGCTGTCCCGCTCGCCTTCTGTCTTCAGCCACAGGCGATCGATACCATTGCCCCACCAACCCTCCGCCTCCCAGCTAGTGGCGTAATCGCCATTCGTACTGCGGCTACGCTCCAGACGATCGAACAGCAGCATGCCCAATGGCGGCGACGGATTCATTTCCATCGACTCCGTCATCTCCGCAGGCGTCATGGCATGCATGGTGGCTTGTGGCGGCGGTGGTGGCACATGGTCGTTTGGCGGACGCGTGTCCTCGGCCACCGGCTGTGATGCCGTCCCATGATCTGCATGTGGATCATCGTGGCCGGCACGCGGGTCCATCGGTGCAGATGTCGACATGCCGGGCATATCAGGCATGTTCATACTTTGTGCCCATGCCGACACGGGGAGCGCCGCCAGCAGTGTCAGCGCAGCCGGAAGTAGGTTGAGCCGGCTCATGCCACCACGACCTCACGGAACATGCCCGCCATGTGGAAGAGTAAATGACAGTGGAATGCCCAGCGCCCCTGGGCGTCGGCACTCACCCGGAAGCTCACGCGCTGCGCGGGCTGGACCACCACCGTGTGCTTGCGCGCCTGAAACTCGCCTTCCGGCGATTCAAGTTCGCTCCACATGCCATGCAGGTGGATGGGATGCGCCATCATGGTGTCGTTCACCAGCACGATGCGGACCTGTTCGCCATAACGCAGCCGCAGCGGTCCAGCCTCGGAGGCAAGCGTGCCGTCGAACGACCAGCGGTAGCGCTCCATGTTGCCGGTGAGGCGCAAGGTGATCTCCCTGTCCACTCGTGGCGATATGGGCGTATCGACGGCATGCAGATCGGCGTAGGTCAGCACGCGGCGACCGCTGTCACGCAGGCCCACACCGGGGTCGTTGAGATTGCTGCGCGGCGTCGCCACGCGCATATCCACTTCCGGCCCTGTTTTCAGTGCCGGCGCGTGGGACTCTTGCGCCATTGACATCGGCGGCATGCCCGGCATGTCCATCGTCATGCCCGTCATGTCATGACTCATGCCGTGCCCCATGTCGCCGTTATTCATCGCGCCCATCATGTCGGCCATGCTGAGCAGCGGGCGCGGATCGAGCGGCGGCACGGCGGCAGTCATGCCGTCGCGCGGCGCCAGCGTGGCACGCGCGAAGCCGGAGCGGTCCATGCTTTGGGCAAAGATGGTCCAGGCACGATCGGCGGCGGGTTCCACGATGACGTCGTAGGTCTCGCCATTGCCGATGCGGAATTCATCCACGCTCACCGGTTCGATGGCCTGGCCATCCGCGGCAACGACGGTCATCTTTAAGCCGGGAATGCGCACATCGAAGAACGTCATCGACGCGCCATTGATAAAACGCAGGCGCACCTTGTCGCCCGCATCGAACAGGCCCGTCCAGTTGCCCGCGGGCGTTTGGCCATTGAGCAGATAGGTGTACGTGGCCGCCGAGACATCGGCCAGATCGGTGGGATCCATGCGCATGCGATTCCACATCTGCCGCTGCGCCAGCGCCTGTGACATGCCATTGCGCCCTACGTCATGCAGGAAGTCGCCAACGGTGGGCTTGCCATGGTTGTAGTAGCCGCTCTGCCTCCTGAGGTTCGCGTAGATCGTTTCCGGGCCAGTGTCCGTCCAGTCACTCAGCAAGATCGTGTAGTCGCGCTGCACCGCATGGCGCTCGCCGTCTCGTGGCTCGATCACGATGGGACCGTACAGCCCGGTCTGTTCCTGGAAACCCGCGTGACTGTGATACCAGTACGTGCCGGACTGATTCACGGTGAACCGGTAAACATACTCGCCGCCCGGAGGAATGCCGCCAAAGCTCAGGCCCGGCACGCCGTCCATGTCGGCAGGCAACACGATGCCATGCCAATGGATGGCACTCGTCACCGCGAGGCGATTTCGCACGCGTATGGTCACCGTTTCGCCCTGCCGCCAGCGCAGCAGCGGCGCAGGCAGCTGGCCATTCACGGCGGTGGCTACGCGCCGGTGGCCCGTGAAATTGACTGGCAGCTCAGCGATTTCGAGTTCGAAATGATTGCCGCGCAATTCGCTACGCTGCACCCCGGCCTGCGCCAGCGCGCTACCGCGCCAGAGGCCAAGCCCAGCCGCGACCCCGCCAAGGGCCAATCCCTGTACGAAACGCCGACGCGGCAGCTGGACGCCACGGGAATCTTGCATGTCCATTGAGTCACTCCGTCATTCGTTCCCGCGAGGCGGGTGCGTCGAATCGGCCGAACAGTCGGCTCTTTGCAGCGAACGGAGAATCAGGCAACCGGTGGGCGCAAGGGAGGTTCGTAGACCGGTTGTGGGGCGACCTCGCGGCCCGCCTTCTCTCCCGAGTTGTCGGGGAGCGCGTGCGGCAGGGTTTGCACCAAGGATGGCGGCACGCTGACCGCCGCATGTGCGCAGACACCATCGGGCGTTGCCGTTGCCGCGTGCCCAGGGGCTTGATGCTGGGAATCTGCGGCATGGGGCATCGACATCGACATCGATGCTCCCTTCGACGGACAGCATTCTTCCTGTGCCCAAACCGTACTTGCCAGGGTCAACCATGCACACAGCGCCAGCGCGAACAAGGCGCGGCAGCGACGCAGGCGACGGAAAAGGTGGCGGGACATAGCCGCAGCATAGCCAGCTAACAACGGCAAGCTCAACTCTGGAGGTGGCTTCATCGGCGCTACCGCGCGGCTTGGCTGCCGAGATCGGGGCGCCTGCACCGATTTTTTGGGCGAAAAACGTCAATCCTCACTTCCAACTATAATTGTCCGCCAAATGGCGCCCATCCCCTATGAACTACCGTCACGCCTACCACGCCGGTAACTTCGCCGATGTCTTGAAGCATTCGGTGCTGTTTGCGCTGATCGAAGCGCTGCAGGCGAAGGCCACGCCGTTTGGCTTCGTTGATACTCATTCGGGCAGCGGCTGCTACGCCCTCGACGGCGTGGAAGCAGGCAAGACCGGCGAGTACAAGGATGGCATCGTCCGTCTGCTGTTCCCTGATTTGCACCAGTCGCAGGAACACCACGCCGCCTTGCCGCCACTGTTGCGCCGCTGGCTGGACTCGATTCTCAAACTGCCTGGCAACGAGCATGGGCTGAAGCTGTACCCCGGCTCGCCACTGCAGGTCGCGCGCGCCATGCGCGATATCGACAGCGCCCAGCTGTGTGAGCTGCACCCCGAGGAAGCGGAGCGATTGCGCGAATTGTTTCATCGCGATCACCGCGTGCACGTGCATCAACGCAATGGCTATGAAGCACTCAAGAGTCTGATTCCTCCGCAGGAGAAGCGCGGCCTGGTGCTGATCGACCCGCCGTACGAGGCCCAGGAATCCGAATATCGCGTGATCGAGAAGGCGCTCAAGCTGGCACTGCAGCGCTGGCCCACCGGTGTGTACGCCATTTGGTACCCGATCAAGCTACGCAGCCAGGTGCAGCCGTTCCATCGCTGGCTGCAGCATTGCGGCGCCAGGCGCGTGCTGCGTGCGGAGCTGCTGGTACGCCCCGACGACTCACCGTTGCGCCTCAACGGCTCGGGCATGGTGATCCTCAACGCCCCATGGAAGCTCGACGACACCTTGCGCGAACCGATGCGCGCCATGTCCCGCCTGCTCTCGCAGGAAAAGCCGGCCCAATGGCGGCTCGACTGGCTGGTCGAGGATACCCCCAGCTCAACGCGTGACGAAGCTCGCGCACGCCACCTATCGCCCCCATCGCGTGCCCGTTAAGCTCAGCCTTATCGCCGCCTGAGATGCCGGAGCCCGCCATGCGCAAACGCCTTGCCAATGTCCTGATCCGCGGCGCCCTGCCGGCGAGCCTGATGGCTCTGGCCGCCTGCGCACCCGCACCTATCTACAAGCCGTCTGCCAACACGGTCGCCATCACTCCGGACGCGGTGGCGCATGAGCCCGAACGCTATGCCAACGCCGACGTGATCTGGGGCGGGCGTATCGTGGCTGTGCACAATCTCCCCGACCGCAGCGAGATCGAAATCGTCGGCTACCCGCTCGACAGCTCGCAGCGCCCGAAGGCGGAGGGTGGCGGCTGGGGCCGCTTTATCGCGGTGATGCCTGGCTTTCTAGAGCCCTTCAACTACCCGTCGGGCGCACTGATCACCCTGGCCGGCCGCGTCAGCGGCAGCCGCGCCGGCGAAGTGGGCGAGGCCAGTTACGTGTACCCGCTGGTTGGCGTGGCACAGTCGCATATATGGACGGCTGAAGAGATGCATAGCGGCCATCCCAACATCAGCTTTGGCCTGGGCGTGGGTGTCGGCATTCGCTGACACGCCATGCGGGATCGATAGCGAAGCACACTGAGAAACGCACGCATACGAGACATGCACTGGCGCTTTGCCGTAGCGGGCACTCAATCAGTAGGCACCCTGCCAGCTCTTTCGACGTCACTACACTGGAACGCTGAAGGAAACGTTTGCGTAAGGGGATGATCCGATGTCTGGCCAAGCCAATTCATTGAGGGCGATCCTGCTCGCACTCGGCGCGAATTTCGCGATTTTCGTGAGCAAGCTCGCAGCCGCCCTGATCACCGGTTCGGGCGCGATGTTGGCGGAGGCGGTGCATTCATTGGCGGACTGCGGCAACCAGGGTTTGCTGCTGCTCGGCATGCGCCAGGCGGACCGCCCTCCCTCCGACGAGTACCCGCTCGGATGGGGACGTGCACTGTATTTTTGGTCGTTCCTCGTCGCCATCCTGCTTTTCAGCGTGGGCGGCATGTTTTCCATCTACGAAGGCATCCACAAGCTTTCCCATCCCGAGCCGCTGAGATGGCCGTGGCTGGCTATCGGCGTATTGGCTTTCGGCGTAGTGGCCGAATCCTTCTCGATGCACGGCTGCCTCAAGGAAGTGAACAAGGTGCGTGATGGCCGTAGCCTGTGGCAATGGTTTCATGAAACCCGCTCCAGCGAGTTGCTGGTGATCTTCGGCGAGGATCTCGCGGCCTTGTTCGGTCTCAGCGTCGCGCTGGTCGCCGTGCTGGCGACCATGATGACCGGAGACCCTACGTTCGATGCGATCGGCACCATCGTCATCGGTGCACTGCTGGTGGTCGTGGCCGTCGCCGTGGCCATGGAGGTGAAGGCACTGCTCATCGGTCAGGGGCTGGAGCCCAAGCAGCGCGAGGCTTTGCTGGCCTTCATCAATGACCGCCCGGAAGTGGATGTGGTGCTAAACCTCATCACCCTGCAGATGGGGCCGGACGTGATGGTGGCGGTCAAGGCGCGCATGGCGCCAGCACGCGACCAGCTATCGCTGATCCTGGCGATCAATGAGGTGGAACGCGCCATGAAAGCGCAGTTCACCGATATACGCTGGAGTTTCTTCGAGCCGGACGTGATGGACTAAGACGTGGGCTGCAACAGATCCCACTTGTTGCCATAGAGATCCTGGAACACCACGACCGTACCGTAGGCTTCCTCTCTCGGCGGTCCGCAGAAGACTGCACCTGCGGCTTTCATGCGCTCGTAATCGCGCCAGAAATCGTCGGTGTGTAGCAAGAGAAACACGCGGCCGCCCGTCTGATCGCCCACGCGAGCCAGCTGCTCCGGCGTGGATGCCTTCGCCAACAGCAGCCGTGTTTCGCCGGCGCCGGCGGGCGACACCATCACCCAGCGTTTACCGCCACCCATATTCGTGTCTTCAATCAACTGAAAGCCCAGCACGCACGTATACCAGTCGATGGCTGCGTCGTAGTCCGCCACGACCAGGGCGATACTTCCAATGTGTTGCTTCACTACGTTTTCTCCGAAGGCGCGGGCCAGGCCCCCAATTCCGCCTGCATCTTCTTGGTGAGTTTCGCGCGCACCAGCGTGTAGGCCTGCCGAATAAAGGCTTCCAGCTCGGATGTGGCGAAACGCTGGGGCTCTATCACCGAGACCCAGTGCGCGCGTGCCATATAGGGGGCGGGGATGATACCGGGCTGGTCGGTCAACTCCAGGAACCGCTCGTCCTCCACCTTGAAAGACAGTCGGCCTCCCTCCGCGCCGTCCAACGGCGTGACCACGAACATCTTGCCGCCTACACTGAAGACCAGATCGCCGCCCCATTTGATATCCCGGGTAACACCCGGCCAACGGCCGCAGCATTGCTCCAGTTGCTTGGCGGTCAGCCCGCAGGACGCCTTCGTCATGGTCTTTGCCTCCCTCGATGCCTCGGCAGGGGCCGAAGCCTTTCCAGCGATTCTGAAACGCAAGGCAGGCTTTGTCTGCAGGGGCTCACCCGCTTGCTCTTGGGCACATGCGATGCGACATCTCGCCGCAAAATATGTCGATATTACAAAGCGTTTGTTCATGTTGCGGCGCACCCAATACGCTAAAGTATGGTCATGAACGCCGCCATCGATCACAGCAGCCACCGGCACGCCGTGGTGCCCCCGCGCAACCCCGAGCGCTTCGCCCGTTCCCATCTGACCAGTCTCCCCAAGGGCGAGCTGGTGCGAACGCACGACGGACGGGAACTGCGCTTGCGTGACATCGAACCGGGTGACGTGGCGGCCCTGAAGCGGCAGTTTGCCCGCCTGTCGCCGGAAGACATCCGGCGCCGCTTCCTGCATTCGATGAGCGAGCTGCCGGATTCCATGGCCCAACGCCTGTGCCGTATCGATCCGGCCGTCGAGTCGGCCTTTGTCCTGGTCGATGAAACCGTTACGCCCGCCGAAATTCGCGGCGTGGGCCGCATCTATGTGGATGAGGCCGCGGACAGCGCTGAATTTTCGGTGCTGGTCGAGCACGATTGGGCCCGGGTTGGCCTGGGCGTCCTGCTGATGCAGCGCCTGGTTGCTGATTGCCGCCGCCGCGGCCTGCACGAAATATGGGGCTATGTGCTGCTGGAAAACCGTCCCATGCTGCACCTGTGCAAGGACGTGGGCTTTACCCGCCGTCTGCTGCCGGATGAGCCGGGTACCACACAGATTTCCCTGCGACTCTGACTCCTCCTGTATGAGACGACTGCCCCGGACTTGCGGGGCGGTCGCGTTACACTTGCCCGCTTCCCGGCGCGGCACGATCGCCATGCCAATGAACCTAGCGTCCGCATGGCCCATAAAATCCCGCACCCGTCCTTGCCCACCAGCCCCAAGCAGCGTCGTTTCTGGACCTCGCCGCACGGCTCCTCGCGCGCCTTGCTGGTGGCGGAGGCCGCGCGCAGCCATGACGGCCTGCTGGTGGCGGTGACCCGCGACACTCAGCGCGCCCACGCGCTGGAGGACGAGCTGCGGCTGTTTGCCGGCGGCCTTCCTGTGTTGCACTTCCCGGACTGGGAAACCCTGCCTTACGACGTCTTCAGCCCGCATCCGGACATCGTCTCGCAGCGCGTCGCCACGCTTTACCAGCTACCGAGCACGCAACGCGGCGTGCTGGTGGTGCCAATCGCCACCTTGATGCAGCGCATCGCCCCGCGCAGCCATATCACCGGCTCGGGCCTGATGATGAAGAAGGGCCAGAAGCTGGATCTGGCTGTCGAGCAGCGACGCCTGGAGGCGGCAGGCTATCGCAACGTGCCGCAGGTAGCGGAGCCGGGCGACTTTGCCGTGCGGGGCGCGCTGATCGACATCTTTCCAATGGGCGCGGCCGAGCCGTATCGCATCGAGCTGTTCGATGACGAGGTCGAATCGATTCGCAGCTTCGATGCGGAAACGCAGCGCTCGTTGCAACAGGTGGAGCGCATCGAGCTGCTGCCCGCCCGCGAGTTTCCGTTGACCGAGAATGCGGCCAAGGACTTCCGCGCGAACCTGCGCGAGCGCTTCCCTATCGATGTGCGTCGGTGCCCGCTTTACCAGGACATGAAGGAAGGCGTCACGCCGGGCGGCATCGAGTATTACCTGCCGCTGTTCTTCGAGCAGACCGCGACCCTGTTCGACTATCTGGCCGACAACGCCGTGTTCCTGCTGGGCGAAAGTGCGCTGGAGTCGGCCGAGCAGTTCTGGACGCAAACCAGCGAGCGCTACGACCAGCGCGCACACGATATCGAACGTCCGGTGTTGCCACCGGCCGAGCTGTATCTGCCGCCCGAGCTGCTACGCGAGCAACTCAACAAGCGCCTGCGCATCGAGCTGGTCGAGAGCGGCCATGAGCATGCACAGTCCAGTGGCACGCAGCCGGCGCCCGAGCTCCCGCTCAATCGCAAGGGTGAGGAACCCGGCACGTCGCTGCGTCATTTCCTGGCCAGCTATCCCGGGCGCGTACTTATCGCAGCCGACTCGGCTGGCCGCCGCGAAGCCCTGATCGAGCAACTCGCCAGCGCCGGCCTCAAGCCCGACGCCGTGGATGGCTGGCAGGGCTTTCTCGTGGCGAGCACCAAGGGCGAGCCGCGCCTCGCCATCACCATCGCGGCGCTTGAGCAGGGCTTCGCGCTCACCGAACCTGCGCTCACCGTGCTCACCGAACGTGAGTTGTTCGGTGAGCGCGTGCGCACGGAACGCAAGCGTCGCCGTGGCGCCGCGCGCGATCCGGAAAGCATCATCCGCGATCTCACCGAGCTGACCATCGGCGCACCGATCGTGCACGTCGACCACGGCGTGGGCCGCTACCAGGGCCTGGTGTCCATGGAACTGGGCGGCATGGAGGGTGAGTTCCTCACCATCGAGTACGCCAAGGGCGACAAGCTCTATGTGCCGGTCGCCCAGCTCGGCCTGGTCAGCCGTTACACCGGCACCGCGCCGGAACTGGCGCCGCTGCATTCGCTAGGTGGCGACGCGTGGGAACGCGCCCGCCGCAAGGCCGCCGAGAAAGTACGCGACGTCGCCGCCGAGCTGCTGGCCATCTACGCCCAACGCGAGGCGCGCGGTGGCGAAGCGTTGTCGATTGATCGCCAATTAGTGGAGGAATTCGGCGCCAGCTTCCCGTTCGAGGAAACGCCCGACCAGCTGCAGGCCATCGATGCCGTGCTCGCCGACCTGGCCGCGCCGCGCGCCATGGACCGCGTGATCTGTGGCGACGTGGGTTTCGGCAAGACCGAAGTCGCCCTGCGCGCGGCGTTCGCCGCCGCTACGGCCGGTCGACAGGTCGCCGTGCTGGTACCCACTACCCTGCTCGCCCAGCAGCATTACCGTAACTTCGCCGATCGCTTTGCCGACTGGCCGGTGCGCGTGGACGTGCTGTCGCGCTTCAAATCGACCAAGGAAGTGAACGACGCACTCAAGCGCCTGGCCGACGGCCAGATCGACGTGATCATCGGCACCCACAAGCTGCTGCAGCCGGATATCAAGTTCAAGAGTCTGGGCCTGGTGGTGGTGGACGAAGAGCAGCGCTTCGGTGTACGCCAGAAGGAGCAGTTGAAAAAGCTGCGCGCGGAAGTCGACCTGCTGACCATGACAGCCACGCCGATCCCGCGCACCTTGAACATGGCGATGAGCGGACTGCGCGATCTTTCGCTGATCGCCACGCCACCCGCCCATCGCATGGCGGTGCGCACGTTTATCGCGGCATGGGAGCCTGCACTGATTCGCGAAGCGTTCCAGCGCGAGTTGCAGCGCGGCGGCCAGGTGTACTTCCTGCACAACGAAGTGGACACGATCGAGCGCGCCACGCGCGAGCTGGAGGAACTGATACCCGAAGCGCGCATCGGCGTGGCCCACGGCCAGATGCCCGAGCGCGAACTGGAACGCGTCATGGCGGATTTCCACCGCCAGCGCTTCAACGTGCTGGTATGCACCACCATCATCGAAACCGGCATCGATATCCCTACCGCCAACACCATCATCATCAACCGCGCCGATCGATTCGGTCTGGCCCAGCTGCACCAGCTTCGCGGCCGCGTCGGTCGTTCGCATCATCGCGCTTACGCGTATCTGGTGGTGCCTGACCGCAAGGCGATGACCGCCGACGCGGAGAAGAGGCTTGAAGCGCTGGCTTCGCTGGAAGAACTGGGTGCCGGCTTCACGCTGGCCACCCACGATCTGGAAATACGTGGTGCCGGCGAGCTGCTGGGTGACGAGCAGTCGGGCCAGATCCAGGAGATCGGTTTCGGCCTGTATACCGAGCTGCTCGAACGCGCCGTGCGCGCATTGAAGTCCGGCAAGGTGCCCGACTTTGATCTCACCAGCGAGCACGAGACCGAAGTCGAGCTGCACCTGCCCGCGCTGATCCCCGACGACTATCTGCCCGATGTGCACACGCGCCTGACGCTGTACAAGCGCATCGCCAGTGCACGCAACGAGGATCACCTGCGCGACCTGCAGGTGGAAATGATCGATCGCTTCGGCCTGCTCCCCGATGCCGCCAAGCAGTTGTTCGGCGTGGCTGGCCTGAAGCTGATGGCCACGCCGCTGGGCATCCGCAAGCTGGATTTCGGCGCCAACGGCGGACGCATCACCTTCCGCGACAAGCCTGAGGTCGATCCGATGGCCATCATCCGCCTGATCCAGAGCCAGCCGCGTATCTACAAGCTGGACGGCCAGGACAAGCTCAAGGTGAACCTGGAACTGCCCGGCGCCACGGAACGTCTGCGCGCCGCGCAGGAAGTGCTGGTTTCGTTGGGCGCACGGCGCCCTGGCTGACCGTCGCGCCTCGCGTTAGCGCGAGCGCTTGCCGTACTATCGGCCCTAGATACTCGTTCGATGGAGTCGAACATGTTGTCTGAGGACGAACTGGCCTTACTGGAAGCCATACGCGAGAGCGGCAGCCTCTCGCGCGCCGCGGTTCGGCTAGGCAAGGCCCCTTCCACCGTTTCACATGCAGCGCGGCAACTCGAAGCGCGCTTCGACGCCCTGCTGTTCGATCGCCGCCGCTATCGACTACAGCTCACGCCTGCTGGCCAGTTACTGGCGCTTGAGGCCGCACGCCTGATGCTGGATGTTTCGCGGCTCAGCCGCCGCGTGAAACAGATTGCCGGCGGCTGGGAAGATCGCCTATGGCTGGTCAGCGACGAGTTGCTCGAGTTCGAGATTTTCACCCCGGTGATCCGTGCTTTCGACGCGTTGGAATCGGGCGTGGCGCTGCGCATCACCCACGAAGTGTTGAGCGGCACCTGGGAGGCTTTGCGCGACGGTCGTGCCGACCTCATCATCGGCGCCACCAACGAGCCGCCCGCCATTCCCAAGCTGCGCTGGTTCGAACTGGGGGTGATGGACTGGGTCTTCGCCGTATCGCCGCGCCATCCCCTGGCCAAGGCGCAGGAACCCTTGCAGCGCGAAACCCTGGCCCAGCATCGCAGCGTGGTCGTGGCCGATTCGTCGCGCAGTTCAGAAGGCCGTGCGTATGGCCTGGTCGGCGGCCAGGCCACGCTCGCCGTACCAAGCATGCAGGCGAAGATCATGGCCCAACGACAGAATCTGGGCGTCGGCTGGCTGCCTCGCCACCGTGTCGCCGGCCTGCTCAAGCGCGGCGAACTGGTGGAAAAGGCGATGGCCGATCCGCGTGAACCCAATACGCTGTACGTCGCCTGGCGCGGCGATCACGAAGGGCGCGCGCTGTCCTGGTGGCTGGACCAGCTACGCCAGCCGCGGCTGGCGAAGCGCCTGATCAAGGGATTGGAAATTACCGGGTGACGCGTGCGCGTTCATTGGCTTGCGCAGCGCATGATTGGACACAACGCTGTGGGAGGATGAGCCCATGACCAGCAACCGCTCCATGCCACCAGGCATCATCATTCCCGAACTGGCGTATGCCGATGTGCGGGCTGCGGTCGACTGGCTATGCATGGCCTTTGGTTTTCGCGAGCGACTACGCATCGGCCATCAT
Organism: Dyella humicola; assembly: GCF_026283945.1. Lineage (NCBI taxonomy): Bacteria > Pseudomonadati > Pseudomonadota > Gammaproteobacteria > Lysobacterales > Rhodanobacteraceae > Dyella > Dyella humicola. The sequence continues at coordinate 3,177,206 of NZ_JAPDPC010000001.1, forward strand.
CGGGCCCAACTGGTGCTCGATGGCGGCGCGCTCATCGTGACGCAACTTGCTGGCCCAGCCAGCCCTGCGCACATGGGGAATGCGATCATGGTTCGCATTACTGACGTCGACGGGCACTATGCGCATGCGCGCGAATGCGGCGCGAGAATCAGCCATCCACCCGCGGATTTCCCCTATGGCGAACGCCAGTATTCCGTCGAGGACATCGGTGGCCATCGCTGGACGTTCTCGCCATCGATTGCCGACGTTGCCCCGGCCGATTGGGGCGGCACGTGGTTCGATATCACTTGAGCAGGATGCACAATGACGCACGACTCCCTACAACCCGCTGACGCCGTGCCCGGATTCCGGGCCAAGACGCTGATACGCCCAGCCATTGCCTGGATCACGGTCGCGCTGTTCCTGGTATTCGGCTCCGACTGGATGGCCGAACTCAACAAGCACACCATTGGCCTGAGCCTGTTCGCCTGGCTGTTCTTCGTCATCGTATGGGTGGCGTTTGGCGTCGTGCACGAGGCTGAGGAGCTCGCCGGTTTGCTCGGCGAGCCGTTCGGCACCTTGGTGCTCACGCTGTCCATTGTGATCATCGAGGTGGTGCTGATTTCCGCCGTCATGCTGGGCGCGGGAGACACCTCGACACTCGCGCGCGACACCATGTTCGCGGTGCTGATGATCGTGCTCAACGGCGTCGTCGGCCTTGGCCTGCTGATTGGCGGCATCCGTCATCACGAGCAGTCATACAACCTGCACGGCGCCTCGGCCTATCTTGCGGTGATCATCCCGCTTGCCACCATTGCGCTGGTGCTGCCGAACTTCACCGCGTCCACCTCGGACGGCTCGCTGACGCCGCTTCAGGCGATCTCCTTCTCGATCCTCACCATCGCGCTCTACGGCATGTTTCTCTGGCTGCAGACCGGCCGGCACAAGGGCTATTTCGTGGCGCCGAAGGACACTTCGGACGTGAATGAACCGGAGGATCCGCCGCCGCCGCCGCGCAGGGCAAGCAAGGGCGAGCTGGCCCGGCACATCGTGCTGCTGCTGATCAACATCCTGCCCATCATCATCCTGTCCAAGAGCCTGGCCAAGGTGCTCGACTACGGCATCGCCGCCACCGGCGCGCCGCCTGCGCTGGGCGGCGTCATCATCGCCATGCTGGTATTCACGCCGGAAGGCATCTCGGCCCTGCAGGCGATTCGTCGCGACCAGCTCACGCGTGCGATCAATCTATGCCTGGGCGGCGCAGCTTCCACGGTTGGCCTCACGGTTCCTGCGGTACTGGCCATCGGCCTGTTCACCGGCAAGCCGGTCGTGCTGGGTCTGCCGCCCGCCAGCATCGTGTTGCTCGCATCCACCCTAGTGCTGAGCGGCCTGACGTTCTCGGGATGGCGCACGACGATGCTGGAAGGCGCCGTACACTTGTCGATGTTCGCCGTATTCCTGGTGCTGATTTTCAGCCCATGAAGCGAAGCATCGACCGGCTGCCCCGGCTAGTATCGGAGCAGCCCGACATCAGCCCTGCCCCACGGCCTCTCGCGTCCTGGTACCGGCGCGCACCAGGTAGTGCACGCCGAACATGCCGAGAGGGTCGTTCCATGTCTGCGCCACTTCAAGACCGGCCTTGTCGGCGAGGTGGGCGAAGTCGGCTGGCGAATACTTGCAGCTATATTCGACCTGTATGGCTTCGTCCTGCTTGAAGTTCACTTGCTGCCTTCCCACGCGAACCTTCTGCTCGCGCGTGCTGACGATGAAGGTTTCGATGCGCCCGGCCATGGCGTTGTAATGCGCGCGATGACGGTACGCCGAGACTTCGAAATCGCTGCCGACTTCGCGATTCAGGCGCACCAGCATGTTCAGCGTGAACTCGGCAGTGACGCCAGCACGATCATTGTAGGCCGCCTCGATCGTTGCCGTGTCCTTCTTCAGGTCCGCACCAATGAGGATGCCACCACCGTCGCCCATTTCGCCGCGCATCTTGCGCAGCAGGTCGGCCGCCTCGCGCGCTTCGAAATTGCCGATGGTCGAGCCGGGGAAATACAACACCGTACGACGCGGCGCGCGCGGCGGGATAGGCAGGCGCAATGCGCGGGTGAAATCGCCATGCAGCGGCTGCACCGGCACGGCCGGAAAGCTTTCCGTCAACCCTTCGACGCAGCGGCGTAGCGGTTCGGCCGAGATCTCCACCGGCACGTAGGCCACGGGCGTACGCAAGTGTTCCAGCAGCATGCGCGTTTTCACGGCATTGCCGCTGCCGTATTCGACCAGTCGCACGTCTTCGCCCAGCACGTTGGCGATGTCAGCGGCGTGCGCGGACATCAGCGCGATCTCGCAGCGCGTGAGGTAATACTCCGGCTGCTCGCAAATCGCCTCGAACAACTGCGATCCGCGTTCGTCGTAGAACAACCAGGACGGGAGTTGCTTGGGTTTTGCCCGCAGTCCGCGCTGAACGATCTCGATCAGTTCATCAGTGGGTGGACGGCGTTCGTCGCCACGAAGGTCGCAGGCTTGCATACTCATCGGTCTTGCCCCAGGCGTATCCCCATGAACTGCCACCGCGCATGGGGAGGAAAGAAATTTCGATAGCTGGCGCGGATATGCTCGCGCGGCGTCGCGCACGAACCGCCCCGCAATACCCACTGCCCACACATGAACTTGCCGTTGTATTCGCCCAACGCGCCAGCCAGGGGCCGGAATCCGGGATAGCTGACATACGGCGAGGAGGTCCACTCCCACACATCGCCGAACATCTGCAGCAGGCCAGACTGCTGGGCGGCCGCTCGTGGATGCAAGGCCCGCTCGTCGAGCAAATTACCCTGTACCGGCAACGAAACTGCAGCACTCTCCCACTCCGCTTCCGTGGGCAGACGCGCACCGGCCCAACGCGCGAACGCGTCGGCTTCGAAGTAACTGACGTGGGACACCGGCGCGTGAGGATCGATGGCTTGCTCGCCGGCGAGCGTGAACTCGCTGGTGCGATCCTCCCGCCAGTAAATTGGGCGCTGCCAGTTCTCGCGCCGCACGACGTCCCAGCCATCGGACAGCCACAGCGATGGCTCGTCATAGCCACCGTCATGCACAAACTCCGCGTACTCGGCATTCGTGATCAAGCGATTTGCCAATGCATGGGGTTGCAGCAGAACGCGATGACGTGGGCCTTCGTTGTCGAAGGCGAAATCCCGGCCTTGGTGCCCGATCTCGACGATGCCTTCGCGCCCCGCGATAAAATCCAGGGTCACCGTATCCGCGGTATTCCGGGGAGCAGGTCGCGCGGTGTAGGCGGGCAGCAATGGGTTCATTGCAAAGGCATGCTTGATGTCGGTGAGCAAGAGCTCCTGATGCTGCTGCTCGTGCTCAAGTCCAAGCTCGATCACCGCCAGGGTCTCAGCATCCACACCACGATGCAGTCGCTCGCTCACCGCCTCGTCAACGCGTTCACGGAAATCGTAGATTTGCGCGATGCCAGGGCGCGAAAGCAGGCCACGCTGGGGGCGCGCGTGCATGGGACCCACGCTCTGGTAATACGAGTTGAACAGGTAGTGCCACTCCGGATGCGATGAGCGATAGTCGGCATCACGTTCCAGCACAAACTTTTCGAAGAACCAGGTGGTGTGCGCGAGGTGCCATTTGGCCGGACTGGCATCGGGCATGGACTGGACCATCATGTCCTCGGCGCTCAGCTGCGCGCACAGCGCCGCACTGCGATGGCGAATTCGTCGAAACCGCTGCACCGGCGTCTCGATCTCCGCCGCCGTCCGAACCACCGTCATTGGCGCCCCCATGGCCGGGTACCGGCGCAACCGGCCCCCGAAATGTCGTGATGGATATGGTCATGCCAGTACATTCTGCGCACCATGCCGCAGCAGTCGTTCAAACCGTGTGATGCATGGATGGCGGAACCCTGACAGTCATGCAGAGTGGCGGCTCGTTCACATTCCGGGCCAGTCCCCCTGAAACGACGAAGCCCGGCAAGATGCCGGGCTTCGGGGTCAAGCTGAGCGGTGCTGGATCAGCGACCGTAACCGCGGTAGTGGTCGTGGTCGTGGTCATGATGGTAATAACCGCCACCACGCGGATAGTAGCCGCGGCCGTGGTAATAGCCTGGCCCCACCACAACCCCCACAGCTGCCGGCGCGTAGTACACCGGTGCCGGTTCGTAATAGACCGGAGCGGGGGCATAGACCACCGGCGCAGGCGCGGGATAGTAAGCCGGACCACCGTAGTAGCCGACACCCACCGCTGGCAGACCGATGCCTACGCTCACGTTAACGTGGCCAGCGAAGGCCGGCGCCACGGCCACGCAGCCGAGCAACATGGCACTCGCCAGGACGACACGCTTGACGGAGGAAAGCTTTGACTTGTTCATGACCTGTTTTCTCCCAGAGGTGGCTCGATTCCGAGATAAGGGCCTATGCGTCCTAGCCTTACATCGTTCTTTGCCGGGATCAATGTTCTGACTTTTGCGCTGAATCAGCACTGAGTGAAATCGTCCGGTTACCTCAACGTTTACCCTGTTTGCGGACGTGGTTCACACTGCTGTTCCAGGGCGATTCCTGCGGGTGCAGGCGAAGCAGCCAGCAGCCATGAATATCGGCCCGGCGGGTGAAGTCGAACGGGATGCTGGGCGCGCTCCAATCCTCGACCATGAAGCGGTCATTCAGGGCTTCATGATCGAGCTTGAACTTGCGGAAATTATTGGAGAACACGATCACGCCATCGGCCGTGAGACGCTCGGCACAGGCCAGCAGCAGCTTCACGTGGTCGCGCTGGACGTCAAAGTCCTCGGCCCGCTTGGAATTGGAAAACGTCGGTGGATCGACGTAGATCAGCCCATAATGTTCCTTGTCCTGCTCGAGGAAGGTCAGCGCATCGGCCTGCATCAGGCGGTGCTTGGTACCCGTGAAGCCGTTCAGCGACAGGTTGCGGGAGGCCCAGTCCAGATAGGTGGCGGACAGGTCGACACTGGTGGTGTCGCGCGCACCGCCGGCCGCCGCATAGACGCTGGCCGTCGCGGTGTAGGCAAACAGATTGAGGACACGCCTGCCCTCGGCCAGCTCGCGCACCTTGGCGCGCACCAGCCGGTGGTCGATGAACAGGCCGGTATCCAGATAGTCGGTCAGGTTGACCCGGAAGCGCAGCCCGCCCTCGGCCACCTCGACGAACTCACCACGCTGGTCAAACTGGCCGTACTTGGAGCCGCCCTTGCCGCGCTCGCGGGTCTTCAGGCCGATGCGCTCGCGCGGCACGCCAAGCACTTCCCCGGCCACCCGCACGATCTCACGCAGGCGATGCCGCGCGGTCTCCGGCGGAATGTCGGCCGGCGCGCGATACTCCTGGATGTGCAGATAGAGCGGGCCACCCGCATGGCTGTAGACGTCGATGGCCGCGGCGTATTCCGGCATGTCCTGGTCGTAAGCGCGCCAGCAATGGATGTTTTCGCGCTCCAGTCGCTTGCGCAGATGGCGCAGGTTCTTCTCAAGGCGGTTGCGCAACATCTGCGCGCCTTCGGACAGCGGCTTCGCCTCGCGTTGCACGTCTTCGCGAGCATGCAGCTCAAACACCAGCAACACGGTTTCCAGGGCGCCGTTATAGAGCGCGTACTTCTTCTCGGCGCGCAAGGGGATGGCATGGCCCAGCTCTGCGTCACCCGCCAACACGGCGGCACGCCAGCCGGCAAAGCGCTCGCGCAAGGCTTCGCCAATCGCGCGATAAAGACGAGGCATTTCGTTCCGCTCGCCCAGGCGCTCGCCATACGGTGGATTGGTGATGACCAGTCCACGGTTGAAGCCGGGCGGCGGCGCGACATGAGTGACGTCGTGCTTGTCCAGCGTCAGAAAGCCAGCCACGCCAGCCTCCTGCGCGTTGCGCTTGGCCGTCTGCACCATGCGCGGATCGGCATCGCTGCCGAAGAAGCAACTGCGCAAGGTGCTCAGACCCGCCTCGGCGCGCTGGCGAGCCTCGTCCAGCACGCTGCGCCATAGCGCGATATCGTGCTGCGCCCAGCCGAGAAAACCGTAGTACTCGCGATGCAGGCCGGGCGCCACGTCGGCCGCCATCCACGCGCCTTCGACCAGCAAGGTGCCCGAGCCGCACATCGGATCGAGCAAGGCGCCGCCTTCGGCGTAGATCTCCGGCCAGCGCGCACGCAGCAGCATGGCGGCGGCGAGATTTTCCTTCAGCGGTGCCTCGCCCTGCACTTCGCGCCAGCCGCGGCGATGCAGCGGCGCACCGGCGAGGTCGAGCGACACGGTGGCGCGATCGCGTCGCAGGCGCAGGTTGATGCGGACATCGGGTTCGTCGGTATCCACGCCCGGGCGCGAGCCGTCGCGCTGGCGGAACTGGTCGACGATGGCGTCCTTCACCCGCTGCGCGATGAACTGGCTATGGGTGAGCTTGCTTTGCGAGGTGACCGAATCCACGGCCAAAGTGGCATGTGATGCGAGATGGGTCGACCAGTCGATGGACTGCACGCCCCGGTAGAGATCGTCGTCGGTAGCGGCATCGAACTCGGCCAACGGCATCAGGATGCGACTGGCCAGGCGCGACCACAGGCAGGCGCGATAAGCGGTTTCCAAGGTGCCGGAAAAATGCGCGCCGGCCAGCGCTTCGCGCACATCGGCGGCGCCCAGCGCGACCAGTTCGTCGCGCAACAGGTACTCGAGGCCCTTCGGACAGGTGGCAAAGAAAGCGCTCATGCCGCGGCGGCCACGTGATCGAGAAACAGCCGGAACTCCTCGATGATGCGCTCCAGGCTGACACTCAGCCGGTGGTCGTCATCGAGCATCATCAAGGGAAGGCGGTGGCGGCTGGCGAAGGCCAGTGCGTCTTCGGGCACGCAGACGTCGTCCTGCCAGCCATGGATCAGCTGGGTGGGCACGCCAGCGCGCACGGCGAAAGAGCGCGGATAGCCCGGAATGACGTCGCTAGGCGCCGCCATCAGGAACAGGCCGGCCACCGGGCGTTCCAGCGAGGCCAGGCCAGATACAAAGGCGCCCATGCTCGAACCCACCAGGATCGGGGGGACGTCCAGCGAATCGATCGTTGCGAGCAGCCGTGCGATGCGTGGCGGTATCGAGCCGGCATAACCCAGGGTGTCCTCGTCGCGGTAGTCCGGCCGATGGGTTTGCCAGCCCAGCGCTTCGGCGAAAGCAGCCAACGCGCTGACCTTGGTGGCGTCCGGACCGGAGTCTGAACCGTGCGAAAGAATGATCTGGCCGCGCATCTGCGGTCTCCAAAACGACGTCTATCAGGCCGCGCATCGTAACAGGCGGCGTTCCGCGGGGTGTCCTGGCCATGCGAGACTGCCCGCATGCCGCTCACCATTCACGACCAGCCCCTACCCTACGCTTCCCTGCTCCCGCAGCGCCCGGCCAGCGCCGTGGAAATGGTAGTCATCCACTGCACCGAGCTGCCGGACCTGGCGACGGCCCGTGAATACGGGGAAAGGGTGCTGTACGAGAGCGGCGCGGGCGCCAGCGGGCACTACTACATCGACCGCGACGGCTCGATCTACCGTTATGTGCCGGGCACCCGGGTGGCCAACCATGTGCGCGGGCACAATCCCAACTCCATCGGCATCGAGCTGGTGAACCTGGGCCGCCACCCCGACTGGTGGAGCTCCAGGCACCAGACCATGACCGAACCCTACACGCCGGCCCAGATTGCCGCCCTGCGCGCCCTGCTGGCCCAGCTGCGCCAGGACTTTCCGAACCTGCACCTGATTGCCGGCCATGAGGACCTGGATACGGCTCGCATGCCGGCCAGTGACGATCCGACCAAGGAAGTGCCCCGCAAGCTCGATCCGGGCCCGATGTTTCCGTGGGATGAGGTGCTTGAGGGGAGTGGTTTGCAACGGATCGGCAACGGTGACGAGCGCCAGCCGTGAAGCATGCTCACCCCTTCGCCAGGCCGCTCTGGCGCCGCGCCAGATCGACAATGGCCTGGATCGCAGCACGGGCCTGGGGACTGTTGTGCCAGCAGGTCGAACCAAGGGCACGACTGATCTGATAGGTGAGATCCGCCGGGTCCTGCCCGGCCAACTGGGCAAGCTCGGTGAAACCGATCTGCTCCAGGCGCGTCACCACCGTGGCGCCGATACCCTTCAGGGCGAGCAGTTGCCCCTGCTCCTCCGTGGAAAATCCGTCCATGTCCGTTCAGGCGCTGCCTCGATGACTGGCTGCCAGCATTTCGTGCCCCCGCCAGTAAGGTCAAGCAGCGTTACGGGCCGAACCGGCCTGGACAAGACCGCTATAATCGTCGGCCAACCACCCGCCGAGCGCCACCCATGACGGAAACACACGTCCGAGAACTGGTCGACCTACTCGAACTCGAGCGACTGGAGGACAACCTGTTTCGCGGTCAGAGCCGGGACATCGGCACGCATTTCGTATTCGGCGGACAGGTGCTCGGCCAAGCCTTGTCGGCTGCCCAACGTACGGTCGACCCGCTGCGCGAGGCGCACTCGCTGCATGCGTATTTCCTGCGCGCGGGCGACACGGATGCCCCCATCGTCTATAGCGTGGAACGCGCCCGTGATGGCGGCACGTTCTCCTCGCGGCGGGTGGTGGCCATCCAGCATGGCCAGCCGATACTGACCGGTTCTGTCTCCTTTCAGGTGCCCGAAACAGGCTTCGAGCATCAATCCTCGATGCCCGAGGTGCCCATGCCCGAGGACGTCGAGCCGATGCATCCGCTGACGGTGGAAGAGCTGGCCCGGTTTCCCGAAAAGTTGCAGCGCTGGCTGGGCGTGGATGCGCCCTTCGAGTTCCGCCATGTGTGGCCGCAGGACAAGCTGCACCCCACCAAGCGCCCGCCCATCCAGCACATCTGGTTCCGCCTCACCGCGCCCGTAGGCGACGCCCCGTCGCTGCACCGAGCCCTGCTGGCCTATGCCTCGGACTTCAACCTGATTGGCACGGCAACGCTGCCGCACGGTATTTCGTACTACACCCACAATGTGCAGATGGCCAGCCTGGACCACGCCCTGTGGTTCCATCGGCCATTCCGCGTCGATGAATGGCTGTTGTATTCCTTCGACAGCCCGACGGCACAAGGCGCGCGCGGCCTGGCCCGTGGTCAGATTTTCAGCCGCGATGGCCGGCTGGTGGCCTCCAGCGCGCAGGAAGGTCTGATCCGCCTGCGCGGCTAAGTGAGCGCTTTGCCGTAAAATCGGGCCATGCTCGGGACACCGTGGCCAACCGTGGCGCCGGTGCCCGCCATGCCATGGCCCGCCCACGATACTCCCCAGGCCCGCTACGGCGACGAAGACAGGTTTACCCCATGCGCCAGCTCTATACCTCGCCCCGGCAGGAAAACATCGACCGTGTCGCCTCGCTGCTGGCCGAAAAAGGCATCGAGTGCACGATCACCAATCGCTCCAACTGGAAGAAGCCGAGCTACCAGCGCTTCAGCTATTCGCAACGCAATGAAGACCGCGACAGTTGGCCCCAGGTGTGGGTGAACAAGGCCGATGACTACACCGAAGCCCGCACCGTCTTGAAGGAGCTGGGCATCGAGCCCGTCATACGGCACGGCGAGGAGCTTGCCCTGGCGCGCAACCCGACGCCCGAGACCCACCAAAAGAGCGTTGCCACGCGCATTCGCCGCATCGTCATGCTGGCGGTCGCTGGCGCGTTTGTGGTCCTGATGCTGCGCTACATGGGTGTCATCTAGGGGGCAACGTCACCCGGCTGGCCGATCGACACCGTTTGACGGATCGGACTCCGCCCTTGCCCATCAACCCCCCAAGGCTTTGAGTCCTGTCCCAAGCATCTGCCCCCGACGGGAGATAACCGGGAATCTATCCCGCACGTGTTATAGGACTTTTCGTACTCACAAACTCCACTAAAGCGGACATAGAATCGTCCCATGCGCTCTGATCGTGTCCGCCTATTCCAAACCCTGCCGCACACTTGCGGCTATTTTGGCGAGCGCACGGCACAGAACCTGGTGATCGACCCGGCGGCCCCGCAACTCGACCAGCTCTATGGTCCGGCGCTGGAACGGGGCTTTCGTCGGGCCGGCGGCCATCTGTACTACCCGTATTGCACCAGCTGTCGCGCCTGCACGCCCTGCCGGATCGACGCGTTGCATTTCAGCCCCGACCGCTCCCAGCGCCGCTGCCTCAAGCGCAATGCCGATATCCAGGTGATCGAGTCGATGGCTGGCTATAACGCCGAGCGACATACGCTGTACGAGCGCTACCTGCGTAGCCGACACCCCGGCGGCGGTATGGATGAGGCCGATGCCAGCGACTTCCGGCGATTCCTGACGGCGCCATGGAGTCCGACCATGTTCCTGGAATTCCGCCTCGGCACTCGCCTGCTCGGTGTAGCCGTGACGGATGTCTGCCTGCAAGGCCTGTCGGCTGTCTACACCTTCTTCGACCCGGACGAAACCGCACGCAGCCTCGGCACCTACGCCATCCTGCAACAAGTCGCGCTGGCCCAGCGCCGCGGCCTGCCCTGGATCTACCTGGGTTTCTGGATCGCCGGTCATCCCAAGATGGATTACAAGCGCCGCTTCCGCCCGATGCAGATCCGCACCAGCGAGGGCTGGGTGGAGATGCAGGAAGATTGACTGCCCGGCTGCCGGCTGGGCTACGCCGTGCACCCGTCACGTCTCCAGGCCAGGCCAGCATCGCTCGATCGTCGCGTTACCTTCCCTGCTGGGCGACGGCAGCGGGCATCACCGGATACGGATGCAGTTTCACCAGCGGCACAGAAAGGCCGTCATCGCCGACGACGCGACAATGCGTGCGGTCGAGTTGCCGCGGTTCATCGACGCCGCAACTGTGCGCGATGATGCCGACCTCGTGCATCACGTTCTTGGCGTAGTGAAAGACGCGCTCGCTCTTGTCCGTCACCACCAGGCCGCGCTGCAGCTTGGGATTCTGCGTGGTGATACCGGTGGGGCAGGTATTGCGATTGCATTGCAGTGACTGGATACACCCCAGTGCCAGCATGAAACCGCGCGCGGAATTGACGAAGTCCGCGCCCATCGACAGCGCCCAGGCCACGTCGTAAGCCGCGATGCATTTGCCCGAGCAGATCACTTTGATGCGCTCACGCAGGCCCTTGACGATGAGCATATCGACCAGCGCCGGCAGCGCTTCGTGCAGCGGCAGGCCCACGCCCTCCATCAAGGTCTGCGGCGCGGCGCCGGTGCCGCCTTCCGAACCGTCGACAATGATGAAGTCGGGCGCGCTTTCGATGCCGCGCTTGCTCACCTCGTCGCACAGCTCGGCAATCCAGTCCATGCCGCCAAACACGGCCTTGAAGCCGACGGGCTTACCGGTGAGATCGCGAATGTGCTGGATCGCATTCATCAGCTCCTGCACATTGCCGATGTCCAGGTGACGGTTGGGACTTTGCGAATCCTGACCCACCGGAATGCCACGGATGGCGGCAATTTCCGGCGTCACCTTGGCCGCTGGTAGCAGCCCACCCATGCCGGGCTTGGCGCCCTGGCCGAGCTTGATGCTCACCATCTTTACCTGCTTGTGCGCGCAGATCGCCAGCAGCTTTTCATCGTCGAGCTTGCCATCAGCCGTACGCACGCCGTACTTGGCCGTGCCGATCTCGAAGATGATGTCGCATCCCCCTTCAAGGTGATACGGCGCCAACCCGCCCTCACCCGTGTCCATCCAGATACCTGCCTTCGCCGCACCGAACGACAACGCACGCACGGCCGGCGCGGACAACGCGCCAAAGCTCATCGCGGAAATATTGAAGAACGCCGCATGCTGATATGGCTCGCGTGCATACGGACCCAGCGTGACCGGCCGCGGCTCCACATGCTTCTGGCCCAGCGCGGGAAACGGTGCATTGACGAAGAACGGTACGCCCTCGCCGCGCAGATCGCGGGTGGAACCAAACGCATTGGTGTTGTCCACGTTCTTGGCGGCGCGGTAAACCCACAAGCGTTGGGCGCGGTTGAACGGCAACTCTTCGCGGTCGCTGGAATACAGGTATTGCCGGAAGAATTCGCCCAGGTGCAGGAACCAGTAACGGAAGTGCCCGATGACTGGAAAATTGCGCAGCACTGAGTTGGAAGTCTGGTTGCGATCAACGAACCACACCACCATCACCACGGCGACCAGCAACACAAGCAACAGCATGAACAGCGCGGCAAAGGTTTCAATCATCACCACCAGCCAGTGCGCGAATTCCGTCGGTTGCATCGTATCCTCCAGTGGATGAGGCGCAGCGTCACTACGCCCGAAGTGCAGTGGGAACGGGCCACCCGTCAGGCTGACCGCTTCACGCGAGCCTGCTTCGTCAGAGCTCCACGCGCAAGGCCTTGGCCGCGCGTATCGACTTGTCCTTGGCCGCCTCGATGCTTTCATCGCGCGCCAGCGTTACAGCCATGCGTCGACGACCTTTCACGGTGGGTTTGCCGAAGATGCGTAGCTGGGTGTCGGGCTCTGCCAAGGCATCCGCCACGTCGAAGTAACGCGGCGCTTCACCGTCGCCTTCCACGAGTACCGCACACGAGGCCGAGGGCCCGAGCTGGCGGATCGCAGGTATCGGCAAGCCAAGGATGGCGCGCGCGTGCAGCGCGAATTCGGACAAGTCCTGCGAGATCAAGGTCACCAGGCCGGTGTCGTGTGGGCGTGGACTGACCTCGGAGAAAATCACGTCATCGCCCTTCACGAAGAATTCGACGCCAAACACACCCCAGCCTCCCAGCGCAGCGGTGATGGCGGCGGCCTGACGTTGCGCTTCGACCAGCGCAGCCTCGCTCATCGGCTGCGGCTGCCACGACTCGCGGTAGTCGCCATCTTCCTGGCGATGGCCGATCGGCGCGCAGAAACTCACCCCATCCCGGTGACGTACGGTCAGCATGGTGATCTCGTAATCGAAATCCACGAAGCCTTCGACGATCACCCTGCCCTTGCCGGCACGCCCACCCGACTGGGCGTAGTCCCACGCAGGCTGCAATTCAGCCGGCTGACGCACCACGCTTTGGCCCTTGCCCGACGAACTCATCACCGGCTTGATCACGAACGGCAGACCGACGGCGGCTACGGCGTCGCGGTACTCGGCTTCCGTTTCGCAGAAGCGGTAGCGCGACGTGGGCAGCTGCAATTCTTCGGCAGCCAGCCGACGGATGCCTTCCCGGTCCATGGTGAGCCAGGCGGCGCGGGCGGTCGGGATGACGCGCAGGCCGTCCTTCTCCAGCTCGATCAGGGTGGGCGTGTGGATCGCCTCGATCTCCGGTACCACCAGATCGGGCTTTTCCTTTTCGATCAGTGCGCGCAAGGCAGCGCCGTCCAGCATGTCGATCACATGGCTGCGATGCGCCACCTGCATGGCTGGTGCGTTGGCGTAGCGGTCTACCGCGATCACTTCCACCGCATAACGCTGAAGTTCGATAGCCACTTCCTTGCCAAGCTCGCCGGAGCCAAGCAGAAGCACGCGCAAGGCATGGTCGGAATAAGGCGTGCCAAACGGCTTCATCGGATTCTCCGGAACGGGGCAAAGCCGCATTGTATGCGGCGGCGTGGCGCTCCGCGCCAACCCATCAACAACTTCACCAAACGCGCATTGACGGCCACCCGCATCAGGCGTTGACTGTTCCCAAGTATCCGTCCCATGGAAGGACGACATGCGCAGCCGGATCGCCCCGCTCTTGCTGGTGCTGACGTTGTGCCTCGCACCCTGGATGCCGGCCGGTGCCAGCACGCCGGTAGCCGACGACAGTACCTGGATGACGGTGCTGTTGGATGGCCGCAAGATCGGCCAGGTGCGTATCGACTACCAGCGCGACGGCGACGTCGTTACTACCACGCAAACCTTGTCGATCGATTTTCATCGCAATGGCAGGGACGTTCCTCTGAGCAACATGACGCGCAGCGTGGAAAGCACCGCTGGCCAGCCGCTGGCCTTTGCGGCACGCACGACGTTGTCTGCCATGGACACTACGATTCAAGGGCAGCGCCAACCAGATGACAGCTTTATCGTGACCACGACGGTCGGTGGCGTGTCCCGGCAGGAGCGGATGGATTGGCCACCAGGGGCGTTGCTCAGCGAAGGGCAGCGCCTTGCGTTCGCACGGGCCGGCGTTCGTCCGGGTCAGCTCTACGAGTTGCGCATGTTCGATCCGGCCAGTTTGCAGGTGGTGCACGCGTCCATGCAGGTGCTTGGCAACGAGCAGGTCGCCTTGCCCGGTGGGGTCGTGACACTAGGCCACCAGCGCCAGATCATCCGATCGCCACGCGGGACGCAAATTGTGGATCTTTGGCTGGACGAGCGCGGCCGCACCCGCAAGGGCGTGCTGGGCGTGCTCGGCCGCGAAATGGAAATGATGGCCTGCGACCGGACCTGTGCCCTCGCTCCCGAGCAGCACGTGGACATGCTCCGCACGGCGATGGTGGGTTCGCCGCGACCGCTCTCGGCGTCACTGCATGACACGTTTCTGCGCTATCGCATGCACCTGCCCGAGGGCGACCCGGCACCGGCCATCGCGACCGACGAGCAGCAGGTCTGGAATCTCGGGCATGGCGAATGGCGGGTCGACATCGGCCCTGCCGGGTCCCATGGCGAGGCGCCACCGCGACCGGAGGATTCACGCCCCAATGCCTGGCTGCAATCGGACTCACCGACCATTCGCCGGCTCGCGGCTCAAGTGGTGGGAGACGCATCGGACAGCATGGAGAAGATGCAGCGTCTGCGCCGCTTCGTCAGTGCCTACATCACCCCGCACGGGCTGGACGTGGGCTACGCCTCGGCGCTGGAGGTGGTAAGCCATCCCCAGGGTGACTGCACCGAATACGCCGTCCTGCTGGCTGCGCTGGCTCGCGCTGAAGGGATTCCAGCGCGGGTGGTCACCGGCATGGTCTACCGCGATCGTTATGGCGGCAGGTCGCACGTCTTCGTGCCCCATGCCTGGGTACAGGCATGGGTCGACGGTCACTGGCAAAGCTTTGACGCCGCCTTGCGCCATTTCGACAGCAGCCATATCGCCATGGACACGGGCGACGGGGATCCATGGCACTTCTTCAACATCACCAACCTTTTCTCCCGCCTGCAGATTGAAGACATCTCGCCGGTGAAGCCGGCACCAGTCCCAGAAAACCAGCACACCAGGCCAGGCATCGGCAGTCATTGAACGTCTTCTTGGCCGGCACTTGCTGATTGATATCTTTTTGATATCTACTTTCTCCTATCTAGGGAGGAATCACCATGAACGAGCGTCAAGGGTTTTCGATCGCGGGCATCCCCACCATCGTGCTGTGTCTCGTGCTGGCGCTAGTCAGCGCCGCTCTCTGGACCAACATGATGCAAAGCGGCGCGGGATGGATTGGCATGCTGGGCCTCGGCCTGTTCGTGGTCACGCTCGTCATGCTGAAAGGATTTTTCCAGGTGGCCCCGAACGAGGGCCAGGTACAGCAACTCTTCGGCAAGTACGCCGGAACCGTGCGAGAGGAAGGACTGCGATGGACCAATCCGTTCTACAGCCGCCGGCGCGTCTCGCTGCGCGTGCGCAACTTCGAGAGCAGCAAGCTCAAGGTCAATGACAGCGACGGCAACCCGATCGAGATCGCCGCCATCGTGGTCTGGCAGGTCGTCGATACCGCCGAAGCCGTGTTCTGCGTGGACGACTACGAGAACTTCGTGACCATCCAGAGCGAATCCGCGCTACGCCAGATGGCCCAGAACTACCCATACGACGGACATGACAACGGCAAGCCTGCCCTGCGCAGCCACGGCGAGGTGATCAATAACCATCTGCGCGATGAGATCCAGGCACGCCTTGAAAAGGCTGGCGTGCAGGTCATCGAAGCGCGCATCAGCCACCTGGCTTACGCCCAGGAAATCGCCCAGGCCATGCTGCAGCGCCAGCAGGCCAATGCCATCGTCGCCGCCCGCGAGCGCATCGTCGAGGGCGCGGTCGGCATGGTTGCCATGGCGCTTGAACGCCTGCGCCAGCAAGGCGTGGTCGAACTGGACGAAGAACGCAAGGCCGCCATGGTCAGCAACCTACTGGTCGTGCTTTGCGGCGACCGCGCCACCCAACCGGTGGTGAACGCCGGCACGCTCTATGGCGGTTGAAAAAAAAGCCTATCCGCTCCGTATTAGCGCTGCTGTGCTGGAAGCCATGCAGCGCTGGGCCGATGACGATCTGCGCAGCGTCAACGCGCAGATCGAGTTCGTCTTGCGCGAGGCTCTCAGAAAAAATGGGCGGCTGCAGCGCGACACGGCTGAGCCGGTAGCCGACGACGAAACCGGCTGATATTCGGCCTCGTTGAGGCGGGATAGGCCCGTCCTGATATCGACATGCCCTGCACGATACCCGCGCTAAGGTGAGGCGTGATGCCATACAACCCATCCCAGGTTGCGACGCATCCCACGGAGAACCCTCATGGCGAACGACTATCGCTCATTGCCCGATGGCCCGGTCCTGTGCGAAGCCTGTACGCAGGCTGGCCAAAAAGTGGAAATGCTTCCACATCCTGTACTGCCACCCGAAGCGGAAAAGCATGCAGAGTCGGAAAACACCGAGCTGCAGAGTTATCGGTGCCCGGAGTGCGAAACCCTGGAAATTTTCCGCGTCGACTGAATCGAGGCGCGAGGGTAACCCACCTCGCCATGATGCCGGCTCCCCTTTCGGGAAAGGCGCAAGAAACGGATGGCGACTCATCCGAACGAGCGGCAAGCTCCTGGCAACATCTACCGGAGCGTTGCCATGAGTTTCCGCATTACCGGTCTGCCCGCCGAGCCGTTCGCCGGCCTTTTCTCACTGTCCGCGGAAGCGCTTGCTGAGCGACTGGCGATGCGCGTTGTCGCCGATCGCGCGCATGGCTATCCCTGCCGCATCAGCCTCACCGATGCCGAACCCGGACAATCGTTGATCCTGCTCAACTTCGAGCACCAGTCGGCGGATTCTCCGTTTCGCTCCCGCCATGCGATCTATATCCGCGAAGGCGAGCAGCAGTACGACGAAGTCGACCTTGTGCCCGATCAGCTGCGCCGACGCCTGCTTTCCGTGCGTGGTTTCGATGAACGCGGCATGTTGCGCGATGCCGATGTGACGCCAGGAACCGCGCTGGAATCGCTGATCGAGCGCCTCTTCGACGATGACAACGTCGCCTACCTGCACATCCATATGGCACGCCCCGGCTGTTACGCGGCGCGAGTGGATCGTGCATGACGATGCTCAGCGTGCGTCGCGCCTGGCTGCGGAACCTAGCGCGACACCCAGCACCATCCATCCGACCATAAAGGCGACGCCCCCCAGCGGCGTGATCGCGCCGACCCAGCGCGGCGCGCCAAGAGCGAGCGCGTAGAGGCTGCCGCAGAAAACTACGATGCCCAGCAGGAACGCGACGGTCGCCACGCGTCGCGCACGCCCGTGAGCGACGCCCCCGGTCAAGGCGAGTGCGAGCGCATGCCAGAAGTGATAACTCACGGCGGTGTGCCACAACTCGCTGCCGCGCGCATCGAGCACGTCGCGCAAGGCGTGGACCCCGAAGGCGCCCAGCAACACGGCGGTGGCGCCGGCCAGGCCGATCAGCACGCCAGAGACGGAGACAGTTTGTCGCATGGCGTGCAGTTCCTTGGAGTAGCGGGCGCCGCCAGGGCGGCCGGTATCGTATGCTGACGGGATGATTCGCATCGATTCTCGCATGAAGCTTCGCCGCGCCAGCCGCCTCGTGTTGCTGCTGGCGATGATCCTGGGAAGCTTGCTGCTGGCTGGCTGCAACCGCGACGAGTCAGTGCCTTGGCGACTCACCAATATCACGGGTCACATGCCCGACCTGGACTTCAAACTGGTCGACGATCATGGAAATCCCGTTACTGGCCGGGACTATCGTGGCAAGGTCGTCATACTGTATTTCGGCTACACGCATTGTCCGGATGTCTGCCCGCTGACGCTGGCCCAATTGCACGTCGTGATGCAGCGACTCGGTCCGCTGGCCGACGGCGCGCGCATTCTGTTCGTGAGTGTCGACCCGGCGCGTGATACGCCCGAGGTCATGCACGCCTACGTGAATGCATTCGATCCACGAGCCGTAGGACTGTCCGGTGCACCACGCGAGATCGAGGCCCTGAGCAAGCGCTATCGATCGGCATTCACGCGCGAACCCGACAAGGGCGACGGCCAGTACGAGGTCAGCCATAGCTCGGCTATCTACGTGTTCGACCGCGGCGGCAAGGCACGTCTGCTGGCAACGCCGGGCAATCCTCAGGACGACCTTGTCCATGACCTGCATCTGCTGCTGAGCCTGGGAGCTTCCTCATGAGCTTTCGTTTGCATGCCACGCGCGCCCTGCCCTTGCTGATCGCCGGCATGCTGTTGGCCGGCGGCGCGCATGCCACCGAAGCGGAACACATCCGCGCCAGTCAGTCGTGGATACGCGTACTTCCCGGCGACCTGCCCGCTGGTGCTTATGTCACGCTGGAGAATACGGGTGACCAGCCTGCCAGCCTGCGCGGCGCCAGCAGTGCAACCTACGCCAGCGTCATGCTGCACAAGAGCTCGACGGAAGGCGGCATGGGTCGCATGGCCCCAGTCGATAGCCTCGTCATCCCTGCCCACGGCAAGGCTCAGTTGTCACCCGGCGCTTACCACCTGATGCTGATGAAGGCGGCTGCCCCGGTGAAGCCAGGCGACAAGGTCAAACTGACCCTGATCTTTAGCGACGACAGCAAACTGGATGCTGATTTTCTTGCCCGCCCGGCCAACGCCACCGATGCGGGCGATATGCCGTCGGGAATGGATCACGCCCACTGAGCATGGGCAGAACGAGTAGTCGTCGCGGCTCTCAACGCCGGAATGATTGTCGCCAGCGTGCGCGCGTCAGTCCTGAGCTACCGATACCGGCGTCGTGCGCGCGCCACGCCTCGCCGGGCGCGGTTTGCGGCGAATGCGCCCGCTGCGCGACAGGCGTAACCACTGACGCATGGCCAACAGGCCACCGATCGATTCAATAATGGCCGCGGGCACCCACATGATCACGCCGCCCACCAACTGCGCCGTCAGTACGTTGAAGGTAAAAGCACGCCCGCAAATCTCGAAGATCGGATAAAGGTCGGTCTTGGAAAACGTGACAATGGCGCCCGCCAGAATCTGCGGCGTCATGGTGATGCCCGGAGACAGCACGCGCATGCCCGGCGTCATGCGGCCTGGTGGTCGTGGACGGTGGTCGAGCACCAGCCACCAATAGCTGAAGCCGCTGACCAGCATCGACCAGTTCATGAAGCGATAGATACGCCAGTCCAGCATGGCCAGCGTCTGCATTGACGGCACCAGCCAGATCAGGATGAAGGCGACGAACAGCACCGTCGCCACCACCGGATTCAGCAGCACGGCGCTGAACAGGCGCCACGGCCAGGAACGCAACACCGGTCGTAGCAGGCGCACGCGCCAACCCAACGGCAATCCCTTGCGCAACACCGAGCCCGGATACGAGGCGATGATCAGCAGCGGCGCCAGATGATGCAGCAGCACCTGCTGGATGCGATGCATGAAAAACTCATGCTCGAAGAAGTAGTCCAGATAGGTATGCAGCGACGCGTAAATCATCGCCATGCCGATCCAGAACGCCATTTGGCGACCGACGCTCACCGACAGACGACGTCCGCCGCACACATAGAGCACGCCACAAGTCACGAAGATCAGCAGGAAGACCCAGGAAAACTCCCAGGGCACGATCCACTTGAGCACGCTTGCCATCATTGATCAGATCCGGACCGGCTCACCGGCGACCGCATAGCATAATTCCTTGCAACCGTTGTCCCTGGTTGGCTGCACTGCGACAGATTGCCGCCCAAAATCCTGCGCCGTCCATCTTAGACCCGGCGCCGGCTGCGCATGGAACGGCGCCAGCCGTACAGCAGTCCAATCAGGGCCACCAGGGCTGGCACCAGCACGATATTGATGAACTTCAGGCGCAGTCCCAACGCATCGATCTCCGCATTGAACTGGTGCTGCACATTGCGCAATTCCTTGTTGATTTCCAGCTGGCGTTGCAGGAACTGTTCGATCTCGGTGCGCTGCTCCGCGCTGACCCCATCGCTACGCGCCGCCTTGGCAGGCTGCAGTTCGCTGAGACGGCTGCGTGTCACCGCCAGCTCACGCTGCAACTCCTGCTTCTTCGCCAGGAATTTCTGGTCGGCCACGCTCTGCAACGCCAACACCCGGGTAAACGGACGCTGTGAGCTGACCCGCCCATGGATGGAGAGCAGTGCCGAGGAACCGCTGAGGTTATCGGCAATGTTGGTGATGAAGTCCCCATTGTTGGCCAACGCACTGAGCTGCGGCTGACCCAACATGCTTTGCGTGTAGGACACCCACAGGCGATCACTGAGCAGATCGGTATCGCCAACCAGGATCACCTCGGCGGCGGCGCCCGACGTCGCCAAATGGCCCGCCTCACCCGCACGCTCCGGGAAAGCACTGGAGAACTGTCCACGCAGACGCGCCGCGACGACATAGTGGGCGTTGTCCGGCTTGTAATTGTCCAGCAGGTTGGCGGGATTGCTGATCGACTCGCGCACGCGCTGGCTCGACACGACCTGGGCATCGGTCGAGGTCTGCATCAGCGGCAACAGCCGCGACGAGGTGCCGGGCAACAGATCAAAAAAGCCGGTGCTGGATACGTTAACCCGCTGCAGGCTGGCCGTGATCACATCGTCGTGATTGAGCTCCTGCTGCCCCAGGCCCAACATGGCAGGGTGGCTCATGGAAGTGTTGTCGGCCAGCTCGATACGCAATGCCCGCGACCGATCAAGCACGACCTTCTGTGGATCGTATTGCACGCCCCACGCCGCAAACAGCTTGGGCAAATCGGAATCATGGTCGTCGGTCAGCCCACTACTGTTCACGAACGGCGTGTTGTCCATCTCCGCCAGCGGATCGACAAACACCACGAGGTGACCGCCGCGCAGCACGTACTGGTCGATCGCATAGAGCGTATCCGCCGACAAATGCTTGGGATGGACCAGTAGCAGCGCCTGGATATCGCTATCGATGCCTTTCAGCTTGTTGGGATCGAGAGTCTTGATATCGAACAGCTGGCCCAGCTGACGCATTGCCGTCCACGGCTCTTCGCCGATCACCGGGTTACCCTGTACCGGCAGGCTGCTGATCAGACCGACACGCGGCTTGGACGGCTGGTCCAGCTCGTAAAGAAGTTTCGCGATGTCGTATTCAAGGAACGTCTCGCGTGACGGATCGAACAAGGGCATGGCCAGGGTCTTGCCCGGCAAATGGCCGTCGCCGTCGCCATCGGTGTCGGTGTCGGCATTGGGTGACAGGGTGCTGCCGACCAGGCCGAAAAACACCCGCTCGCCATTGGTGCCGCCGCTAATCGGCGTCAGCCCATAACCCTCGGCACTGGCCTCGTCGTCGGAGTACGGCACGGGATCGACGATCTGCAGGCGCAGTCGCCCATGCGCACGCGCCACCATCTCCTGCAGCATCTCACTGACGCGCTGCTCGTAACTGCGCAGCTGCGGCAGGTCACGCGTGGCATGTTCGGAGAAATAGAGCGTGAGCTTCAGCGGAGCGCGCAGGCCGCGCACGATGTGGATGGTGCCTGGCGTGAGGGTGTAGAGCTTGTCCGCGGTGAGATCCACCCGCCCCAGGCGCAACCAGCGGCTGCTGGCCAGCGTAAGGGCCACGAATCCGATCGCCAGCACGGCCAGCGCGGTCAGCAGGACGGTTCGTCGACTGAAGTGTAGGCGCGCCATCGGTCAGGGCGTCCGCTTGAGATCGAGTACCAGCACGCCGGCGGTCAGCCAGGCAGCCATGGTCAACAGAAAATACAGCAGGTCCCGCAGATCGAGCACGCCACGCGAGATCGCCTCGAAGTGCCGCAACATGCTCAGATGCGCCACCGCGTTCACCAGCTTGCGCGGCAGCGCACCCTGGAAAAACTCCAGCACCTGCGGCTGACCCACGAGGATCAGCAGGAAACACACCACCACGGTCAGCACGAAGGCCACCACCTGGCTCTGCGTCACCGCCGAAAGGCATGCACCGATGGCCAGGAACGCGCCCGCCATCAACCAGCTGCCCATGTAGCTGGCCAGGATCACACCGTTATCAGGTGATCCCAGATAGTTCACCGTGATCCAGATCGGAAACGTGAGCACCAGGGCCAGTCCGATGAACAGCCAGGCAGCGAGAAACTTGCCCAGCATGGCCTGCGCCAGAGTCAGTGGCAGGCTGAGCAGCAACTCGAGCGTGCCACCCTTGGCCTCCTCAGCCCACATGCGCATCGACACCGCAGGCACCAAGACCAGGTAAAGCCATGGATGCATCACGAAGAACGGTTGCAGATCGGCCTGCCCGCGCTGATAAAAATCACCCGCGTAGAACGTAAGAATGCCGGCAAGCACCAAAAAGATAACCAGGAACACATACGCCACCGGCGTCACGAAATAGCTGCGCAATTCGCGCCGCACCACCGCCACGACCGGACTCATGCCCTGCCCTCGGCGCTGGTGGTGATGTTCCGGAACACCTCATCGAGACGTCCACGTTCCAGCTGAATTTCCGACACTTCCAAGCCCTGTTGGCGCAACAACATTTCCACCGGCTCAAGAATGCGCTCGCCCGGCCTGGGAAACACCGTGATGCGCCCATCGAGCGGATCCACTTCGATCGACGCCACTTGCGGCAGGCGGCCCAGCATTTCCTGCGACACGCCGCTGCCCGGCGCGCTGAACGACACGGCGCCGTGATAACGCGAACGCGCTTCCAGCTCGGCCGGCGTGGCATCGGCCAGCAGACGGCCGTTGGCGATGATCACCACGCGGTTGCACAGCGCATGCACCTCCTCCAGCAGATGGGTGGAGATCAGGATGGTGCGTTCGCGTGCCATGGCGTCGATCAACTGACGCACGGTGTGCTTCTGGTTGGGATCGAGGCCGTCGGTAGGTTCGTCGAGCATCAGCACCGGCGGGTTGTGCAGGATCGCCTGCGCCAGGCCGACCCGTCGCCGCAACCCCTTCGACAGCGTATCGATGCACTGATCCAGCACGCTCTCCAGTTGCAAGCGCGCCACCACCTCTTCGAAGCGGCGATAGCCGGCGTCATGGCGCAGGCCGCGAATGCGGACGATGAAGGTGAGGAATTCGCGCACGGTCAGCTCGCCATAGCTGGGCGCGCCTTCCGGCAGATAGCCGAGTGCGCGCTTTGCTTTGAGCGGCTCCTTGCGGACGTCGTGGCCGCACACCCGCGCCGTGCCGGAGCTGGGCTCCAGGAATCCGGCGATCATGCGCATGGCGGTGGTCTTGCCGGCACCATTGGGGCCCAGCAGGCCCAGCACTTGGCCAGGCTCGGCACGAATGCTGAGCGCATCTACCGCGGTCAGGTTGCCATAGCGTCGGGTGAGCTGTTCGGTTTCGATCATGTCCAGTCGAGGTCAGAGCGCGGGCTTCGCACGAAGCGTGCCGCCGGGTCGTCCAGCGACGGTCGACCCGCAATGTAACCGAAAAGTTCGACCACACCGGGGCGACGGCCTCGCATAAATGAAAAGGCCCTTCACGGGGAAGGGCCTTCTCGATAAACCGACGTTGGAGGCCGGCTTACTTTGCGGTCGTGGCAGCGCTGGCGGGAGCGGCCGGAGCCTGGTCACCACTGTCGTCGAGGCTCGGCGGCTTGATGCCCGCTTCCTGCTCCGGAGTCTGGTCCGGGGCGGAGCTCAGCGGCAGGTAGACGTCGAACTCAGCGTAGCTCTTCACTTCGTCGCCCTGCTTCACTTCCGGCTTGGCTTCGATGTCGTAGAAGCGGTTCACCACCTCGTCGAACTTGTAGCCGTGCGTCTGGGCATAAGCCTTGAGCAGGTCGCGGGTCTGCGGCACGCCAGCAGCGGTACCGTTCCACACGGCCTTGAGGGCCGGGCCACCGAAAGCAAGGAAAGCGCGCACGTTGTCGTCGACGATCAGGCGGCCGAAGCGGTCATGACCACCCGGAGCATTGTTCTCCGGCGTGCTGGTGGCAGCATTGGCGCTGGTGCCGGCCTCTGCAGTCGTCGCCAGGTCCGGAGCTTTGGCCGGGGTCAGTTCCACGGCCTGGCCAGCCACGTTCAGGCTGGTCGCGCTGATCGGCATGCCGACGTCGAAGGTATAGGTCTGATCACCATAGTTGGTGGTGAAGATGACGCGCGGACCCACCACATTCACGCCAAGCTTCTTGGCGGCAGCCTGAATCTGGCTGACAGCCTTGTCGGTCGCGTCGTTCAGGGCTTCAAGACCACCCTTGCGCTCGATCGACGAGGACACCAGCAGCATCGGCGTGGGCTGGGTCTGCTCGATGTACGGGGTCAACTTGCTGTAATCGACGTTCTGGACCGAAGCCAACACGTTCTGCAGGTCATTCAGGGTGAACTGGATGAACGCATCCGGATCGCCATGAATGTAGAGGTTGGAATAACGGTTGATCAGGTTGAAGCCGTAGTCGACATCATACGACCAGGTGATCTTGGTCAGCTGACCGCGGCTGCCCTGGCGATCGAGGTCGAGGGTGAAATGCTTGTCATTGCCACGCCAGTCGTTGTCGACGTTCCAGATGATGGAAGCCTTCTTGGCGGTGGAGTCGACCTTGTCGAAGCTCGGGTCGGCCGACGCGATGGTCAACTTGCCGCTACCGACCTTCGGGTCGCTGCCGGTCCAGGTCAGCTCGGCGCCCGGGCCATAGGCCTTGCCCGAGAAGTCGTACTTGATGTTTCGGTCGTACTCGCGCTGCACGGAGTATTCCGGGAAGCGACGCAGGTTGTTCAGCACGTCATAGACCTGACGCATGTCCTTGCCGACGACCAGCGACCTTTCCACATGGCCACTGCCAGGCATAACCAAGCCCACCACCACCGCCACGACGGCGACAATGACTAGGGCAACAATAAATTCAAGAACACGCATCATTCCAGGGTTCTCCGCACGTCTCTCTGTCTACGGCACAAGGCAGTCGCCGGAGACCGGCCGGCCACGGGAGATTCCCGAAGGATCGCATCGTGACAGGGGGTCGGCCAGCGCCGAAGCCTCCGATGGTACTTAATCGCGCGCAGGAACGCTATCGGGCCGTAAAGACTGCCTAACGGCCATTCTTCTGGGTATGGCGCAGGGCCCCATGGAGCCCTGCCTGGGCATCAAACGATGCCCAGTTCCAGCGCCTTCAGGACAGCCCGGGTACGGTCGCGCACGCCCAGCTTGGACAGGATGTTGGAGACATGGTTCTTGACCGTCCCCTCCGCCACTTTCAGGGAGTTGGCGATCTCCTTGTTGCTATAGCCACCGGACAGCAGACGCAGGATCTCGGTCTCGCGCTCGGTCAACGGATCAGGCTGTTCCAGGCTGGTGAACTGGTTCTGCATGCGCCCCACGCCGGCAAGCAGGCGCTGGGTGACCATGGGTGCCACCAGGGAGCCGCCGGCAGCCACGGTGCGCACGGCCTCCACCAGTTGCTCCAGCGACACGTCCTTCAGCAGGTAGCCGCGTGCCCCGGCCTTCAGGCCCTGCAGCACCAGCTGATCATCATCAAAGGTGGTGAGGATGATGGTGGGCGGCAGTTCATTGCGCGCGGACAGCGCCTGCAACACTTCCAGGCCACTCATATTGGGCATGCGCAGGTCAAGCAGCACCACATCGGGCTTGATCCGCGGAATATCCTGCACGGCCTGGGCGCCATCGGCGCACTCGGCTACCACGCGGATGTCCTCCGCCAGATCCAGCAGTGAACGGACACCTTGGCGAACCAGGTTCTGGTCGTCGACGAGACAGACGGAAATCATCGCGGATCCTCGAAGCAATGGTGGCCCATGTGCGATGCCCACGGGCTACGGGGAAGAACGATGCTGCTATCCAAGCAGGTCATTTTGGCACGAGCAACGGGTGGTGGGGACCCCATCTAGAGCATGCCCAAAGCGGGCGGCTCGAACCGCGACGGGGTATGCGCCAGCTCGGGTGCCTCCCCCAAGGGTAGACGTACCGTGAGCGCAAAGCCCTGATGGAGGGCCGGGTCCACCATCACGCTGCCGCCAAACTCGGCCAGCCGCTCACGCATGCCCGACAGGCCGTTGCCCGGCCGAAAATTCGTCGCGCCCCGGCCGTCGTCGCGTGCGGCCAGTTCCAGCAAATTGGCGTTGACGTAGTCAAAGCGCAGCCACAGGTTGCGGGCAGCGGCGTGGCGCGCCGTATTGGTGATGATCTCCTGGGCACAACGCAGCAACACCTGCGCCCGGCGTGGATCCTCCACGCTGAAGCGTGGCGGCGTATCCAGCTGCACATTCAGGCCAGGCACGCCTTCGATCAGACTGCGCAAGGCCTGGGTCAGGTCGATGGCATCGTCCTGGCGCAACTCGCTCACCACTTCGCGCACATCCGAGAGCAGGTGCTTGGCCGTGGCCTGAGCTTTCAAGACGTGTTCGGCGGCCTGTGGATTAGTCAAATGACTGGCCACTTCCAGGTTGAGGCTCAGAGCCGTAAGGTGATGGCCAATCAGGTCATGCAGGTCGCGCGCGATGCGCATGCGCTCCGCGATGCGGGTGGACTCGGCTAGCAGGGCACGGGTGGCGCGCAGCTCCGAATTGAGGCGACGCTGAACTTCACGCTCCTCCGCCTGCAGGCTGGCGATCATCGAGGTAAAGAACACCAGCGCCGAAATGCCGAGATACATGCAGACCTGGAGGATGGCCGTGACAGTGGTCCACCCCTTATAGCTGGCGATGATCGGTATCAGCATGAGGTTCTGCATCAGCATCCACATCAGGCCCGCCCCTACCGGCAACTGCCACGGCAGCACGACCGCGATCACCAGCATCAACATGGCTGACAGGCCGCTCTGGCTGAACCAGCCCATCGCGATGGCCGAGCCGGTCAAGATGACCAGGCCAATCAGCCGCAGGACGGGGGGCAACCCGGCCTGGCGGGTCACGCTCGATCGACGGGTCAGCAACAGATAGGTCACGCCGAACGTCAGGTAGGAAAAAATCCAGCCGGAAATATCCGGGTTACTCCACCAGGAGTTGACCTGCGCCAGGCTCCAGCTACCCGGTAGCAGCGGCAGCGCCACGCACAGGTACGTGGTCAGCCCGGCGTAACGAAGTAAGCGGATGTGATTGATATTGGACCATGTCATACCCGGCATCATTAGCCAGGCGCCCTCGTGGTGCAATGCGTGAGAAGTCATTGCCCACTCCCTGCCAAAAGCCATGGCAGCTCGAGCTTTACAAAGGTTTTACATGGTGCGCCGTGATATGTGCGGCCCGTCGCCGCGTGCCATAATGCCGCCCGTCACGCGGGGCCGAACACCGGTCTTGTCCTCGAACCACACAAAGCGGAGCAACGAATGGCCCTTGCCATCCGCGACGTGCGAGAGCACGACCTGGATGCCGTACTGGCGCTCAACAACGCCGCCGGCCGCACCATCCTCGCCCTTGACGCGGCACAGCTGCGCTACTTCTACGACCACGCCGACTATTTTCGCGTGGCCGAGATTGATGGCCATCTCGCCGGGTTCCTTATTGCGCTGCGCGAAGGCAGCGAATACGACAGCCCCAACTACTGCTGGTTCTCCGAGCACTATCCGCAGTTCGTCTACATCGACCGCATCGTCATCGCCAACGCCTATCGCCGTCACGGCCTGGGTCGTATCTTCTATTGCGACGTCAATAGTTATGCCGAAGTGCGCGTACCGCTGCTGACCTGCGAAGTGTTCCTGGAGCCACGCGACGACGTGGTGGTGCTGTTCCACGGCACCTACGGCTTTCAGGAAGTCGGCCAGCAGCGCATGGGTGCCGATGGCCCGCAAGTCAGCCTGCTGGCCAAGGACCTGCCCAGCTACGCGTTCGTTCGCGAAACCTATCTCGATCACGACGGCCTGCCCGACGTTCCCTGGCTGGCCGAGCGCCAGCGCCCCTTGACCCCTGATGCTCCCCAGCGCCGTTTGGCCGGGAAGCGTCACCCATGAATGCGCGAATGGATACTCAAGACGCTTGCGACCTGCGCTTCGGCCAGGTCGGCATTGCCAATGTACGCGTACGCCGCGTGGACGCCGCCGCCCTCTGCGAAGAGCTGGAGCGTCGCGTCCATGCGGCGCCTCAATTGTTCTCCCGTGCCGCGGTCGTGCTGGACCTGAGCCATCTGCGCGAGCTGCCCGATGACGGCTCGGTCGATGCCTTGCTGGAAGCCGTGCGCAGCGCCGGCATGCTGCCGGTGGGCCTGGCCTACGGCACCAGCGAGGTCGAAGCCCTTTCTCGACGGATGGGCCTGCCGCTGATTGCCAAGTTCCGCGCCGCTTACGAGCCCGCCGATGGCGGCAGCATTGCGCCGCCAGCGCCACCCGCTGCCACGGAAGAGCCCGCACGCCGTGCGGAACCGGTCCGCAACGAGCCGGCGCAGCAAGCCGCTCCATCGCTGGGGGCCATGCATCATGACGGCGCGGTACGTTCAGGCCAGCAGATCTATGCTCGCGACCGCGACCTGATCGTCACCGGCGTCATCGCGAACGGTGCCGAGGTCATTTCCGACGGCAGCATCCATATCTATGGTGGCCTGCGTGGTCGTGCCATGGCCGGCGCACAGGGTGATGAGAAGGCGCGCATCTTCGTTTCGGATTTCCGCGCTGAACTGGTGGCGATCGCCGGGCATTACCGCGTGTTTGAACAAATTCCCAAAGACCTGGAAGGCCAGTCTGTGCAATGCTGGCTCGAAGGTGAAAAACTGCTGATCGCCAAGCTGTGACGATCGCTTGATTGCTGTTACCTACTATTACAAAGAACTATGCGGAGATGAGCCTTGACTGCTGAGATTATCGTTGTCACCTCGGGCAAAGGCGGCGTCGGCAAGACCACCACCAGCGCCTCGCTTGCTACGGGCCTCGCCATGGCCGGCAAGAAAGTCGCGGTGATCGATTTCGACGTCGGCCTGCGCAACCTCGACTTGATCATGGGCTGTGAGCGGCGCGTGGTGTACGACTTCGTCAACGTCGTGCACGGCGAAGCCACGCTCAAGCAAGCCTTGATCAAGGACAAACGCTACGACAGCCTCTACGTGCTGGCGGCCAGCCAGACGCGTGACAAGGACGCCCTGACCCAGGAAGGTGTCGAGAAGGTCCTCGAGGATCTCGGCAAGGAAGGCTTCGATTACGTCGTCTGCGATTCGCCGGCAGGTATCGAAAAGGGTGCGCATCTGGCGATGTACTTCGCCGATCACGCCGTGGTGGTGGTCAACCCCGAGGTGTCCTCGGTGCGCGACTCCGACCGCATCCTCGGCTTGCTCGCCAGCAAGACGCGTCGCGCCGAACGTGGCGAAGGTGCCATCAAGCAGCACCTGCTGCTGACCCGCTACAACCCGGTTCGCGTCGCCGTCGGCGAGATGCTGAGCGTAAAGGACGTCGAGGACATCCTCGGTATCAACGTCGTCGGCGTCATTCCCGAGTCGGAGAACGTACTGGCCGCGTCCAATGCGGGCGTGCCGGTCATCCTCGACGACAACTCGCTGGCCGGCCAGGCCTATGGCGATACGGTGGCCCGCATTCTCGGCGAGGAACGTGCCCTGCGCTTCCTCGACGCGCCCAAGAAGGGCTTTTTCCAGCGCGTATTCGGAGGCTAATCGCGATGGGTATTCTTGATTTCCTGAAGCGCAAGCCGGAACCCACCGCTGTCGTCGCCAAGGAGCGTCTTCGCATCATCGTGGCTCAGGAGCGTTCCAACCGTGGCGCCCCTGACTACCTGCCGTTGCTGCGCAACGAGCTGCTCGAAGTGATCAAGAAATACGTCCACGTCGACCTCGAAGCCATCAACATCAACGTCGAGCGCGACAGTGGACACGAGATCCTCGAGCTTTCGGTAGCCCTGCCCGACCACGCCCAGCCCAAAGCGGGCTGATGCCACTGCGCGGGCCTCGCCTGCGCAGCAACTCGCACGACCTGTCGCCGCCAGCAGGCGGCGACCTTTATCGCCATGTCATTGGAACCCTCCACTTCTCTCGACGAAGCCAGCGTGATGCGCCTGGCCGAACTGGGCTTCGCCACGCCATCGACGCTGCTGGCGCGCTATGGGCTGCGCCTGGAGCGGGTTGACCTCGGCCTTCCGATTCCCGGCAGTTTCTGGGGTGATGAAGAGGCCGGCATCATCGGCACGACCGTTTATGCCCGCGACGACACGCCGGTGCATTCGCTGCTGCATGAGGCCGGGCACCTGATCGTGCTGCCTGAAGAGCGACGCGAGTCTGTCCACACCGATGCCACCGACTCGATCGATGAGGAGGACGCCACCTGCTATCTGCAGATCGTGCTCGCCGACGAACTGCCCGGCGTGGGGCGCCAGCGCCTGATGACGGACATGGATGCCTGGGGCTATTCGTTTCGGCTGGGATCGACGCGAGCGTGGTTTGAGCAGGATGCGGCGAATGCGCGGCAATGGTTGTTTGCGCGCGGGCTGCTGGATGAGGGTGGGGCCGCCGTTTTCGGCTGAAACCTACCGCGGCTCGGTGATCTCCGTCTGCAACTCCGTCTCCACCGTCGGCCCAAAATGCTGCGCCGCCAGCGGACGCCGCGTCATGGAGTGGTACCAACGCCAGGAGAGCCATCCAATCACGGTGAGCAAACTCGCCCCAAGGGCCAGATACAGCATGTGGCCGGACAGCAATGGCGACATCACGCCGGCCACGAACGCACACAGCAGCAGGCTGGCGAACGCCTGCACCGACGAAGCACCGCCGCGCCGGTGCGGAAAGCGATCCAGCAACAACAGGGTCAAGGTCGGGAATGCCAGCTGCACGCCAACGCCATGCAAAACCAGCGGCAACATGGACCACGGCAGCATGGGTTCGCGACTCACCAGGGCAGCGAGCAGGTGCAATGCACACGCCAGGAGCAAGCAGCCGTAACCCAGATTCACGGTGAAGGCCACGCTGCGTCGACTGGCCAACCGGCCCGACAGCCAGGCGCCAATGACCAGCCCCGTCACCACCGGCAGGAACAGCCACGGGAATCCTTGCGCGGAAAGGTGCAACAGGTCCCGGATGATGTGGGGCGCAGACGAGATATACAGAAACAGCCCGGCGAAGTTCACCGAACAGGAGATTAACAGCGGCCAGAATTGGCGATCCCGACCGAATTCCAGATAGCCGCGTACCAGCGTACGAGGGTGAAAAGGGGTCCGGGCCTCGGGCGGATGGCACTCGTCGAGAAACAGGATCAAGGCCGCGGCCAGCAGCAGGGTGAAGCCCATCAGGACCCAGAAAATACCGTGCCACCCGTCGAGGAACAGCAACTGCGCGCCGACAATGGGCGCAATCACGGGCGCAACGCTGAAGATCATCATCACACGCGACATCAACTGCTGGGCCGCCGCCCCCGCCAGGCTGTCGCGAACCACGGCCCGCCCCACCACCAGGCCTGCGCCCGCGCACACGCCTTGCAGGGCACGGCAGGTCAGCAGCATGCCGTAGGAGGTGGAAAGCGCTGCACCTGCCGAAGCCAACGCATACACCAGCATGCCCGCGACAATCACGGGTTTGCGCCCAATGGCGTCGGAAATGGCACCGTGAAACAGGCTCATCGCCGCATAGGTGATCAGATACACGCTGATCATCTGCTGCAGCCCTGCGCTGTCCACGCCAAAGCGGGCGCCGATCAGCGGAAACGCCGGAAAAACAGCGTCGATCGAGAACGGGCCGATCATCGACAGTCCCGCGAGCAGCCACGGCAGGCTGCGCCGTATGGGACGCTGGGATGGGGTCATGAGCATGGCACGGCTGGCGGAGAGCGCCGAGTATAGCGGCGCCCCAAGCCCCACGAATCATGACGATTGGCCGTTTCGAGGCGCGCCTTACCTAAAGCCCCCTGCCCTGGGCGTCAAGCCAGCACGCCAATAACTGGTAAAGGCTAAGGTCCCATCGCCCTACGGACGACAAGCTGCCGCGGCCTTATTTTTCGCGCTCTTGCTCGCGCACCTTGCTGCGCACGAAGAGGCCAACGGCGATCCCCGTCCCGACCATGATGATGCTGCCACCGATAGCCAGCCAGCCTACCGGTTCCATTAAGACGGCATGCCATATCGGGTGCATAACAGGGCTTCCTCTGAAAGGGCACGGAAAACCTAGTACTGGCAGAAAGTCATGTCTTGACTTGAATCAGACCTGCGCATGCGCGTTCGCTGCGACTCGTTGGCCCGGCCTGCGACTCACGCATGGCCGCCATCATGACGATCGGGCATGCATCGGCTAGCATGGCGCGCACGGGGAGATGGCATGCCTCCCGCCCTCGCGCCGTCACCGACATTGGATGACACGCGGAAGGGCAAACCACCTTCGGGTTGATGATGCCTGCACCGCCGGAGCTTCCGGGGCGCAGGCGTGTGGCCTGTTTCCGGAAGTCTTTTGACTTGCTAAGGAGACAAACGACGTGGGCTACACCGGATTTATCGCCGTAGGCGTGGGTGGTGTATTGGGCTGCTGGCTGCGCTGGGGCCTGGGCGTGATGCTCAACCCCCTGTTCCCCACCCTGCCCTTGGGCACGCTCGCCGCCAATCTCATTGGCGGCCTGTTGATGGGTGTCGTGCTGGGCCTTTTCGACCATTTCCAGACGCTGCCGCCGGAGCTGCGCTTGTTCCTCGCCACTGGGTTTCTCGGCGGCCTCACCACGTTTTCAACGTTTTCGGCCGAATCGACCACGCTCCTGCTGCGCCAGCAATACCTCTGGTTCGGCGGGCACGTGGCCGTGCATCTGGTGGGCTCCATCGCACTGACCATATCCGGCATCGCCCTTACCCGCGCGCTGTTGCGCAGCTAGGGAGTCTCTGACTCATTCGGAGGAGGTATGAACCAGGAAACCTTGCAGCAGGGTGTGCAACTGTCCTTCTACTGCCATACAAGAGCGCGCCACGACGGTGTGCTGATGTATGAGTGGCTACTTGAGCGGGCCAAGAAGAGCGGCATCGGCGGAGGCTCCGCGTTTCGTGCCATGTGTGGCTTCGGGCGGCACGGCGTACTGCGCGAAGAGCAGTTCTTCGAGCTGGCCGATGATCTGGCCGTCAAGGTGGAATTCCTGGTCAGCGAAGCCCAGGCGCAAGTGCTGTTGGAGGCGGTCCGGGCCTGCGGCGTCGACGCGGTGTATGCAATCGCTCCCGCAAGCTTTGCCTCGCTGGGCAAGACCTGAGAGTCTGATTCATGTCTCCGCGCAGATGGCTTTGAGCCGCGCCCAGCAATGATCGTCGCCCATCAAGCGAGGTACGCATGAGCCAGGATTCCCTGAAGCAACGTGCAGCCAGTCTGCTCGAACACGCCGGCATCCAGATTGGCGGCCCCGCACCGACCGACATGCGCGTGCATGATGACCGTCTGTATGCACGCGTCTTCGCGCACGGTTCATTGGGGCTTGGCGAAAGCTATATGGACGGCTGGTGGGACGCCGACGATTTGCCCGGCATGTTCACGCACCTGCTCCACACGCAGTTGGACATGGAGCTGAAGACGTTGGACACCTTGATCGCCCACCTCAAGGCTCGCTTCATCAATATGCAGCGCGGCGACAACGCGTTCGAGGTAGCCAAGGCGCATTACGACCTCGGCAACGATTTGTTCAGGGCCATGCTGGGCAAACGCCTGGTGTATTCGTGCGGTTATTGGGCCGAAGCAAGCAACCTTGACGACGCCCAGGTGGCCAAGCTCGACCTGATCTGCCGCAAGTTGAAGCTCAAGCCTGGCCAGCGCGTACTGGATATCGGCTGCGGCTGGGGCGAAGCGCTCAAGTACGCCGCCGAACGCTATGGCGTGCATGCCGTAGGCATCACGATTTCACAAGAGCAGGCGGAATTCGCGCGCCAGCTGTGCGCCGGACTGCCGGTGGACATTCGCCTGCAGGACTACCGGGATATCGACGAACCGTTCGATGCGATTTTCTCGATCGGCATGTTCGAGCATGTCGGCGCACTCAACTACCGCACGTATTTCGAGGTCGCCCGCCGCTGCCTGCGCCCGGACGGTCACGACGGAAGCGGACTCTTCCTGCTGCATTCCATCGGCACCAACAATTCACCCGCCAGGCCGGATCCGTGGATCGAGAAATACATCTTCCCCAACTCGATGATCCCCGCGGCGGGCCAGGTCGCCGAAGCCCTCCAGAACCTGTTCGTGGTGGAGGACTGGCACAACTTCGGTGCCGATTACGACCGCACACTGACCGCGTGGCGCGCGAATTTCGACGCGGCGTGGCCGCAACTGTCGGCGCACTACGGTGATCACTTCCGCCGCATGTGGCATTTCTATCTTTCGGTGTCTACCGCCGTATTCCGCAGTCGCCGCAATCAACTCTGGCAGATCACGCTGAGCCCTCATGGTGTACCGGGCGGATGTCGCGTGCCCCGATGACGCGGGCTTCGACGTGCTCGCCTGTTTTCTGCATGATAGCGGGGCAAAACGCGCACCTGCGTTTGTTCATTCGCCCAGATCACGCCCTCAATGGACCGGAAAATTGCCTTGAAGCTGTTTCAACACATCGGCGCAGCGCTGGTCCTCAGCTTGCTGCTTGTCGCCACTGCGACGGCAACACCGGGCCTCTGGGTGGCGAAAAATGACCACGCGACGGTCTACCTGTTTGGCACCGTGCACTTGCTGCCAACGGACACGAACTGGTCCTCGCCCCAGCTGGACCAGGCGCTGGCGGAAAGCCAACGGCTGAGTATCGAGATCGTCGATGACGACGCCGCGTCGATGCAGGCGCTGGTGATGCAACACGGCGTGGATCTCAGCCATCCGCTATCGAGCAAGCTCGACGACAGCGACCAGCGCAGCCTCGAGCAAGCCGCCGAAACCGCCAAGCTTCCCGGTGGCGCCGAAGCGTTGCAGCCCATGCGGCCATGGCTGGCCGCACTGACTCTTACCATGGCGCCGCTGATCCAGGCGGGCCTGGACCCGAATCTGGGCGTCGACAAGCTGCTCAAGGCGCGCATGCAGAAGGACGGCAAGGCGGTGGATGGACTGGAAACTGCCGAGCAGCAAATCCGCATGCTGGCAGACCTGCCCGAAGCGATGCAGCTCGACTTCCTGCGCCAGTCCTTCAAGGAAGTGGCTGAGGGTCCGGCGAAACTTCGGGAGCTGATCGACGCCTGGCGCGATGGCGATACCGCTACGATCGCGCGCATCGAGGATGAAGATATCCGCAAGGAGAGCCCCTTGCTGTACCAGCGCCTTATCGTCGAGCGTAATCGCGCCTGGGCCAAGCTCATCGCCGAACGCCTGCAACAACCTGGCGTCAGCTTCATCGCCGTGGGCGCGGGTCACCTCACCGGACCGGACAGCGTCCAAGTACAGCTGAGCAAGCTGGGGGTGGAAACCTCCGCTGTGAAGAACTGAGGGAATCTCCCTGTAGGAGCGCACCCTGTGCGCGACAAGCCTACGTAGCGGTGACGCCGTGATCGCGCACAGGGTGCGCTCCAACAACGACGCACTCGCCCCCCGCCCCTGATTTCTGGCACCATCGCCCGGTTAAGCGCGCGCCCCGCGCGCCACTCATCGACGTAACTGCATGAATCTGCAAGCCAATTACGAACAGATCCCGCTCAAGGAGTACGCCGAGCGGGCTTACCTCGATTATTCGATGTATGTGGTGCTGGACCGCGCCCTGCCCTTTGTGGGCGACGGGCTCAAGCCGGTGCAGCGGCGCATCATCTACGCCATGAGCGAGTTGAGCCTGGCCTCCACGGCCAAGCCCAAGAAATCCGCGCGCACCATCGGCGACGTCATCGGCAAGTTCCATCCGCACGGCGACAGCTCGTGCTACGAGGCGATGGTGCTGATGGCCCAGCCGTTCTCGTACCGCTATCCGCTGGTCGACGGCCAGGGCAACTTCGGCTCGCCAGACGACCCGAAGAGCTTCGCCGCGATGCGCTACACCGAGTCGCGCCTCAGCCCGATTGCCGAAGCACTATTGGGCGAACTGGGCCAGGGCACGGTGGACTGGGTGCCAAACTTCGATGGCACCATGGAAGAGCCAAGCTGGCTCCCGGCACGCGTGCCGCATGTATTGCTCAATGGCTCCATGGGCATCGCCGTGGGCATGGCCACCGACATTCCGCCGCACAACCTGCGCGAAGTGGTCAGTGCCTGCATCCGCCTGCTGGACGATCCCGACGCCACCGTGGCGGACCTGTTCGAGCACATCCAGGCCCCCGACTACCCCACCGAAGCCGAGATCATCACGCCGCGCAACGAATTGCTGGCGATGTACCAGAACGGCACCGGCTCGTTGCGGGCCCGCGCCGTGTATCACATGGACGAAAGCAACATCGTCATCACCGCGCTGCCGCATCAGGTGAGCCCGTCCAAGATCCTCGAGCAGATCGCCGCGCAAATGCGTGCGAAGAAACTGCCGATGATCGAAGACCTGCGCGACGAGTCCGATCACGAGAACCCGATCCGCCTGGTGGTGGTGCCCCGCTCCAACCGCATCGATCCCGCGGAGGTCATGCAGCACCTGTTCGCCACCACGGACATGGAAAAGAGCTTCCGCATCAACCTAAACATGATCGGCCTCGATGGCCGGCCGCAGGTGAAGGACCTCAAGCGCATCCTCGGCGAGTGGCTGAGCTTCCGCACCACCACGGTCACCCGCCGCCTCGAACATCGACTGGCCAAGGTCGAGCGTCGCCTGCACCTGTTGGAAGGCTTGCGCATCGCCTACCTCAACCTCGACGAGGTGATCCGCATCGTCCGCAGCGAGGACGAGCCCAAGCCCGTACTGATGGCGCGCTTCAAGCTCAGCGACGAGCAGACCGACTACATCCTCGAAACCAAGCTGCGCCAGCTGGCCCGCCTGGAAGAGATGAAGATCAATGCCGAAAGCGACCAGTTGGAAGAGGAACGCGCGCGCATCAATGTGCTGCTGAAATCGCCGGCCAAGCTCAAGGGCCTGATCAAGGAAGAACTGCGCGCCGATGCCGCCAAGTACGGCGACGATCGCCGCTCGCCGCTGGTGCAGCGCGACGCCGCGCAGGCACTGGATGAGAGCGCCCTGGTCGCCAGCGAGCCGGTGACCGTGGTAATCAGCCAGAAGGGCTGGATCCGCGCCGCCAAGGGTCATGACATCGACGCTGAAGGCCTGAACTACCGCGAAGGTGACAGCCTGCTCGCAGCGGTGAAGGCCCGTACGACGCAACAAGTGGCCGTGATCGACTCCACCGGCCGCAGCTATTCCACCGCCGCGCATACGCTGCCGTCGGCGCGTGGCAACGGCGAGCCGCTGACCGGCCGCTTCAGCCCGCCCTCAGGCGCAAGCTTCGATGCGCTCACCGCCGGCGACAACGACACGCGCCTGATCCTGGCCACCGACCACGGTTACGGCTTCGTCACCCGCTTCGAAGCGCTGACCGGCCGCAACAAGGCCGGCAAGCAGATCATCACCCTGAGTGACGGCGCCAAAGTACTGGCTCCGCAGATCAGCGCCGACCCGGCGCGCGATCGCATCGTGGTGGTGACTACCGAAGGCCATCTGTTGATGTTCTCGGTGGCCGAGCTGCCGGAGTTGGACAAGGGCAAGGGCAACAAGCTGATCGACGTACCCAAGGCCAAGCTCGCCTCCGGCGAAGAGCGCGTGGTAGGTGTCGCGGTGGTGACCGAGGGCAAGGGTGAGGTCACGCTGTACGCCGGCCAGCGCAAGCTGACCCTGAAATGGTCGGACCTGGTCGAGTATGGTGGCAACCGCGCTACCCGCGGGGGCGTGCTGCCACGCGGCCTGCGTCGAGTGGAGCGCATCGAAACGTCGGCATGATGCCAGCGGCGGGAACTTCCCGCCGTCTCACCGCATCGAACGGGACGTGTGCACACCGCTGGCGGTCGTGCGTTATCACCAGCACGTCTCCGGAGTTTTCCATGAAGATCATCCGAACCACCGGCCTCCTCGCCGCTTGCCTGTTGACCACGGCGGCCTGGGCGCAGAGTGCCGGGCAGCCACTGAATCTCAAGCTCCCCGCCAACGTGCCCGCAGCCAGCGCCTCCGCCGCAGCTCCCGCCGTCGCTGCCGATGCAAAATCGACGGGCAGTGCGAGTTCGACCGCGCCAGCCAACACGACGCCGGGTGCGTATGCCAAGGACCCACCAGGTACCTATTACGGCGACACGTCGGGCGCGGTGGGCGATATCCCCTCCCCGTCGGGCCGAAACGTGGTCACCTGTGACGACGCCACGTACAACCAGCCCCAGATACACGGCGCGGTCAGTACCGGCGTGGTGGCCTCCAACCATGGCAGCGGCAACTGGCAGTCGGGCGGCGTCACCATCAGCCAGGCCAGCGGCAGCTGCGAGCACCCCACTGGCGGCATGAGCATCTCGGTGGGCGGCAGCACGGGACACTACGGACACTGAGAGCCGGTTCTTGCCATGCCGGGGCCTGGCGTCGCATGCATCGCCGAAGGCCAGCGGCTGTGAGCTGAGCTAGTCGGGAGGACGTAAACCGCTAGCTCCGGTACCTCGACCAGCGCCCGTCTCAATGGGGCCTTGTCGCAAGACAAACCCTCACTCCAAGCCTCGGAGAAGCCTGAGCGGCACTTGAGGCCATCTTTCTCCTGGCTGGTGAGACCGATGTCGGCGAGGTCGAAAGTTCTTGGAAAGGGTCGGCCGGCACACTGCTGGCATGGTTTATTGCATTCATGGCTTGCGCGCTTCGCGCCTTTTCCCGTCTTTCGCCCGTTGCCCCGGAGCCCCCGAGTGATTCAGAACGTCGAGTTCCGCCTCGAGGGCGGTCGCAGCGGAGTGCTGCTTATTCATGGCCTTACCGGCACTCCCACCGAAATGCGCCTGCTCGGCAAGGGTCTCAACCGTGCCGGCTACAGCGTCTACGGCATGCAGCTGGCCGGGCATTGCGGCGATGTGCCTGATTTGCTGAAGACCGGCTGGCAGGACTGGTACGCCAGCGTCGAGGCGGCCGCCGAGAAGTACCGCCACGAAGTCGACCATCTGTTCGTCGCCGGCCTGTCGATGGGCGCCGTGCTGGCGCTGAAGCTGGCCGCTGAGCGACCGGAATGGGTCAAGGGCGTGGGCGTCTTTGGCGCCACCTTCCGCTATGACGGCTGGGCGATTCCGTGGGTCGGCAAGTTCTCGTTCCTGCTGCCGTTCCTGCACAAGTTCGGCATCGGCAAGCACCGCATGGTGCACGAGGCGGAGCCGTACGGCATTCGCGACGAGCGTCTGCGCGCGCAGATCAGCTCGGCCATGCTGGGTGGTGACAGCGCTGCGGCCGGCCTGCCCGGCAATCCGTGGCCGTCGCTGGCGGAGATGTACAACATGGCCGCAGTGGTGAAGCGCGAGCTGCCCAAGGTCACCGCGCCCTGCCTGATCGCTCATGCGACCCAGGACGATATCGCCAGCCTCGAAAATGCGTACCTCGTGCAGCGCTCGGTGTCCGGTCCGGTGGAGATGCTCTTGCTCGAAGACAGCTACCACATGATCACGGTCGATCGCGAACGCCGCCTGCTGACCGATCGCGCGGCCGAGTTCTTCCGCCAGATCGCAGCCTCCTACGAGCCAGCCGCGCGCGCAGCGGCCTAAGGAGCCAAGGTGACTCCTCTGGTCGTCACGTTGTGGCTGCTCAATGTCACCCTGGATACCGTGGGCCAGCTCGCCTTCAAGGCGGCGGCCAGCGATCCGCGGGCGGGTGATGGTTTCGCGCGCTGGCGCTACATGCTGGCACGCCCGTGGATCTGGGTCGGCATCACGTCCTACGTGGCTGAGTTCCTGGTCTGGATCGCCTTCCTGTCGCTGGTCGACCTTTCGGAAGGCGTGTTGCTGGGTTCGATCAATATCGTCGTCATCATGATCGCCGGCCGCATTCTGTTCCGCGAAAAGCTCACCCCCATGCGCGTCACCGGCATTCTTTTGGTGACCGCGGGCGTGGCCATCGTTGGCTTGGCAGGAGGGGGTTGATCGCATGAAGCGCTTTTATTTCTTTGGCTTCACCATCCTGGTGCTGTTCGACACCGTGGTGCAGCTGAGCTTCAAGTACGCCGGCAATCACGCGTTTCCGCCCGAGGCCAACTGGGCCTGGATCGTGCGCGTGTTTGGCCATCCGTGGATCTACTTCGCGGTGATCGGCTATGTGGGCAACTTCTTCACCTGGATGACCCTGCTCAAGCACGCGCCGATCGGGCCCGCCTTTGCGGTCACCCATCTGGAAGTGGTCAGTGTGATGATTTTCTCGGCGTGGCTGTTCCAGGAACCGTTGACCTGGCCGCGCGTACTCGGCGCAGCCGTGATCGTGGCCGGCATCCTCTGCCTCGCCTTCGCCGAAAGCGGCGCGCATCCAGAACACGATGCACCCACCGAGGCCAAGGGTGCGCTGGGCGTCGCCGCGGGCGACTGACATGCCACGCGAGCTGCCGCCCACCGCTGGTCTGCCGCTTCGTGTCACCGACCTGCTGCCTGGTCGTGCGCCGTTTGCCGAGCGCGTAGCCCACTGGCTAGGTGTCGAGCACCTTCAATTGGAATGCTCCGGCACCGCGGCCATGGTGGTGGCACTTCGCGCGATGCATCGCCTGCGCCCTCAGCGCGATGAGGTGGTGGTGCCGGCATGGACCTGCCCGCTGGTCGCGCTGGCCATCCATCGCGCTGGCCTCAAGCCGCGATTGTGCGACCTCGCAGCCAACCATTTCGACAT
Source organism: Dyella humicola (assembly GCF_026283945.1). Classification (NCBI taxonomy): domain Bacteria; kingdom Pseudomonadati; phylum Pseudomonadota; class Gammaproteobacteria; order Lysobacterales; family Rhodanobacteraceae; genus Dyella; species Dyella humicola. The sequence goes on from NZ_JAPDPC010000001.1 coordinate 3,217,799, forward strand.
GGATACCGCACAGCTCGCCAGCGTCGTGGGCGAGCAGACGCTGGCCATCGTGCCCACGCACCTGGCCGGCCGCGTGGCCGATGTGAACGCGGCACTGGACGTTGCCCATCAGACGGGGGCCTATGTACTGGAGGACGCTGCACAGGCATTAGGCGCCACGCAGGACGGGCGCAGCGTCGGCCTGCTGGGCGATGCCGGCTTCTTCAGTCTTGCCGTAGGCAAGGGGCTCACCTTGTTCGAGGGCGGTTTGCTGCTGGCGCGCGATACGGTCATGCGCGACGCCTTCGCCGCAAGTCACCGAACGACTATCCAGTCCGATGCCGGCATGGACTGGAAGCGGGCGCTGGAGTTGATCGGCTATGCAATCGCCTATCGCCCCTCCCTGCTACCGCTGGCCTATGGCCGTCCGTTGCGCAAGGCACTGGCAGAGCATGATCCCGTCGCTGCCGTCGGTGATGATTTCGGCCCCGATATTCCGCTGCACACGGTGAGCAGCTGGCGCCAGGCGGTCGGCGCGCGCGCATTGCCACGCCTGCCCGACCTTCTCGACGTCACGCGGAACCAGGCGCTAAGGCGCGTTGAGCGCGTACGCCGGATTCCCGGTATCAGTGTCTTCGACGACGCGCCTGGCCAACGCGGTGTGTGGCCGTTCCTGCTGCTCACCCTGCCCAGCGAAGCCATCCGCGATGACGCCCTGCGCACGCTGTGGACGGCCGGGCTCGGGGTCAGTCGCCTGTTTATCCACGCCCTGCCCGACTACGCCTATCTGCGCGACATCGTCCCGGATACGCCGTTACCGAATGCACGCAACTTCGCCGCGCGTTCGCTCACCATCACTAACAGCCCGTGGCTGGACGACGCCACGTTCGAAGCGATTTGCGCTGAGCTGGAACGCGCCGTGCGCGGTCGCTGACACGCTACCGACTCGTTTCTCCCTGCGCCGTGGCGTGCTCGCGCTTTTGTCCACTGGCGAGCAAGAGCAACGCCCCCACGCCAAGACTTAGGCATGGCCCCACCAGGGACATGCCATGCCCGTGAGGAATCGTCACACCCAACGCCATCATGGTGTTCCACGAAGCATGGAAAAAGATGCACAGGAGAATGCTTCGCGTGTGGCCGTAAAGCCAGCCAAGGATCAGTGCATTACCCATCACCCCGACCAGGAACAAGGCAAAGTTGCCGCCGTACTGGGCGACGCCCGGCAAGAAGAACAGGGGCAAATGCCAGAGCGCCCAGATGGGCCCGATCAACAGCGCCGCCCTACCGTGCCCTATGCTGCGTCCCCATTCCTCTTGGGCCACGCCACGCCAGCCAAGCTCCTCCAGACCGCCGCCCACCATCATCATCGGGAACAGCGACAGGAACAGATACCAGGGCCTGATTGATATGTCGGCCAGCAAGGAGGGGCGTAGCGCGGCCGCCACACCGACGGCGCCAAATGCCAGCACGATAGGCAGGCCCAGGGCCACCGGATACCAGACCAACGGGACGCGCCAGCGCAGCAGTCGTTGGTGGAACTCCCGCAGCGGCGCTTGCTGGGTTGTCCGACAAACGGCGACATAGGCGGCAATGGTAGGGCCCAAACCACCCAACACATAGAGCGTCATGTAAGGCCACTGGCCGTAGCTGGTCACCTGCGCACGCGCCAGGAGAATGAGCAAGCCCCAGGCAACCCATGTCAACGCAAAGGCGGTGACGAGAAAAATGAGCGCGCGACGACTGATCGAAAAGGTTGCTTGCATGAGATGCAACATCCTTAAGCGTCACCGGAATGAGCCGGCGCTCTTTATCTCTATCCCCCGAAGGATCCGGGGCCTGATTGCCTCAGTCGCGTGGGCGCGAGGTTACACGCTGCTTTCTGCAATCGCCGCCAGCAGGCGCGTATTGAGCGCGCGTTGCTGCGCCTGCCAGGCATCCAGTTCGCTCTGCGGAATCGGTGACTGCCCGTCCATGCCACTGAGCAGTCGCTTCCACCAGGTGGTGTATTGGTAGGCCGATACTTCGCCATTGATGTCACTGGCGATGATGCGGCCACGCAGCGCTTCGATGATGGCCATCGCGTGCTGTTCCTCCAGCCGCCCCTGGTCCCAGTTGGTGCGCGCGGTGTCGACGCTGAATGCGTCCTTGTCGATCGATAGGTAGGTCGCTTGCGGCGCCCGGTGCAACTGCTTCAGGAAGGCACAGGTGAGCGCATCCGGGTCGTCAAAGCGGTGGAAGGCGCCGGTGAGGCCCCAACGACTGGCCCAGTTCACATCCACGTCCATGCACCAATAGCTGAGCTTGCCGGCCCGCAGCGGGCGCAGATAGTTTTCCCAGGCGTGTTTGGCGCCGATGTCGCCCGACGTGATACCCACCACATGTACATGCGTCACGAAAGGCAGCATGGCGACACGACGCACCCAGGACCCGCAATGGATGCCCCAGGGAAAGCGCATATTGTCCGGGTGGTTGTCGAATACCACCAGTTGGAACGAGCCGCGCGAACGCTGACGCTGTACCAGCGGCCAGGTGAGATGGTGATAGTCACCCGAGCCCATCAACACCGTGCCGTAGTCGGCAGGCATGCGCGCATCGAGATACTGGCCCAGTCGATGGAACGTGCGCAGCGTGCAGCCGAAGCGGATCGCTTCCTGCCAGTCCGACAGCGCCAGCTCAGTCGCACCAGGGATCGGCCCCACCGAGTGGTCGAAGTCCAGAATCAGCGGTTCACGCTTGTTCATCGGCCGCCCATTGGCTATCGCTCTCGAAGAACCGTCCCAGTCGCCGCGCCAGCAGGCGCAACAGCGGATTGCGCAGGTAGATCGCGTGCCGGGTCAGGGTGAATTGTGCGCCTAGATAGGCCTTGATTTGCGGGTCGGTCCAGCCGGCCACGTAATGGGTCAGGCCCTGCTCGCGCGCCCATGCCAGGTTGTGGAACCAACTGGTGAAATACAGGTTCTGTTCGCGCGCCTGCGGATAGGCAAAACCCACGTACTTGTCGATGAGCTTGCCGTCCACGGCGAAACACAGGTTCCAGCCGATCATCTCGCCTTGATGGCGATAGACGAACACCACCCCGCCGTTGGCGGCATCACGCAGCACCGCGGCGAAGAAGGCGCGACTGAGCTTATCGAAATGGATCTCGCTCTGCGCATAGACGTTCTCGTAGAGCGCGTAGTACGCGTCCACCACGGCATCATTCGCAAACAGGGCGTCGCCGCAGCGAACCTCGTCCACGGCGACCTCGTCCCGCTTGCGCAGCTTGCGGCGAATGTCCTTGCGTCGTCCTGAGGACAGGCGAGCGAGGTAGTCGTCCTCGCTGGCGAAATCGATCGGCACATAGGCCAATGCCTGCCCTTCCAGCAGCACGAAGCCCGCCGTCTGGCAGGCCTCGGCAAAACGTCCGCACCATGCACCGCTGGCCGCGTCGAACAAGGGCGACGCCTGTGGGATGTCCTTGACGATCAACAGCCGCTGGCCACGGCCCAGCTGATCGCGCAAAGCCGCCGGCAGGCGCGAAGCATCGGCGTCGCGTGGGAACAACGCGTACTCGGACACCGTGGTACCCACGAAGGCCGTACGCCAGCGCAGCAGTCGTCCCCACCAGCCGTAGCCAGGCGCGCGCACGATCTTCTGCCGCACATCGGCATCGGCCGTCGTCAGCAGATCGAATGGCGCAACGAATGCCGGCGTGCCGGCCGCTTCCAGCACACGAAAGTCGATGGGGGGATGCTCCGCGAACCGGGCGATCAACGCGTCCGGTTCGAGCTGGTTAAGGTACTGCACACGGCTTTTCCGCTGGGTTCAGGCCCATAGCATACGGCCCCCGCTCCCTTACAGGCAGACGGGGCGCCGCATAAGGTTCGCGAAAGGCAGCCTGTGCAGGATGGACTTACCGATTTTTGAGCGTCGAGATTCTGGACATTATCCTGACGGTTCGTCAGGCTTGGGAAAGGGCATCGATCCGATGCTGCTAAACCTCGGCGCCATGGAATCCAGGAAAGTACACATGAGCACAGTTCAGCAGGACACGTTCGACATCATCGCAAAGCAGGCGAAGATCGACATCGCAACGATCACCCCGCAATCCACTTTGAAAGACCTGGGCATCGCTTCACTGGACGCCATCGAGGTGATCTTCGATATCGAAGAACACTTCAATATCAATCTCCCCAACGAAGATACCGACTTGGAAAACGGCACGGTCGGCCACCTCGTTGAAGCCATCGAGCGCCAGCTCGCACAGAAGCCGGCCAGCGAATAAGCCATGCGCCGCATCGTCATCACCGGCATGGGCGCGATTTGCGCGCTCGGCCATGACGCGCCTTCCACCTGGAAGGCGATGACCGAGGGCCGTTCCGGCATCGGCCCCATCCACCACATCAAGCCCGGTGAGCTGCGCAACGGTGGCATTGCCGCCGAGATCAGCAACTACGATCCGGCGAACTTTTTCGATGAAGCGCGCCGCGCCATGCTCGATCCCTTCAGCGAGTACGCGCTGATTGCGGCGAACGAAGCGATCCGCCAGTCCGGCATCAGCTTCGCCGGTGAAGCCGCCGCGCGGACGGCGGTGGTGATCGGCACCGGCGTCGGTGGCGAAACCACGCGTGACGGCATGTATGAGCGCCTTTACGGCGAGCACCAGGGCCGTTTCCACCCGCTGAGCATCGTGCGCTTGATGACGAACGCGGCGGCCAGCCAGGTGAGCATGGTGCATGGCATTACCGGGCCATCCTTCGTGGTGGCCACCGCCTGCGCCTCGTCGAATCATGCCTTCGCCCAAGCATCCCTGATGATCCGTGCCGGCCTGGTCGACGCCGCTATCGTCGGTGGCACGGAAGCCTGCATCACGCTGGGCACGCTGCGCGCGTGGGAAGCCATGCGCGTGCTGTCGCCCGATACCTGCCGCCCGTTCAGCGCCGGCCGCCGTGGCCTGGTGCTGGGCGAAGGCGCCGGCATGTATGTACTGGAGACGCTCGAATCGGCACAGGCGCGCGGGGCGAATATCCTGTGCGAACTGGCCGGTACGGGCATGAGCTCGGATGCAGGCGATATCGCCGCCCCCTCCGATATCGGCGCCGCCGCGGCGATAAACCTCGCGCTGCGTGATGGCGGCCTGTCGCCTGAAGACGTGGACTACATCAACGCGCACGGCACCGGCACCGTGGCCAACGACAGCACCGAGACGCGTGCCATCCATAGCGTTTTCGGCGCGCATGCACGCGAGCTGGTGGTTTCATCGACCAAACCGATGCATGGCCACGCTCTCGGCGCCGCCGGCGCATTGGAACTGATCGCCGCCGTCGGCGCTATCCGTGACGGTATCGTGCCGCCCACGCTCAATTACCTGGGTCCCGATCCGGCCTGCGACCTGGACTATGTGCCCAACGAGGCCCGTGCCATGAAGGTGAATGTGGCGATCAGCAACTCGTTCGCATTCGGCGGACTCAATGCGGTGGTGGCGATTCGGCGGGCGCCGTAGTCCGCCTCGCCCCTCTCCGCGCTCCTTCGCGGGAGAGCTCTAGCCCCTTCTCCCCGTCGGGGAGAAGGTTGGGAAGAGGGGCGGGTGCTCGCGGTCACGCTACAACCGAGCGTCATAGCCAACTTGCCGCTTACGCAGCGGGCGTTTCGACTGCCTGCCGGCAGCCGAGTCACTTTTCTTTTGCTGGCCCAAAAGAAAAGTAACCCAAAGAAAATGGCCTGAAGAGCTCATAGCATTGCGTTAGATACGAGCCTGGCGGGCGTGGCCAGCTAGACAGGTGGCGGCCCATGGCCGACACACAGTGGCTATACAGCAACGCGCCGAGGCAGAGAGGGCTTAAAGCGTGGGAGGCGAGTTGACCATCTGCGCCTCCGGATACTGCGAGCGTTTCGACCGTCGGCCGGACCTGCTTTAAGTCCTCACCGCTATGGCGCGTTGCGGTGTAGCCGCTGTGTCTCGCCTTGGGTAGCAAACGATCCTATCGCGCTAACCTTCCAACGCTTCTATCCCACGGAGTGCTACCAGCCTTTAAGGCCGTTTTCTTTGGGTTACTTTTCTTTTGGGCCAGCAAAAGAAAAGTGACTCGAGCGCCGGCAGGCGATCGAAACGCCCGCTGCGTAAGCGGCAAGCTGGCGGCAGCCCCCAGTTGTCGCGCTATGGCGAGCACGCATCCCAACCTTCTCCCACCTTCGGGTCGCCCCAGAGGAGAGAAGAAGCGCAGCGCCCCAGCCAGCGCGCTCACAGGCGCGAGAACGACCACGACTGCATCCGCCCGTCCCGGTACGGCATCACGCCGTGGAACGGGCGCGGGTCATCGTCGAACACCAGCGGCAGGAAGTGCCTGTCGCCCTCCCACATGGGTAATTCCATCAGTCTGTTGAGCGGCACCCACTCCAGCGTACCTTCGGGGTTGCTGGTCAGCGGCGTGCCGCTGAAGCTGTCGATGACGAAGATGAAGCCAAGCCAGTCTTCGCCTTGCTTGCCAAAGCCTGGCCAGTTGAGCGTGCCGCGCATGGTCATCGACTCACAGACGATGCCCGCCTCCTCCAGGATCTCCCGGCGCATGCAGGCGGCAATGTCCTCAACCGCTTCCATCTTGCCGCCCAGACCGTTGTATTTGCCCAGATGCTGGTCGTCCTGACGCGCGTTGCGATGGATCATCAGCACTTGCCGTCGATCGGGCGACAGCACGTAGCCAAGCGTGGCGACGATGGGCATGTAAGGCATGGGGCTGCCAGGTGTTGGGAAAGCGCCAGTTTAGAGCCTGTTCCCCTGATTCGCTTGCGTAGGCCTTGCACGAAGCGGGCCGGGCCGGCGACCATCAGGGATATGCTCACGTCCTCGCAACGACGTCCATTCCATCGCCGCCTGGCCTGGCAGCTGCTCGCACCGCTGGTGCTACTCGGCAGCGTGACGGGCTGTGCGCGGCAGACACAGGCCGTGGACGGCAGCGAGCGCGTGTTCGAAGGGCAGAATTTCCGTGTGGTAAGCATCGACATCAAACGCGAGTCGCTGAGCCTGCACTGGAAGGACCCCAACAGCGGGGAGCCCTACGCCAGCATCAACACGTTGCGCCAATGGGGCATGTCGCATGGCCGGCGCATGCTGTTCGCTGCTAATGCAGGCATCTATGACCGCCAGTTCGCGCCGCTGGGCCTTTTTGTCGAAAACGGCAAGACGGTGGTGCCGTTGAATCTCGCCCATGGCAATCCGGCGTCGGGCAATTTCTCCCTGTTGCCAAACGGCGTGTTCGCGATCTATTCCGACGGCCACGCCGCCGTGCGTACCAGCGCCGATTTCAAGGCCGACAGCAAGCCCGTACGATGGGCCAGCCAGTCCGGCCCCATGCTGGTGATCGATGGCAAGCTCAACTATCAGTTCATCGACGACTCATCGAGCCTGAAATGGCGTAGCGGCGTCTGTGCCAAGACGCCGCACAACGTCGTCTTCGCGGTAAGCGAGGCACCGGTCAATTTCCACACCTTCGCACGGCTGTTCAAGGACGAGCTAGGGTGCCGCGATGCCTTGTATCTGGACGGGACGATTTCGCAGGTCTATGTGGATGGCGAAGGCTATGCCGGTGCACCCACGTTTATGGTGAAGCCCTACGCCGGCATTTTCGCGGTGTTTGCCCAACCTACGCTTTGACGCCGGCGCGCCCATGCTGTCGGTCTTGATCTTCCACCCTCACCAACGGACTGACCGACGCGCGCCATGACAAAACTACGACGCTTCCGCTGGCTACGTTATTTGTTCGGAACCTTGCTGATCCTGGTGATCGGCCTATTTGCCGCGGGCTGGTTCCTGCTTGCCGGCAGCCGCGCGCGGCTCGATGGCGAAGTGCATCTCAGCGGCCTCGAGGATGCCGTATCGATCAGCCGCGATGCGCTGGGCACGGCCACCCTGCAAGGACAGCATCGCGACGACCTCAGCTATGCACTGGGTTATGTGCATGCGCAGGAACGTTTCTTCGCGATGGACCTGATGCGTCGCCTGCCGGCCGGTGAGCTTTCCGAACTGGTGGGCGCCAAGGCGCTGGACACCGATATCAACCACCGCCGCCATCGCCTGCGCAGTGTGGCCGAAGCCGCCTATGCCCAGCTCGACGCCGCGCAGAAGCACACGCTTGATCTTTACGCCGCAGGTGTCAACGCCGGCCTCGCCGATCTCCACGTGAAGCCGTGGGAGTACTTGTTGCTCAACGCCAAGCCGCAGGCGTGGCGCCCGGAAGATTCCTTCCTGGTTATCGCCGCGATGTACCTGGACCTCAACGGCGATGGTCGCAATGAGCGCGAACTGCATATCGCCGAATTGCGCTCGGTGCTGCCCGCCCCGGTGGCGGACTTCCTGCTGTCGCCCGATCCGGATTGGGAAGCGCCACTGCAGGGCGACCTCTCGCGCCCGCCGGTGATCCCCGCCCCCGACGTACTCGACCTGCGCCAGACGCCGTCTGCAACCAAGGGCGACAGCAGTGCCCTTACCGCGGCCCTGCTACCGGCCCTCGATCAAGCGCGTCCAGGCAGCAACAGCTTCGCCGTCGCCGGCAGCCTTACCGAGAACGGTTCGGCCATCCTCGCCAACGACATGCACCTGAGTCTGCGCGTTCCCAACATCTGGTTCCGCACGCGTCTGCGTTACCCCGACCCCAGCGCCCCTGGCGGCCAGCGCGATGCCAGCGGCGTCACCCTGCCCGGCACGCCCGCGCTGGTGGTCGGTTCCAATGGCCAGGTCGCGTGGGGCTTCACCAATAGCTACGGCGACTGGCTGGACTGGGTGCGCGTGCAGCGCGACCCGAGCGACGCGACCCGCTACAAGGTACCTGACGGTTGGGCCAGCATCGAAGTGCACGACGAAGTCATCCGCATCAAGGACGCGCCGAGCCATACGCTGAAGGTGGAGGACACGCGTTGGGGCCCAATCATGGGCTTGGACACCGACGGCGCCCCGTTGGCCTTGGCCTGGATCGGCGACCGCCCCCGTGGCTACAACGTCAATGTGATGCAACTGGAGCACACGGGTAGCGCCCACGCCGCACTCGACCTCGCGCCCACCTTTGGCATGCCCCCACAGAACCTGCTGGTGGCTGACAGCGCCGGCCATATCGGCTGGACCGTCACCGGCAACAGCATGCCCCTGCGCAAGGGTTTCGATCCGCAGTTACCGGCCGACTGGTCGGCACCCGACACCGGCTGGGTGGGCTGGATCGAGCCGTCGCAGTATCCACGCATCGAAGATCCCGCCGACGGTCGTCTTTGGACGGCCAATAACCGTACGGTGGATGGTGCCGAGCTCGACTTGCTCGGCAATGGCGGCCACGACCTCGGCGCCCGTGCGCAACAGATCCGCGACGACCTGCGCGCGCGCAACAGCTTTACGCCCGGCAACCTGCTCGACGTGCAACTGGACAACCGCGCGCTGCTGCTCACCCGCTGGCAACGCCTGCTGCAAGACACGCTGGCCAGCACGCATGATCCCGAACTGGAGCAGTTGCGGCAGCTCACCGCCACCTGGACCGGTCGCGCCGCACCGGAAAGCGTCGACTACCGCCTGGTGCGTGCCTTCCGCGACAAGGTGAAGGAAAACGTGCTGGCGCCGTTCGTGGCCCAGGTGAAGCAGCGTCACGACGATTTCAGCTGGCCTGGCATGATCGACGCCGAGGCCGCCGTGTGGGCACTGCTGCGCGATCGCCCCGCCCACCTGCTCGATCCCAAGTACGACAACTGGAATGCGCTGCTGCAGGCGGCTGCGCATCAGGTGATCGATGAGCTCGGCAAGCAGCCGGGCGGCCTTGCCGCACGCAGCTGGGGCGAGATCAATCGCACCGCCATACGCCATCCGCTATCGCGTGCATTGCCTGCCTTCGTAGGACGCATGCTCGACATGCCCGATGAACCGCTGCCCGGCGACAACAACATGCCACGCGTCGCCACACCCGGCTTCGGCGCCTCGGAACGCCTGGATGCCATGCCCGGCCACGAAGCCCAGAGCATCCTGCACCTACCCGGTGGCCAGAGCGACAACCCGCTGTCGCCGTATCACGGCGCCGGTCACGAAGACTGGCTCAACGGCCGCCCCACTCCGCTGCTGCCGGGACCTGAGCAACACACGCTGACGCTGATGCCGGTCGCACGGTAGCGCCGACAGAAGGACATCCTAGTGGGATGCAGCGGGTGCTTAGATTGCCCGTTTGAACGCCGAGCCTCTCGCTTCTACTCCTTCTCCCCGTCGGGGAGAAGGTTGGGATGAGGGGCTGGTGCTCGCGATCGCGCGACAGCCGAGCGTCTCCGCCAGCTTGCCGCTTACGCAGCGGGCGTTCCGAACCGCTGCCGCGGTCCGGGTCACTTTTCTTTTGCTGACCCAAAATAAAAGTAACCCAAAGAAAATGGCCTGAAGAGCTCATAGCATTGCGCGGGATACGAGCCTGAAGGGCGTGGCCAGCCGAATTAGTGGCGGCCCAAGGCGAGACACAGCGGCTACCCCGCAACGCGCCGAGACGCAGAGGGCTTAAAGCGCGGGTCGTGCGGTGGCCATCGGCGCACTCAAATGCAGCAAGCGACGCGACCTTCGGCCGACCTGCCTTAAGTCCTCACCGCCTTGGCGCGCTGCGGGGTAGCCGCTGTGTCTCGCCGTGGGCGACCAGCTATCTGCTCGCGGGAACCTTCCAACGCTTCTATCTCACGAAATGCTGCCAGCTCTTGAGGCCGTTTTCTTTGGGTTACTTTTCTTTTGGGCCAGCAAAAGAAAAGTGACTCGAGCGCCGGCAGGCGATCGAAACGCCCGCTGCGTAAGCGGCAAGCTGGCGGCGGCGCCTAGTTGTCGCGTGACCACAAGCCCCCCTCATCCCAACAATCGCTCGCACACCGCCTGATAGAGCAACGGCAGCTTTTCCAGGTCGGCCACAGCGACACATTCATCCACCTTGTGAATGGTGGCATTGACCGGCCCAAGCTCGACCACCTCTGCACCCAGCGGCGCGATAAAGCGTCCATCGGAAGTACCACCCCCAGTGCTCTCTTCAGGCTCGACGCCACACAACTCACGGCAAACGGCGACAACGGCTTCGCGCACGGCGCCGCCCGGCGGCGTGAGGAACGGTTCGCCCGAGAGCGACCAATCGATCTGCCAGTCCAGTCCATGCTTGTCGAGCATGGCCTCGGTACGAGTGCGCAGGTCCGCGGCGCTGCTGGCCGTGCTGTAGCGAAAATTGATCAGCGCGGTAAGCGTGCCGGGAATGACATTGTTCGCGCCGGTGCCGGCATTGAGGTTGGATACCTGGAACGAGGTGGGCGGAAAATCCTGGTTGCCTTCATCCCAACGCCCAGCAGCCAGTTCGGCCAGCGCGGGCGCGAACGCATGAATCGGGTTGTTCGCTTTTTCGGGATAAGCCACATGCCCCTGCACGCCACGTACCGTAAGCGTGCCCGACAGCGAACCGCGACGTCCCACACGAATCAGATCACCGAGCCTCGCCTTCGATGAAGGCTCACCCACCACGCACCAGTCGATGCGCTCGCCCGTCGTACGAAAATGCTCGGCCACTCGACGCACGCCATCGAGATTGGTCGGACCTTCTTCGTCACTGGTGAGCAACAGGCCGACGCGGCCATGGTGCTGCGGATAGGCTTGGACGAACGCTTCCAGCGCCACTGTCATCGCGGCGACCGAGCCCTTCATATCTGCCGCGCCACGGCCATATAGATGGCCATCGCGCACGACGGGATCAAACGGATGGCTTGCCCACTGTTCGACGGGTCCAGTGGGCACCACATCGGTATGACCGAGAAAAGCCAGCAGCGGTCCACCTGAACCATGCGTAGCCCATAGGTTGTCGACGTCACCGAAGCGCAGATGTTCAACCCGAAATCCTGCCGCCGCCAACCTATCACCCAGCAGCAACTGGCAACCGGCATCATCCGGCGTTACCGAGCGTCGACGAATCAGCTCACAAGTGAGATCGAATACGGCAGACATGGTTTTTCCTCAAACAGATAAACGACGCACGGGCCTCGCATGGTGCTGCACGCGATCATAGGCGGTGCAGTCGTCATCCGGTAAGCGCTACGCCCAGGAAGTGGCCTACGGCGTAGGTGACGCTCGCCGCGGCAACCGTGATACCCAGTTGCCGCGCAATGGAGAACAACATGCTGCGGCCGGTAAACAAGGCTGTGCCCATGCCGATCAAGGCCAGACCGGCGATGGTGGAGGCGATGCAGGTCAAAAAGGCTGCGTGGCCGCTCAGGAACAAATACGGCGCCACCGGGAACAGCGCGCCGAGTGCAAACAGGCAGAACGAGGAAATGGCTGCTCCGTAGGCTGAACCACCCAGCTCCTCGGGATCGATGCCAAGGTCTTCGCGCACCAGAGTATCCAGCGCAGTCCGCGGACGCTCGGTGAGATGCTCGGCCAAGGCTTCGGCGGTCTTTGGCTCCAGGCCTTTCTCGCGATAGATGCCCGCGATACTGCGCGTACCGTCTTCCGGCGCCACCGCCAGGCGCTCGGCACGCGCGGAGATCTGCGCCTGGTAAAACTCACGAGAGCTGTTTACCGACAGCCACTCGCCCAGCGCCATCGAACAGGCGCCTGCCACCAGCCCGGCAAAGCCGGCAAGCAGGATCGCATGGTCACCGGAGGCAGCACCGGCCATGCCCATCACCAGGCTGCCGTTGGAAACCAGTCCGTCGTTTGCGCCGAGCACCGCCGCGCGCAGGGTATTACCGCTTTGCGTGCGATGACGCCCACTGCGCGTCGTTGGCGCCTGCGGTTCCAGGAAGTGATCGCGAAAACCACTGCGATCCACCGGCGTAGGCAGATGATCGGCATGTTCGAGCCGAACCACCGTGGGCATCACGAACTCGGTGCCGAAACGGCGCGCAAACCAGGTCAGCACATGGACACGTGCGCCGATACGCGGTGCCGGCACCTCAGCGCCGATCTGCTTCAGCCGATCTTCCCAGAACAGCGCATTGGCGCGTTCGCCATCGGCAATACGGCCATAAGCACGCCGCAGGCGTTCGTCGCTGGCCAGTTCGGCCAGGCGATCATAAAGCGCGGCATTGTCGCGCTCGATGCGAAGATTGCTGCGGTAGTGGCGTGGCGAACGCGGCCTGCTCATATCACTTGCCGAACAGCTTCTTGAAGCCGTTATCGGTAAAGCCCACGCTGACCGAACCATCGCCTTGCTGCACCACCGGGCGGCGGATCAAGGCGGGATACTCCTTGAGCAGCAGCGTCCATTCGGGATCACTGCCAGGGTTCTTGCGCTGCGGCAGCAGGTTGCGCCAGGTGGTGGACGACTTGTTGACCAACTTCTCCCAGCCACCCAACTGCTGTGCCCACGCTTTCAACGTCCCGGCGGGCACCGGTTGGGCACGATAATCGACGAAGACGTGTTCCATCTCGAACCGATTGAGCCAGTTGCGCGCCTTCTTGCAGGTATCGCAATTGGGCAGGCCATAAAGCGTGAGAACTGTCATGGGTTGAAATCCGTTTTCAGGCGCTGCTGCTTGAGCATGCGCCAGATGAAATAGAACGCCGCCGCCGCACCCAGGTGCTTGATGGTATGTCCGCTGACAATGCCCCCGCTCAGCTGGAATATCTGCACATCGAGTCTTTCACAGACAAAGGCGAAGGCATAGCAGACCAGTGCGGGAATCATCAGCCGGCGCCCGGTCCATGGCGTCGGCAAGCACGCCAGTGCGAGCAGGATCAACAGGATCGCACCAGCCTGCGCCGTCAGGTATGGCAGGAAATTTCCGCTGACTTTCCAATACACCACGCTGCCCATGCCGAGCAGCGTCAGCACCAGCAAGGGCAGCAGCGAGCGCCAATGCAGGCGCTCGGCAAACGTCGCCGCGAGCAAGGGCATGAAGACCACCGTCATGGGCAGCCGATCCCACACCAGCCGTGCATCGGAGGGTGCCCAGTGGTAGTAGCTGGAACCGAAGGCCGTAAGCAGAAGACCCAGAAACATCAGGTCATAGCCATACCGCGACGCCGAACCCATGGCACGCACCGCCGGCGTGCGCATGATCGCCAACCCAGCCAGCCCGGCCAACAGGAATGCGATATTGGAGGCAACATTGCCGAAGTTGGGAATGCCGAGCCAGGCGCGCTTGTCCGCGAAATCGTGATAGTCCTGCGGCTGCGCCACCGGCGGCAGCAGCAACGCAAGCACCAGCAACACCGCGCCCAGCAACGCCAGTGCGTAAGCACGACGTCGTACCACGTTGGGCAGCGGTGGCACTGGCGACTCCATCATTCGCCCAAGCGCAGCAATTCGTTGATACCGGTCTTGCTGCGCGTCTTCTCATCCACCTGCTTGACGATGATGGCGGCGTACAGGCTGTGCGTACCGTCCTTCGACGGCAGGCTGCCGGCCACGACCACGCTGCCCGCGGGCACGCGGCCATAGCTGACCTCGCCGGTGGCGCGGTTGTAGATGCGCGTGGACTGGCCGAGAAACACGCCCATGCCGATGACGCTGCCCTTCTCCACGATCACGCCCTCGACCACCTCGGAGCGCGCGCCGATGAAGCAGTTGTCCTCGATGATGGTGGGGTTGGCCTGCAACGGCTCCAGCACGCCGCCGATACCGACGCCACCGGAAAGATGCACGCCTGCACCAATCTGCGCGCACGAGCCCACCGTCGCCCACGTGTCCACCATGGTGCCGGCGCCCACATACGCGCCAATGTTCACGTAGCTGGGCATCAGCACCGCATCCTTGGCCACATGCGCACCGCGGCGCACCAGCGCGCCGGGTACCACGCGCGCGCCCAATCCCTGCAGTTCAGCATCGTTACCATGGGCGAAGCGCAGGGGCACCTTATCGAACGCCAGCGCCGGGCCGCCATCGACCACACGATTGCCATTGAGGCGGAAATACAGCAGCACCGCCTTCTTGATCCACTGATTCACCTTCCAGCCGCCATGGCCATCGGGTTCGGCGACACGCCGCTCGCCGGACTCCAGCAGGTCGATCACCTGCTCCACGGCAGGACGCAGATGCGTATCGATCTCAGCCTGGGTCAGCTCGTTGCGGCGCTCAAAGGCGTCGTTGATAAGGGTTTCGATGCTTTGCATGGGCGTTCGCTGGCAAGGGAATACCCGTGCATGGTAACCGCCCGGCGGCATTCGAGAAACGAGTAAAGGCCTTGGATTCCTCGAGCCTGGAACGCTGGTCACGCCCTGCCCGCGCGGCTGGCGCGCCGCGCCGGCTAGGTCCGTTTGGCCGTGCCAAGTCTTTCAAGGAGCGCTTGAAGCAAACGATCCTGTTGCGCGACATCGAGTGGCGCGTCGTGGCGATCCGTGATCAGGAAGAAGTCTTCCACGCGCTCGCCAAACGTGGCAATGCGCGCATCATGCACGCGCACGCCAGCATCCGTCATCGCCTGCGCCACGGCCGCCAGCAGACCGGGCCTATCGCTGCATACCAGCGCCAGACGCGTGCGTCCGCCAACCGTACTGAACGCGATCTTGGGCGCCGCCTGGAAATGCTTGAGGTGGCGAGACATGCTCCGCCGCGACGGCTGATGTACGTGCCCCGGCTGGGACAATGCACGATGCAATCGCTGCTTCAACTCTTCTGCACGTTCGGCACTGGCCGGCTTCTGGGTATCGGACTCAAGTAACAGGAACGTGTCCAACGCCATGCCCGTGGGCGAACTGAGAATGCGCGCCTCCATGACCGACAAATGCAGGCGATCAAGCATCGCCGTTACTGCAGCAAACAGACCATCGCGATCGGGCACGTAGACAAAGAGCTCCGTCGTACCGCGAATCGACTGGGGATGAGCTGCCACCAGCGGCGTAGCGCCTTTCGCCTGCAGTATTGCCGCGGTCTGCCAGGCAATTTGCTCAGGCCGGTGACGCAGAAAACTCGACTCGGGGAAGCCGCGCCACGCACGCAGGCAAGCATCGGCAGTGAAGCCCTCGCTTTCGAGCAACGCCAACGCCTGTTCGCGGCAAGCGCGCACCCGCGCCGCGGCATCGGGCGGCAACGCGTCCTCGCTGCGCAACGCATAACGTGTCGCCGAATAGAGATCGGCCAGCAGGCGATCCTTCCATCCATTCCACAACTTCGGGCTGGTGCCGATGATGTCGGCAATCGTGAGCAAATAGAGCAAATCAAGCCGCTCGCCAGTGTCGACGGTCTCGGCGAAGCGCTGCACCACGTCCGGATCGGTAATGTCCTGCCGCTGCGCCGTTGTGCTCATCAGCAGGTGCCAGCGCACTAGCCATGCGACCAATTGCGTGTCGGCCTCGGGCAAACCGAGCCGCCGTCCAAAGGCAAGTGCCTCTTCTTCGCCAAGCACGGAGTGATCGCCACCGCGTCCCTTGGCGATGTCATGGAACAGCGCGGCGAGCAACAATAGCTCCGGTTGGGGCAGCGTCGGCCATATTTCGCAGGCGATGGGAAACTCCGCCGCCGCGGCCGGATCGGCGAAGCGAGCCACATTGCGCAGCACGCGCAGCGTGTGCTCATCCACCGTGTAGACATGGAACAGGTCGTACTGCATGCGACCGAATACCGTGCCGAACGCGGGCAGGATGGCAGCAAGCAAGCCATGGCGATTCATGCGCCACAACGCCTCTACCGCCGGAGCCCCCAGTCGAAGCAAGCACAGGAATGCCGCAAGCACATCTGGATCGTCGGCGAGCGAGCGTTCCAACGCCGCGGTGGCCTGGTGAATGCGGCGCATCGTGTCTGCCGTAAAGCCGACAATGCCTGGCTCCCCCAGTCGCACGATGAACGCTTCCACCAAGGCGGCGGGCCGGCGCATGAAAAGGTCCGGATCGCGCACCGCAAGGCGCTTGCCGTAACGGATGAATTCCTCACCGACCGCCTGCGCTGCGCTTGGCGGTTCGAGCATTTCCTCGAAGCGCTCGGCAATCTGCACGCCTAGGCGCTCCACCTGACTGGCGGCACGATAGTAGCCCTGCATGAATTGCTCGACGCCGAGGTTCTTCTCGTGTTCGTCCTGGAAACCGAGCTGCGCGGCGAGTGCGCGCTGGTAATCGAACAACAGACGCTCTTCGGCGCGCCCCGCCTCTAGATGCAAGGCAAAACGGTAACGACGCAGCGTTGCCTCGGCCTGCTCGAGCGTATTCTTTTCAGCGGGATCCAGTAGCCCCTCGCCCACCATGTCATCGAAGTCGTCCGCATGCGCGAGTCGACGACCAAGCCAGCGCAGCGCATCGAGTGTACGCAGGCCACCAGGACCATCCTTGAGGTTGGGCTCCAGGTTGTAAGCCGTATCGTTGTAGCGGGCATGGCGTGCATCGCGCTCGGCCAGACGCACCGCCAGATAGGCGACGGGCGGCCACAGCACCGGATCGGTGGTGATGGCCTTGATGCTCTCTTCCAACGCCGGGTCACCCACCAGTCGCCGCGCATCCAGCAGGCTGGTGAACACGCTCGCGTCATTCGCAGCCAGCGCACGGCATTGCGCCAGATCGCGCACTGCGTGCCCCACTTTCAATCCGATATCCCACAAAGTGGCGAAGCACTGTTCCAGCGCACGCAAGCGTGCCGGGTCCGACGGCCCCACCAACGCGAGCAAATCCACATCCGAATAGGGAAACAGCAGGCCACGGCCAAAGCCACCGACGGCAAACAAGGCTGCGCCAGAGACATCACCCAGGCATGCGGTCCACACGTGCGCCACGATGCGCTGCACTGATTCGCTACGCCGCCGCGCCAGTGCGCTTGCATCGGCACCATCGCGAAAAGCCGTGGCCAGCGCACGATCGACGTCACCCAACAATTGCCGAAGTGCGCGACGCGCATCCGACGACACACCCGAACGCGGTACCGCCGCAGGCAGGCGAGGCAACGGGGGCAACACGATCGGGGCGACGGGCATGGGCTTGGTGCGCGTGTGGCAATGCAGCAAGTCTGCCACGCATGGGGACGGGACGGAGGCTTGATATTGCGGCAATTCGCTATGCCTGCGGGAAGGGGCGCAAGGCGGCCAGGGACCTTGGGGACGCTATTCAGCCCACGCGGCAGCTAGCCAGCAGCCACGCTGGAGCAATGACGATAAGACGGCAGAAATGAAACGGTAAGGCCAGCATGCTCCCTCACCCCAGCCCTCTCCCCAAAGGGAGTGGGAGCAAAAAAGGGCCGCCGAAGCGACCCTCCATCAACTCACAGCGCGTCCGGCCAAGGTGTCAAAATCTCGAACCCATCATCGGTGACCGCAATGGTGTGCTCCCACTGGGCCGACAGCGAATGATCCTTGGTGACCACCGTCCAGCCATCCGGCAGCTGCTTGGTCTGCGGCTTGCCCGCATTGATCATTGGCTCGACCGTGAAGGTCATGCCCTTCTTCAACTCCAGGCCGGTGCTCGGACGACCGTAGTGCAGCACCTGCGGTTCGTCGTGATAGACCTTGCCAATGCCGTGCCCGCAATACTCGCGCACCACCGAGAAACCGGCCGCTTCCGCGTGCTTCTGGATAGCGTGGCCAATATCACCCAGCGTGGCGCCCGGACGCACGGCCTGGATGCCCTGCATCATCGCTTCGTAGGTGGTCTCGACCAGGCGCCTGGCAAGCACCGACGGCGTGCCGACGAAGTACATGCGGCTGGTATCGCCGTGCCAGCCGTCTTTGATGACGGTGACGTCGAGATTGATGATGTCGCCGTCCTTCAGCAGCTTGCCCGGGGTGGGGATGCCGTGGCAGATCACGTGATTGACCGAGGTGCACAACGTCTTCGGGAAGCCGTTGTAGCCAACGTTGGCGGGCGTCGCCTTTTGCACATTCACAATGTGCTCGTAGGCAAGCCGGTCCAGGTCCTCGGTGGTGACGCCAGGCTTGACGTGTTCCTTGAGCATGGCAAGCACTTCAGCGGCCAACTGACCGGCCACGCGCATGCCCTGGATGTCTTCGGGGGTTTTCAATGTAACTGCCATAGTTCCGCTCACATGGCGTCAAACCGGCCGCATTCAAGCGATGAACCTGCCGGTGACTTGCCGCTCCGCCGGCTTACCGGCTACAATTTCGAAGTTTTGCTGACCCCATGTGGCCGTTTCAACGGATCCCAGATGACGTCGCAATGCGAGGGAGATTGTAACCGCGATGCGGCACAAGCTCCCAAGTCCTTGAATGGACTATCAAACGCCACACACGCATCGGCACCGGCTTCGGGGTGCCTCGGTTTGCCTTCACACAATACAGGCGACCGCGGTCGAAGTCGGGGATGCGTGGAGGTCCCAACCCCCGGGCTTACTAAGCCCTATGAAATTGGAGTTACACCATGGCTCAAGTCACCATGCGTCAGATGCTCGAAGCTGGCGTGCATTTCGGTCACCAGACCCGTTACTGGAACCCGAAGATGGCCCCGTACATCTTTGGTGCGCGCGGCAAGATCCACATCATCAATCTCGAAAAGACGCTGCCGCTGTTCACCGACGCGATGAACTTCCTGTCGGCGATCGCGCAGAAGCGCGGCACCGTGCTGTTCGTCGGCACCAAGCGTTCCGCCCGCGAGCCGTTGGCCGAGGAAGCCGCACGCGCTGGCATGCCCTTCGTCACCGCTCGCTGGCTCGGCGGCATGCTGACCAACTTCCGCACCGTCAAGCAGTCGGTCGCCCGCCTCAAGGAGCTGGAAGCCGCTGAAACCGACGGCAGCTTCGAGAAGCTGGTCAAGCACGAAGTGCTGGCTCGTCGCCGTGAGCGCGACAAGCTCGAGAACTCGCTGGGCGGCATCAAGGACATGAACCGCCTGCCGGACGCGCTGTTCATCATCGATATCGGCCACGAAGACATCGCCGTACAGGAAGCCAAGAAGCTCGGCATCCCGGTCATCGCCGTGGTCGACACCAACTACAACCCGGAACTGGTTGACTACGCCATCCCGGGTAACGACGACGCCATCCGCGCCATCCAGCTGTACGCCCGCGCTGCCGCTGACTCGATCCTGGAAGGCAAGGCCGCTGCGCCGTCGGCTGCCCAGGGCGACGCCAACGAGTTCGTCGAGCTGGACGAGGAAGGCAATCCGGTTGCCAAGGACGAGCGCAAGGCCGCTCCGCCGCGCCGCGACAACCGCGGTCCGGCCAAGAAGGGCGCTGGTGCGCCGCGTCGTGACGGCGGCCGTGGCCGCGGTCGTGGCGACGAGTCGGCGCCGGACGCCGAGTAAGCCTGCCCTGCCCCGGCCCGCAAGGGTCGGGGCGCATCAAAGATTTTGAGGAACCCAGATGACTGCCATTACCGCAAAACTGGTTAGCGAACTGCGCGAGCGTTCGGGCGCCGGCATGATGGATTGCAAGAAGGCCCTGGTCGAGAACAGCGGCGACATCGAAGCCGCGGTCGAATACCTGCGCAAGACCGGCCTGGCCAAGGCCGACAAGAAGGCCAGCCGCGTTGCCGCTGAAGGCCTGATCGCCGCCGCCTCCGCCAACGGCCAGGCCGTGCTGGTCGAAGTCAACAGCGAAACCGACTTCGTCTCCAAGGCGCCGAACTTCAAGGAATTCGCCGACTCCGTCGCCAACGTCGCCCTGACCTCGGGCGCCATCGACGTCGACGCGCTGAAGGCTACCGCCCATCCGGCCGGCGGCACCGTCGAAGAGGCCACCAAGACGCAGATCGCCACTATCGGCGAGAACATCCAGGTTCGCCGCATGGTCCGCATCAGCAACGATGGCCCGTTGGCCACGTACCTGCACGGCGGCCGCATCGGCGTGATCGTGGCGCTCAAGGGCGGCTCGGAAGAGCTGGCCAAGGGCATCGCCATGCACGTGGCGGCCATGAACCCGCCGCACATCAAGCCCGAGGACGTCCCGGCCGAGTTCATCGCGAAGGAAAAGGACATCGCGCTGAGCCAGATGACCGACAAGGACAAGGCCAAGCCGGCCGAGATCCTGGAAAAGATCATCTCCGGCAAGATCAACAAGATCGTCTCGGAAGTGACCCTGGTCGGCCAGCCGTACGTGCTGGACACCAATGTCACGGTTGGCGACGCCCTCAAGAAGGAAGGCGCTGACGTGGTTGCCGTGGCCCGTCTGGTTGTGGGCGAAGGCATCGAGAAGGTGCAGGAAGACTACCTGGCCGAAGTGGCGAAGGCGATGCAGGTCTAAGGACCTCGCTGCCGTCAGGCCTGGAGAGCCGCGGGAAACCGCGGCTTTTCTGCTTTATGAATGCCCGTTTCTGGCCCACCCTCCCTCCACCCCAGGCGGGACGCTGCTTCCCCTTTGGAGCGGAGGCCAAGTTCGAAACGGGAGCGCTCCGCCCCGCGGCGGCATAAAACTCTTACCCGCTCGCGTCGCTGTCGTTACAATGCGTGCGTTTTGCCCCACACAATCCGGAGACCCCATGAGCGCTCAGCTTAACTATCGTCGTATCCTGCTCAAGCTCTCCGGTGAAGCCCTGATGGGCGAGGCCGACTACGGCATCGACCCGAAAGTCATCGGCCGCCTTGCCGACGAAATCATCGAAGTGCAGAAGGCCGGCATCCAGATCGGCGTGGTCATCGGTGGCGGCAATATTTTCCGCGGCGCAGGCCTCGCTGCAGCCGGTATGGATCGTGTCACCGGCGACCACATGGGCATGCTCGCCACGGTGATGAATGCGCTGGCCATGCAGGACGCCATCGAGCGTCGCGGTGGCTACGCCCGCGTGATGAGCGCCATCCCGATCCATGACGTCGCCGAGGACTACATCCGCCGCCGCGCGATCCGCCATATCGAGAAGGGTCGCATCGTGCTGTTCGCTGCCGGTACCGGCAACCCGTTCTTCACCACCGACTCGGCTGCCGCACTGCGCGCGGTGGAAGTGGGTGCGAACCTGCTGCTCAAGGCGACCAAGGTCGATGGCGTCTACACCGCCGATCCTGCACGCCACGCCGACGCCACGCGCTACGACCATCTCACCTACGACCAGGTGATCGAACGCAAGCTGGCGGTGATGGATACGGCGGCCATCGCACTGTGCCGCGACCATGGCATGCCGCTGCGCATCTATGACATGACGGTACCCGGCAGCCTCATGCGCATCATGGGCGGCGAGGCGATCGGCACGCTCGTTTCCGAAGACTGATCCTTATTGCTCCCTCTCCTCTTTGGGTAACCCGAAGGGGAGAGGAGGCCAATCTTGCAAGCTCCTTCCGCCTCGCAGCCCCCTGCTATACTCGTGGGCTTGCACGCTATACCGGGTGACCTCCATGCTTAACGACATCAAGACCGATGCCCAGACCCGCATGGGCAAGAGCATCGACTCGCTCAAGCACGACCTGACTCGCCTGCGCACCGGCCGCGCCAGTACGGCGCTGGTGGAGGGCATCAAGGTGCCTTACTACGGTTCGGACATGCCGCTGAATCAGGTCGCGACGATCGCTCTGGGCGACTCGCGCTCCATCATCATCACCCCGTTCGAGAAGACTCTGATCGCGCCGATCGAAAAAGCCATCATGGCGTCGGATGTCGGCATCACGCCCACCACCGCCGGCGTCGTCATTCGCTTGAACATGCCGCCGCTGACAGAGGAGCGCCGCAAGGAGCTCGCCAAGCACGTGGCACACGAGGGCGAGAACGCGAAAGTTGCCATCCGCAATGTGCGTCGCGATGCCTTGCAGCAGGTCAAGGATCTGCTCAAGGAAAAGCTGATCACCGAAGACGAAGAGCGCAAGGCCGAGGACGAGATCCAGAAGCTGACCGACCGCTTCGTGAAGGATGTCGACAGCGTGGTGAAGCACAAGGAAGAGGAGCTGATGGCGCTCTGAGCGCCATCGCCCTGCACTATGACCAGCGCCGATCCTGCGCGGATACCGCGCCACATCGCCATCGTGATGGATGGCAACGGCCGCTGGGCGAAGCTCCGCCATCGGCCACGCACTTTTGGCCATAACGCTGGACGCAAGGCGGTCCGCGATGTGGTCGAGGGCTGCCTGCGCCAGGGCGTTAAGGTACTTACGCTGTTCGCGTTCTCCAGCGAGAACTGGCAGCGTCCGCAGGAAGAGGTCGGCGCGCTGATGGAGCTGTTCCTTCGTGCGCTGGACAAGGAAGTGGACGAGTTGCACAGCAACGAGGTGCGCCTGCGTTTCGTCGGCGACCTGAGCGCCTTCGACAACGGCATGCGCCAGCGCATGACTGCCGCCATGGCGCGAACGGCCGGCAATGATGCCCTGCATCTGAACGTGGCCATGAACTACGGCGGCCGCTGGGACATCGTGCAGGCCGCACGCAAGGCTGCCGAGTCGGTAGCACGCGGCGAACTACGCGCCGACGAGATTGACGAAGCCGTGCTCGGCCACGGGATGAGCCTGGCCGACTTGCCGCCGCTCGATCTTTTCATCCGCACCGGCGGCGAATGCCGCGTCAGCAATTTCTTATTGTGGCAACTGGCTTACGCTGAGCTACATTTCACCGATACCCTCTGGCCCGACTTCGACCAGGCTTGCCTGCGCAGTGCCATTGAGGACTATGCACGCCGTGAACGCCGCTTCGGCCGTACCGGCGAGCAAGTTGCCCAGCGTTAACCCAAGGACCCACATGCTGCTCCAGCGCACCCTTACCGCACTGCTGCTCGCTCCGTTGGTGATCCTGCTGATCCTGCTGGCGCCGAACTGGTTGTTTGCTCCCATCGTTGCCATCGCCTTTCTCGCTGCCATGTGGGAATGGACCAGTCTTTCCGGCGTGCAGGACACCGCATCGCGTGCCGCACTGGTAACGCTTACCGCCGTGCTGCTGGCCCTGTGCTGGTGGGTGCGCGATAGCGCGTGGTGGCCGCTGCTGATCGGCATAGGCGTCGCGTGGTGGTTGCTCACGGGCCAATGGTTGCGTCATTTCGCCTTCGCCGCCGCGCCGACCCGCGAAAACCGTCTGATCAAGCTGGGCGCGGGACTGCTAGTGATCGTGCCCGCATGGGTGGCGGTGGTATCCGTGCATGGCTCGGGCGATCGCGGTCAATGGTGGACCCTGCTCGCTCTGTTCATCGTCTGGGCCGCTGATATCGGCGCCTATTTCAGCGGCCGCCAGTTCGGCCGTCGCAAACTCGCACCGACGATCAGCCCGGGCAAGACCTGGGCCGGCGTCTACGGCGCGTTCGTGGCCGGCGCGCTGGTCGCGCTGGGTGGCGGCTGGTTGCTGGGCTTGCAGGACGGCAAGCTGCTGGGCCTGCTGGTGCTGTCTGTCATTACCGTGGTCGCATCGATCGTCGGCGATCTGCTGGAAAGCCTGATGAAGCGGCACGCCGCGGTGAAGGATTCCGGCAGCCTGTTTCCTGGCCATGGCGGCATGCTGGATCGTCTCGACAGCGTGTTCGCGGCCATGCCCGTGTTCGCGGCCGGCATGCTCTTGCTGGGCCTATGAACACCTCCGGTTTGCGCAAGGTCGCCGTGCTTGGGGCCACCGGCTCGATTGGCGGCAGCACACTCAACGTGATTGCCCGCCACCCGGATCGCTTCCGCGCCAGCGTACTCACCGCGCACCGCGATGTCGCGGCGCTGGCGGAGCTATGCGCCCGGCACCAGCCCGACCTGGCCGTCATCGCCGATCCCACCCTGGAGGGCGAGCTGGCGCGTCGCCTGGCCGCGGCGGGCGTGCGCTGCGAGATTGCCAGCGGCCATGACGCCCTCACGGCTGCCGCGTCGGGCGCGCTGTGCGACACCGTGGTCGCCGCCATCGTCGGCGCAGCCGGCCTCGACTCCACCCTTGCGGCCGCGCGGACGGGCAAGCGTCTGCTGCTGGCCAACAAGGAATCCATCGTGATGGCCGGTCCGCTGCTGCTGGAGGCGCTTGCCACCGGTGGCGGCGAGCTGATTCCGGTGGATTCCGAGCACAACGCGATATTCCAATGCCTGCCCGGCGGTCGTCCCGACCTTGCGCGCAGCGGCGTGCGTCGCCTGATACTCACGGCTTCGGGCGGCCCCTTCCGCGGTCGCACTCGCGCCGAACTGGCCGGGGTCACGCCGGAGCAGGCCTGCAAGCACCCCAATTGGGTCATGGGCCGCAAGATTTCGGTCGATTCGGCCACCCTGATGAACAAGGGTCTCGAGGTCATTGAGGCGCACCATCTGTTCGGCGCCTCCGCCGACGCCATCGAGGTACTGGTGCACCCCCAGAGCCTGGTGCATTCGCTGGTCGACTACGTCGATGGCTCGGTGCTTGCGCAACTGGGCAACCCCGATATGCGCACCGCCATCGCCCATGCGCTGGCCTGGCCCGAGCGCATCACGGCGGGCGTGGCTCCGCTCGACCTCGCATCGTGCGCGCCGCTGGCGTTCGAGCAACCCGACCTCGCCACCTTCCGTTGCCTCGGGCTGGCCTTCCAGGCCCTGCGCGCGGGCGGTGACGCACCGGCCATCCTCAACGCCGCGAACGAAGTGGCGGTCGAGGCCTTTCTCGCCGGCGGCCTGCCCTTCCTGGCGATCGCCGATCTCGTGGAGAGCGTACTTACGGAACTGCCGGCCGAACCCGTGGTCGATCTCCAGTCTCTGAATGAACGCGACCGGATGGCCCGTGACGCCGCCCGACGCATTCTCCGCAACCTGTGCTGACAAGCCTGATAAGCTCTTACTGATGAATCCTTTCTTTGGCTCGGTGTTCTGGTTACTGGTCACGCTCGGCGTGCTGGTCACCTTTCACGAATTTGGCCACTACTGGGTAGCACGACGCTGCGGCGTCAAGGTGCTGCGTTTTTCTGTGGGCTTCGGCAAGGCGATCTGGAAGCGGATCGGCCGCGACGGCACCGAGTACCAAGTGGCCATGATCCCACTGGGCGGCTACGTGAAGATGCTCGACGCCCGCGAAGGTGACGTCGATCCCGCCCTGGCCGGCCAGGAATTCACAGGCAAGCCGGTGTGGCAACGCATCGCCATCGTCGCCGCTGGCCCGGGCTTCAATCTGATCTTCACCGTGGTCGCGTTCTGGCTCATGTTCATGCTGGGCAAGCCCGACATGGCGCCCGTCGTGACGGCCGCGCCGCAGAGCCTGGCGGCCGAAGCCGGGATTCGCGCTGGCGATCGCATCCTCAGTGTCGACGGCAAGGCGGTGGCGACCTGGAGTGACTCCATGGACGCCGTGGCCAACGGCATGCTCGGTCGCGACCCGCTGCCGCTGCAGGTGCGTGGTGCGGATGGCACGGAGCGCCAGCTGGTGCTTCCGCTTAACCAGCTACCCCCGGGCGAGGATATCGGCCAGTACCTGGACAAGCTGGGCCTGAAGCTGGCGCCGTTGCCGCCCGTAGCCG
This sequence comes from Dyella humicola, assembly GCF_026283945.1. Classification (NCBI taxonomy): domain Bacteria; kingdom Pseudomonadati; phylum Pseudomonadota; class Gammaproteobacteria; order Lysobacterales; family Rhodanobacteraceae; genus Dyella; species Dyella humicola. The sequence goes on from NZ_JAPDPC010000001.1 coordinate 3,243,947, forward strand.
CCACGGTGCTCCCCGGCAAGCCGGCCGAGCAGGCGGGTATGAAGGGTGGCGACCGGATCCTCAGCATCAATGGTCGTGCCGTAGCAGGCTACGAGGACTTTCAGGAGCTGATCCCCCAGGAAGCAGCCAAGTCGCCGACCCTGAACGTGATGGTTGAGCGCGACGGCAAGACGCTGCCGCTGTCGATCACCGCACGCATGGAGTCACTGGAAGGCCACCCACCCAAATGGGTGATCGGCGTGTCTTCGCTCGAACGGGAGCAGGCCGTGCTCCGCTATGGGCCGCTGAAGGCCATGGGCGCTTCGCTGCAGACCACCTGGAGCAGCACGGCCGCCACCTTCAACATGATCGGCAAGATGCTGACCGGCCAGGCGTCGACCAAGAACCTGTCCGGGGTCATCGGCATCGCCCAGGTCGCGAACGCATCGGCAAGCATGGGGGCTGGCTGGTTCCTCAGCTTCCTGGCCATGGTTTCGCTAAGTCTTGCGATTCTCAATCTGTTGCCGATCCCCGTCTTGGACGGCGGTTACCTGCTGTATTACCTTATTGAGTTGGTCAAGGGCAGCCCTGTCAGTGAGCGTGTGATGATGGCCGGCCAGTATGTCGGCCTGGTCCTGCTATTCACGTTAATGGGGTTGGCCTTCTACAACGACATCCATCGCATCCTGCCCTCGTGACGCGCTCGGCTAGTAGCAAAAGCCGTGCAGTGCCCGGGGGTGATGGCGTGCCGACGTTTCGCGCATCAATGTGCGCGACTCGGCGGCACCGCGGTGGTTTACCCGGCGCATCTGGGGAAGATGCGAGCACCCTTTCAAGGCTGGGTTTTACCCGGCTTCACGCATTGATCGGGGCGGTCTTGGCCGCCTCATCGGAATAAACCAACGGAATCGACGATGAAGCGTATCGCCGCCCTGATCCTGCTTGCCTCCCTGTCCGCCAATGCTCTTGCATTCGACCCGTTCGTCGTTTCCGACATCCGTATCGATGGCCTCAGCCGTATTTCCACCGGCACGGTGCTCAACTACCTGCCCATCAACCGGGGCGACCGTCTGACCAACGACGGTGCCCAGCGCGCCGTTCGCGCGTTGTACCAGACCAAGTTCTTCAGTGACGTCCAGGTCGACCGCGAAGGCGACATCATGGTCATCAAAGTGGTCGAGCGCCCCTCGATCGCCAAGCTGACGCTGCGCGGCAACAAGGACATCAAGGAAGAGGATCTGCGCAAGGGCCTGAAGGAAATCGGCCTGTCCGAGGGCGAGACGTTCGACCGCCTGTCGCTGGACCGCGTGCAGCAGGAACTGATCCGCCAGTACTACAACCGCGGCAAGTACAACGTGTCGGTCGAACCGCACGTGACGAATCTTGATCGCAACCGCGTGTCCATCGACATCGAGATCCGCGAAGGCAAGGTTGCCAAGATCAAGGAAATCAATATCGTCGGCAACACGGCGTTCACCGACAAGGAGATCCGCAAGGGTTTCGAGTCTGATACGCCGAACTGGCTGTCCTGGTATTCCAAGGACGACCAGTACTCGCGCGAGAAGCTTTCCGGTGACCTGGAGAAGCTGCAGTCCTACTACATGGACCGTGGCTACGCTGACTTCGGCGTCGACTCCACCCAGGTAACCATCGCGCCCGACAAGCGCTCCATGTACATCGCCGCCAGCGTCAAGGAAGGCGATATCTACATCATTTCCGACGTGCACCTGCTTGGCGAACTGATCCTCCCCGAGGATTCGCTGCGGCAGCTGGTGTATATCAAGAAGGGCGACACCTTCAACCGCAAGGCGATCGAGGCAAGCTCGAACGCGATCAAGAACATCCTTGCCGGCATCGGCTACGCGTTTGCCAAGGTGACGCCGGTACCGAAGCTCGACAAGGACAAGCGTACGGTCGATCTGACGCTCTACATCGAGCCAGGCAAGCGCGTGTATGTTCGTCGCATCAATTTCCAGGGCAACACGCGCACGGAAGACGATGTGATGCGCCGCGAAATGCGCCAGCTCGAAGGCAGCTGGTTCTCCCAGCCGGCCATCGATCGTTCCAAGATCCGCCTGCAGCGACTGGGCTATTTCAAGACGGTCACGATCGACAAGGCGCTGGTACCTGGTACGGAAGACCAGGTCGACCTGACGGTGAAGGTGGAAGAACAGTCCGCCGGCAGCCTGATGTTCGGCGTGGGCTATTCGCAGTACTCGGGCATCATCCTGTCCGCATCGGTCTCGCAGAACAACTTCCTGGGCACGGGTGACAGCTTCTCGGTGGGCGCGTCGCGCAGCGATTATTCGACCAGCATCAACGCGAACTACTTCAACCCGTACCTCACCGACAGCGGCGTCGGCATTGGCTACAACGCCGGCTACACCAAGTCGAACTACGGCGATACGAACTCCACGTTCGTGAACTACACCAGCAGCGTGAAGTCGTTCTCGAGCTTCCTGAGCTTCCCTATCTCGGAAACGGACAATATCCGCACCGGCCTGGGCATCAGCAGCAACAAGATCAACCTCAGCTACCAGTACCTCACCACCGACGTGAACGGCAACCCGGTCACCGCGACGGAGAACTTTTCGCCGCAGGTGTTGATCGACTACCAGAACGCGATCGGTCACCAGACCATCCACACCTGGGACGCGACGCTGGGTTGGACCCACGACACCCGCAACGGTTATTGGGCGCCGACCCGTGGTGGCCTGGTCTCGCTGTCCACTGACATCGCCCTGCCCGGCTCCACCGTGCAGTACTACAAGATTGCCGGCGAGGCGAACCACTACTGGCCCATCGGCAAGGGCTTCGTGCTCTACGTCGACGGCCAGCTGGGTTATGGCCAGACCTATGGCCAGACCTTCCCGAATGACGGCGGCAGCACCTATACGGCGGGCGAGAAGGTTACCTATCCGTTCTGGGAGAACTACTACTCGGGCGGTGTGCGCGACGTGCGCGGCTTCCAGGACAACACCCTGGGTCCCCGCTTGTGCGTAGGCACGACGACCAATGCCCAGGGCAAGGTCGTGCCAATCACGCCGAATCCCGATGGCACCTGTTCGGGCAGCGTTTATAGCTACGGGCAGCCGGTCGGTGGTGCGTTCAAGGTGTTGGGCACGGCCGAACTGTACCTGCCGCTGCCGTTCCTCAAGGACATCAACACCGCACGCGTGTCGTGGTTCGTCGACGTCGGCAATGTGTATCCGACCTACTCGAGCTTTACGGCCAGCACGCTACGCGTGTCGACCGGTGTCTCGCTGCACTGGCAGGCGCCGATTGGCCCGCTGATCATCAACTTCGCGGTGCCCCTGCGTACCCAGGCGGACGACGGCCACTACGAAGAGCGCATCCAGTTCACCTTCGGCAGTCAGTTCTAAAGCTCTGAATTGCCCCAGAGTGAGGCATAGAGAGGGCGCGGCGATGCCGCGCTTTCTTTTTCCGGACCCCTGGAAGGGCATGACGCCCTACAATGGTCCGATTGCAGGGAGCCATGCATGAGCATTTTCCACATCACCGTGGCCGAACTCGCCGAACGGTTCGGCCTCGAATTTCGCGGCGACGGCGCGCGCGTCATTGACGGCGTCGCCACGCTGGCCAGCGCCGGCCCCAGCCAGCTGAGCTTTCTCTCCAATAGCAAGTACGCGGCACAACTCACCGGCACCAGCGCCGGTGTCGTGGTGATGCGTGAGGAACATGTCGCCGACAGCCCCGTCCCGGCGCTGGTCGCGCGTGACCCCTACGTGGCCTACGCGAAGATCGCCGTACTGTTCGAGCGCCAGCCTGCCGCGCCTCTTGGTATCCATCCCAGCGCCGTCGTTGCCGCCAGTGCACGCGTGTCCCCGACCGCCAGCGTTGGCCCCTGCTGCGTGATTGAAGACGACGCGGTGGTGGAAGACGGGGTGGTTCTGGGCCCCCATTGCATCGTCGGTCCGGACTGCACGGTGGGTGCGCAGTCGCGACTGGTGGCGCGGGTCACCCTGGTCGCCAGCGTCACTTTGGGCAAACGCGTGCTGGTCCATCCCGGCGCAGTGATCGGTTCGGATGGCTTCGGCCTCGCCTTTGATCGCGACCACTGGATCAAGTTGCCCCAGTTGGGCGGTGTACGCATTGGTGATGACTGCGAGATCGGGGCCAATACCACGATCGATCGCGGGGCGCTGGACGATACGGTGCTGGAAGAGGATGTACGCCTGGACAACCAGATCCAGATTGCCCACAACGTCTACATCGGCGCGCATACCGCCATGGCAGGATGCGCAGCGGTGGCCGGCAGCGCCAAGATCGGACGCTACTGCATGATCGGCGGCAACGCCGGTGTGCTGGGCCATCTGGAGCTTGGCGACCGGGTTAACATTACCGCCAAAAGCTTGGTTACACATTCCATACGCGAGCCGGGTGAATATGCCTCGGGCATTCCTCTACAGGAGAGTCGCCTGTGGCGGCGCAATGCAGCCCGGTTCAAGCATCTGGACGAATACGTGCGCCGCATCTCGGCGCTAGAGAAGGACAAAAACAATGAGTGACCTCACCGTGCCCTTCCACCTCCCTGTGACTGTAGAGCATATCCAGCAGTTGCTGCCTCATCGCTATCCGTTTCTGCTGGTGGATCGCGTGATCGAGATGGTGCCTGATGAAAGCATCGTGGCGATCAAGAACGTGACGATCAACGAACCGTTCTTTGAAGGCCACTTCCCTGGCCACCCGGTCATGCCGGGCGTGCTCGTGGTCGAGTCCATGGCGCAGACCGCCGGACTGCTCACGCAGATCTCGCGCCGTCTCAAGGGAAACACGGGTAGCCCGCTGTTCTACCTGGTCAAGGTGGACAATGCGCGCTTCAACGCACCGGTCGTACCGGGCGATCAGCTTCGCCTGGAAGTGACGCTCAAGCGCCTTCTGCGCAGCATGGGTCTGTTTGAAGCACGCACGATTGTCGACGGCAAGGTCGTAGCCAGCTGCGAACTGATGTGTGCCGCGAGGTCAGAGAAATGATCCATCCCACCGCGCAGATCGATCCTTCCGCCGTCATCGGCGACAACGTCAGTATTGGTGCTTATAGCGTCATTGGTGCCGATGTGCAGATCGGTGACGGCACGGTGGTTGGACCGCACGCGGTGATCGAAGGCCCCACGCGCATCGGTCGCGACAATCGCATCAGCCAGTTCGCCTCGTTGGGCGGCGCGCCGCAGGACAAGAAGTTCGCCGGCGAGCACACCGAGCTGATCATCGGTGACCGCAATCTGATACGCGAATTCGTCACCATCAACCGCGGCACCGGCGATGGTGGCGGCGCCACGCGTCTCGGTAACGACAACTGGGTGCTGGCCTATGTGCATATCGCGCATGACTGCCACATCGGCAATAACACCGTGTTCTCCAACTACTCGGCGCTGGCCGGGCACGTGGAAATCGGTGACTGGGTCGTCATGGCCGGTTTCTCGGGCGCACATCAGTTCTGCAAGATCGGCGCGCATGCGTTCATCGGCATGGGCTGCCTGGTCGGGTCCGACGTACCGCCCTTCGTGACGATGGCCAATGATCAACGCGGTCGCCCCCGCGGTATCAACAGCGAAGGCCTCAAGCGCCGCGGCTTTGACGCCCCGCGCATCTCCGCCATCAAGCGCGCCTATCGCACCTTGTACATGGCCGGCCTGAGCCTGGCGGATGCGCGCGAGCAACTGACCGAACAGGCCTCGGGCAGCGAGGATGTGCGCGCCATGCTCGAGTTCCTTGATCGCAGCGAGCGGGCACTGGCGCGTTGAGATGAGCTCCGCTCATCGCAACGAATCAGGCACGCGCTCTGGCTCCGGCGGCTGATGTAAACGTCATGACCGCCGTCGAAGCAACCAATCAAGCCCCACTGATCGCCCTGATCGCCGGAGAAGATTCCGGCGATCAGCTCGGTGCCGACCTCATCGCCGCGCTCCGCCGTCGTTATCCCGATGCGCGTTTCGTCGGCATCGGTGGCGCGCGCATGCAGGCCGTGGGATTCGAGTCCTGGTACGACATCAAGGAACTCTCCCTATTCGGCTTCGCCGAGGTCGTGTCGCACCTGCCGCGCCTGTTGCGCTTGCGCAAAGAACTCATGGCGCGACTGGTCGCCGCCAAACCATCCGTGGTGGTCGGCATCGACGCACCGGATTTCAATCTCGGAGTGGAAAAGCGACTGCGACAGGCCGGTCTGCGCACGGTGCATTATGTAAGCCCGTCGGTATGGGCCTGGCGCGAGAAACGAGCCGAGAAGATCGGGCTCAGTGCGGATCGCGTGCTGTGCCTGTTCCCGATGGAACCGGCTATCTACGCGCGGCACGGCATCGACGCCCGTTTTGTTGGCCATCCACTCGCCGATCGTTTTGCGCTCGTCTCCGACCGTGTTGGAGCGCGTGCATTCCTGCAGTTGTCGCAGAACGCGCCCGTGCTTGCCGTGCTGCCAGGTAGCCGGGCCTCCGAAGTGGCGCACCTGGGCCGTATCTTCCTCGACGCCGCACGCCAGGTGGCGACCCACCTGCCCGGTCTTCGCATCGTCATCCCGGCTGCCAACGAGCGCGTCAAAGCCAGCATCAAGTCCATGCTCGGCGACGCACAGGGCGACGAGGCGCCGGTACTGCTCGACGGCCACGCGCATGAAGCGATGCTAGCGGCCGATGTGGTTCTGCTTGCATCAGGCACGGCGGCGTTGGAAGCCATGCTGGCCAAACGTCCCATGGTCGTGGGCTATCGCGTCTCGCCCGTGAGCTATCGCATCGCGCGCGCGCTCAACATGCTCAAGACCGATGTTTACGCCCTGCCCAATATTCTCGCCCGTGCCAATGGCATGGGCGACAACGCCGTGCTTGTCCCCGAACTGATGCAGGACGATTTCACCGCCGACAAGCTTGCCGCCGCGACGCTGGAGCTGTTCCGCGACAGCGAACGCCGTGGTGCCATCGTTGCGGCTTTCGAGCAACTGCATCTGGCCTTGCGTGGCGATCTTGATGGGGATGCCGGCGACCTGGCGGCCGATGCGGTCGCCGAGCTGATCGAGGCGCCGCGTGGCCGCTAGAAAAATCACCGCCAGCGCCGAAGGCTTGCTGATTGCCGGCGTCGATGAGGCCGGCCGAGGTCCTCTGGCAGGACCCGTGGCGGTTGCTGCTGTCATTCTCGATCCAGCCCGCCCCATCGAAGGGCTCAACGACTCCAAGAAGCTGAGCGAAGCGAAACGCGAGGCGCTCTATCCCCAGATCATCAGCAGGGCCTTGGCGCACTGCGTGGTCATGGTGATGCCGGAGGAGATTGATCGGCTCAACATTTTTCAGGCCACCATGACCGGCATGTGCCGCGCACTGGCAGGGCTCGCCCCCGCGGCGCACGAGGCATGGATCGACGGCAATGCACTACCCCGCGACTTGCCCTGCGCAGGCCGGGCCATCGTCGGCGGCGACGCGTTGGAACCGGCGATCAGCGCGGCCTCCATTCTCGCCAAGGTCAGCCGCGACCGCTGGATGGTCGAGCTCGATCGCGAACATCCCGGCTACGGCTTCGCCGTGCACAAAGGTTATCCGACGCCAGCGCATCTGGAATCGCTGAGGCGTCTGGGCCCCTGCCAGCATCACCGCCGCAGCTTCGCGCCGGTGAAGTTGCTGGTGGACCAAGGTGTGTTGTTCTAGGCGCCACTAGCACCGTGAATGCTGCGGGCTGGCGTCACCGCTAAAGTGTTTGGGCCCAGCCTCGCCGGCATCCGCTGCTGCATGAGCACTGCCATGCACAGTGAAAACTGGAAGCAGCTCAACGCCCGCTGCGACGGAATTAGCCATCCATATCAAACGCGCCGAGCTCGTCATCATAAGCATCAACGAGGCCAAGATTACAGCCTCCCAGCATGGCCTATGACCCACGCCAACGCGTGTGAACCGGCGTTAGAATGCAGTCGAGAAACGGGAACCCATGACTCTCGACCTGGCTCCGCCAAAGTCGGGAACTAACGGAGAAACCCATTCTCTATTGGCAAGAGGCAGGTCTCTTTGAGGCAACCTTTTCCGCCATTGCTGCATCCCAACGGATACAGGAAGCGAAGTCACCGGGCCGATGTCACCAGCGCACGCCAACCCAACCGATACGCCCGATTCTGCGGCGCGGTGAACTTCCAGCAAAGCATGGACGCGAGATCAACCCGCGTGCTTTGTACCTGTCACGCGACCTTGAGACACTCATTACGCGCGCTAGACCGCAGGAGTCGTGTCATGACGCTTCCCAACCGCCCGCAAAACGCCGTACCGCGCGGCGAACCCGAGACTTCCACCGCCACGAAGCTCCTCACGCCCGAGGAGCTCACCGCCATCGTCGACGCGGAGTACCAACACGTCGACTATGACCTGCACCCATTGGCCGTGCCGAGTCTCGACCACTACATCGACAATTCCATGGGAGACGAGCTGTTTCACATCTCGTAAGAGATGAGAGCATCCCCACCGACGACGGAAACTCAGCTTACTTTCCGTCGTCGCAGGAGCCCCGCAGTTATTCGGCCACTGCGTTCCAACCCATGAACCAGGCCAACCATCCACCGAAGGTGGCATCGGCATAGACATAGGCGCTGCCCAACACCGGCAACATGGCGGCGATCTCGGCGTAGCTCAACGCGGCAAATGCGGCCGCCAGTCCGGCCAGCACAAAGGAAAAGGTGAGCGCCGGACCCGCGAGTGCGGCAGCTGTTTGGCCGGTGATCACGAAGATACCCGCACCGATCACCTAGCCTAGGCCGAGTACGATCAGATCCTTGAGACCCAGGGCGCGCCGCAATGCATGGTTGGCAGCAAGCGAGGACTCGACAGACTTGACGGCGAACAGTGATCGGATCAGTGACATGGGCAAGTCCTGGGCAGCGCGATACGCTGACTTTCAAAGCGAATAAAGCCCCGGACCCTGCCAGTCCTCGTCGCCACCTGCAATCACCCTAAGCTCACTTTATAGGCGCCCTCTGCTGCCTCCTTACGGCCGTTGCTTGCGGTAATCTGCTGCGTCAGGGGGATTCACTATGAAACGACTGTTCACGCGTGCGCTGGTTTTGCTTGCGCTGTCGCTCGCTTCGGCGGCCTACGCCAAGCCGACCGAGGGCGACGTGGCGCCGGATTATCTCGGCCATGACCGCCACGGCAACGACGTGCGGGTAAGCGCGCTGCACGGCAAGGTCGTCATTGTCAGCTTCTGGGCATCCTGGTGCGGCTATTGCCTGAAGGAAATGCCGATACTGGCGGCCATCCAGAAGAAGATGGGCACGGCGGATCTGCAGGTCGTGGGCGTCAATCACGACGACGATCGGGACACGTTCACCAAGATTCAGCGTCGCTGGAAGGATCTGGACGTGATCCTTACCTACGAGGCCGGCGACAACCGCATCTCCAAGCCCTACGGCGTCAACGGTCTGCCGTATATGGTGATGATCGGCCGTGACGGACGCATTGCTCACATCCACGTGGGCTACGGCGAAGACATGCTCGACGACATGCTCGGCGAGATCCAGGATTTGATCGATGCCCCCGCGCCCTCGGCCGCCACGCCAGCGGCTCCCATGACTGCCGCCGCAACGTCGCAAGCCCCATAGCTGGCCGAATGGCGGCGTGTGCACCGATGTCAATTCTTGCCCACCCCGGCCAGCAACGCTAGGCTGAGCATCCTTTCTGCGTGCGCGCCATGTCCGTCCGCTTCGCTCACCTTCATTTGCACAGCGAATACTCGCTGGTCGATTCGACCATCCGCATCAAGGCGCTGGTCGAGGCCTGCGTGCGCGAGGGTGTACCTGCGGTAGCGCTCACCGACGACAGCAACATGTTCGCGCTGGTGAAGTTCTATAAGGCGTGCAGCGCCGCCGGCATCAAACCGATCGGTGGCTGCGACCTGTGGGTCAGCGCACCGGATGATCCGCGACCCTGGCGTCTCACCCTGCTGTGCCAGAATCGCGAGGGTTATCTCAACCTGTCGCGTCTGGTCTCACGCGCCTGGCGCGAAGGCCAGCAGAGTGGCCGCGCACTGATCGACGCCGCCTGGCTGACCCCCGCGGCCACGCACGGCCTGATCGCCCTGCTCGGACGCGAGAGCGAGGCCGGTCGTATGGCGGTCAATCAGGGCGTGACGGCGGTGGCTGCGCGCTTGCGCCCGTTTGCCACGCAAATGGCCGACCGCCTCTACCTGGAACTGACCCGCTGCGGCCGCGACGGCGAGGAAAACTGGAACATCGCCGCCCTGGCCCTGGCCGCCGAGCTGGATTTGCCGGTCGTCGCCAGCAACGACGTGCGCTTTCTCAAGCAGGATGATTTCGAAGCCCACGAAGCGCGCGTGTGCATCAACCAGGGCCGCGTGCTGGCCGATCCCAAGCGCCCTCGCGACTACAGCGATCAGCAATACGTCAAAACGCCAGGCGAGATGGAGGCGCTGTTCGCGGATATTCCGGAGGCGCTGGAAAACACCATCGAGCTGGCCAAGCGCTGCACGCTGGAACTCAGCTTCGGCACCTACTACCTGCCCGACTTCCCGGTGCCGGAAGGCCACGACCTGGCCAGCTATATCCGCGAGATTTCGCGCGAGGGCCTGAAGGAGCGTCTCACGGTTGCGCCCCTGGCCGCCGGACGCACGCTGGCCGACTACGAAGCGCGACTGGAACGCGAGCTGGACGTCATCATCAAGATGGGCTTCCCCGGCTACTTCCTGATCGTGGCGGACTTCATCAACTGGGGTAAGCAGAACGGCATCCCGGTTGGTCCGGGCCGTGGTTCGGGTGCGGGTTCGCTGGTCGCCTGGGTACTGAAGATCACCGACCTCGATCCGTTGCAGTTCGAGTTGCTGTTCGAGCGCTTCCTCAATCCCGAACGCGTGTCGATGCCCGACTTCGACATCGACTTCTGCATGGATCGCCGCGACGAGGTGATCGACTACGTCGCGCGCAAGTATGGCCGCGACCACGTCAGCCAGATCATCACCTACGGTTCGATGGCGGCGAAGGCCGTGTTGCGCGACTCCGGCCGCGTGCTCGGCATGGGTTACAACCAGGTCGACCGCATCGCCAAGCTGATCCCGGCGCGGCCACTGGATCTCACCTTGTCGTGCGCGTTGGGCCGCTCGGAGAAGGCCAAGAAAGAACCCGATCGGGTGGTCAAGGAATTCTGCGAGCTGTACGAGCAGGACGAGGAAGCGAAAACGCTGATCGACCTCGCACTCAAACTTGAGAGCCTCACCCGCAACGCCGGCAAGCACGCCGGCGGCGTGGTGATCGCACCGACCCCGCTCACCGATTTCGCCCCCCTGTACTGCGAAGCGGGCGGCGGCGGCGTGGTGACCCAGTACGACAAGGACGACGTGGAAGCCGTCGGCCTGGTGAAGTTCGACTTCCTCGGCCTGCGCACGCTGACCATCATCGATTGGGCGGTGAAGGCGATCAACGCGCGTCGCGAGAAGACCGGCGAGGCCGCACTCGACATCTCCGCCTTGCCGCTGGACGATCCGGCGCCGTACGAGCTGTTGAAGAAAGCGCAGACGGTGGCGGTATTCCAGCTCGAATCCTCCGGCATGCAGCGCATGCTCAAGGACGCCAAGCCCGACCGATTCGAGGACATCATCGCGCTGGTGGCGCTGTACCGCCCCGGCCCGATGGACCTGATCCCCAGCTTCGTGGCGCGTAAGCACGGCCGCGAGCAAGTGGAATACCCCGACCCCCGCGTCGAGCCGATCCTGAAAGAGACCTACGGCATCATGGTCTATCAGGAGCAGGTGATGCAGATGGCGCAGATCGTGGGCGGTTATTCGCTCGGCGGCGCCGACCTGCTGCGTCGTGCGATGGGCAAGAAGAAACTCGAGGAAATGGCGAAGGAACGCGCCAAGTTCCGCGAGGGTGCCGCCAAGGACGGCCTCAGCGGCGAAAAGGCCGATTCCATCTTCGACCTGATGGAAAAATTCGCCGGCTACGGCTTCAACAAATCGCACGCGGCCGCTTACGCACTGGTGTCGTATCAGACAGCATGGCTGAAGGCGCACTACCCGGCCGAGTTCATGGCCGCGACGATCTCGTCGGACATGGACAACACCGACAAGGCGGTGACCTTCATCGCCGAGTCCGAGGCGATCGGCCTGAAGGTGCTGCCGCCGGATGTGAACGCCTCCGAATTCATGTTTGTCGCGGTCGAGCCCAAGGTGATGCGCTATGGCCTGGGCGCGATCAAGGGCGTGGGCCAAGGCGCCTGCGAGGCGATTGCGGACGAACGCAAGCGTGGCGGTGCGTACAAGGAGCTCACCGACTTCTGCCGCAGGGTCGATTCGACCAAGCTCAACCGCCGCGTACTGGAAGCCTTGATCCTGTCGGGCGCGCTCGACGCGCTCGCGCCTACGCGCGCCAGCCTGATGCTGCAACTGCCCAATGCCATGAAGGTGGCGGAGCAGCACCTGCGCGACAAGCAGTCCGGCCAGAACGATATGTTTGGCGCCTTCATGTCGGATAAAAGCGGGGTCAGCGCCGCTCCCGTCGTGCAGGTGGACCTGCCCACGGTGCCCGAATGGCCGCTAGAGCAGAAATTGCAGGGCGAGCGCGACACGCTCGGCCACTACCTGTCCGGCCATCCCACCGACCCCTGGAAGGACGAACTGGCCCAGCTATCGACCTGCCCACTCGGTGAAATCGCCGACCGTTACCAGCCACCCAAGCCGCGCAAGAATGACGACGGCGACAACAACCGCTTCCGCCGGGGCCCGGATACACCGTGGACGGTGGCCGGCATGGTCACCGCAGTGCGCAAGCGCGGCGAGAGCGATGCCTTCGTACGACTGGAAGACGGCAGCGGCGTCATCGAGGTGAGCTTCTTCGGCGAGCTATACCAGCAGGTGGCGCCGCTACTCACCCGCGACCAGATACTGGTGGTGGAAGGCGGCCTGCGCATTGACGATTTCTCCGGTGGCGGCTTCGCCTTGCGCGCGCGCAACGCCCTGTCCCTGGGAGATGCCTGTCGCCGCTACGCGCGCTTATTGCGATTGAAGCTGAATGGGGTGGGCCCCAGCTTCATCGAGGATCTGCGCCGCACCCTGTCGGGTTATCGCGGCGGGCGCGCCAGCGTGGTCCTGTACGGCTACCACAACCAGGCCGCCCAGGCGGATCTCGAGCTGGGAGAGGAATGGCGCGTGGACGCCATCCCCGAACTCCTACGCGCCATCCGCGCGGTGCCGGGGGTCGAGGCGGCCAGGTTGCGCATTGTGAAGAACGACGACCGTCCACGCGGCGATTGACCTCTCGTCAACCCGATCTACCTCACCGTCATCCCGGCAGCAGCCGGCATGACGGTGAGGGTGCCCCATACGCCCCCGTTCCCGTCTTTTTTCGCGGATCGGTATACTGCTCCGCTTCCGTGTTACGAATTGCACCGAATGAACCCTAACTTCCTCGATTTCGAACAACCCATCGCCGAGCTGGACGCGAAGATTGAAGAGCTTCGCCATGCCAGTCATGGGCAGGCGTTCAATATCGATGAGGAAGTCGGCCGCCTGCGCGAGAAGCTGAAGCTCAAGACCAACGAGATCTTCCGCAACCTCACGCCCTGGCAGGTGACCAAGCTGTCGCGCCATCCGGCGCGCCCGTACACGCTGGACTACATCAGCGTGATCTGCGAGGAATTCCACGAGTTGGCCGGCGACCGCGCCTATGCGGACGACGCCGCCATCGTGGGCGGCCTGGGTCGTATCAATGGCCGCCCGGTGATGATCATCGGCCACCAGAAGGCGCGCGACACCAAGGGCAAGGTACGCCGCAATTTCGGCATGCCGCGCCCCGAGGGTTACCGGAAGGCGCTGCGCCTGATGAAGATGGCCGAGCGCTTCGGCCTGCCCCTGCTGACCCTGATCGACACCCCCGGCGCCTATCCTGGCGTCGGTGCCGAGGAGCGCGGCCAGAGTGAGGCTATCGCCCGCAATCTGCTGGAAATGGCCGACCTGCGCACGCCCATCATCTGCACCGTGATCGGTGAAGGCGGCTCGGGCGGCGCGCTGGCCATCGGCGTGGGCGACCGCACCGTGATGTTGCAGTACTCCACTTATTCGGTGATCTCGCCGGAAGGTTGCGCCTCCATCCTGTGGAAGAGCGCCGACAAGGCGAAGGACGCCGCCGAGGCGCTGGGCCTTACTGCGCCGCGTCTGCTTGAGCTGGGTCTGATCGACAAGCTGGTGCGCGAACCGCTGGGCGGCGCCCATCGCAACCCGCATTCGATGGCCGTGCGCCTCAAGGCCGTGCTGCTGAACCAGCTTGACGAGTTGGAAGCGCTGCCGATGAAGGACCTGCTCGAGCTGCGCTACAAGCGCTTGCGTGGCTACGGCGCTTACCAGGAGTAAGCCGCCATGGCCGGGGTGCGCGCGCTGGACCATGTGAACCTGCGTGCACCTGCCGCACTGATCGAGCGGTTGCGCCGCTTCTATATCGACATCGTGGGCCTGCAGGAAGGCCCTCGGCCCTCGTTTCGCTCCGGTTCGCGCGGCCATTGGCTGTATGCCGGCGAACAGCCGCTGATGCATCTGAGCATTTCCGGCGATGGCGACGGCCCACCACAGCGCACTGGCTGGCTTTCGCATGTCGCGTTCGCCTGTGACGACCTGGCGGCCGCCCGTGCACGGCTCGACGCCGCCCATATTCCCTACCAAGTCGACATCGTCGACTCCCGGGGCCAGGTGCAGCTGTTTCTTACCGATCCCGCGGGTGTTGGGGTGGAGCTGAATTTCCAGGTCGACAAACGCTGATCACATTCGCAGCGTTACCATCGGCGCACCCTCGCCAGGAAATCGCGTTCATGGCCCACGAGCATGCCACCAAGCTTGCCGTTCTCATCGACGCCGACAATGCCCAGCCGGCCATTGCCGAAGCGCTGCTGGCCGAGGTCGCCAAGTACGGCACCGCCCACGTCAAGCGCGCCTTTGGCGACTGGACCAGCACGCACCTAAAGGGCTGGAAAGAGCAGCTGTTGAAGCAGTCCATCCAGCCGATCCAGCAATTCGGCTATACCAGCGGCAAGAACGCCACCGACTCGGCGATGATCATCGATGCGATGGACCTGCTGTATTCGGGACGCTTTGACGGCTTCTGCATCGTCTCCAGCGACAGCGACTTCACCCGGCTGGCGGCGCGCATCCGTGAATCGGGCTTGATCGTCTACGGCTTTGGTGAGCGCAAGACACCCGACCCGTTCGTGGCCGCCTGCGACAAGTTCATCTACACCGATATCCTGGTCGCCAAGCCGGACGAGGAACAGCCGCTCAAGCCGCGCACGGCCGCACAACTCAAGCAGGACACGGTCCTGGTCAACCTGCTGCGCAATGCGCTGGAAGCTGCGTCCGACGACGATGGCTGGGCGGCCCTGGGCGGCGTAGGTTCGATCATGACCAAGCAGCGCCCCAATTTCGATGCGCGCACCTACGGCTACAACAAGCTGAGCGAGCTGATCAAGGCGACCACCTTGTTCGACATCGATCGTCGCAGTACCGGCGAGGGACGGCCGAAGGTGATCTACGTGCGCAACAAGACCAAGAAATCGCCGAATGGTGAGTAAGCTGATCGAGATCCTGCAACAGGCGCTGCGCCGGCAACCGCAAGGAGGGTTGTGCGTGGCGTACAGCGGCGGCCCGGATTCCACCGCCCTGCTGCACGCGCTCGCCCAGCTTCCCGAAGCCCATGCGCGCGGCCTGCGCGCCTTGCATATCGACCACGGCCTGCATCCCGACAGTCGACAATGGTCGGAACACTGCCGGCAACTGGCCAAGGAGTGGGGCGTGCCATGTCTGGTGTTGCGCGTAGAGGTCGATCACGCCCAAGGCTATGGGCTGGAAGCCGCGGCGCGCGATGCGCGCTATCGCGCATTCGCCATGTCGTTGACCCGTGACGAGCATCTGCTGCTGGGCCATCATCGCGACGACCAAGCCGAAACCGTGCTGCTCAAACTGCTGCGCGGCGCCGGGCCGGAAGGCCTGGGCGGCATGCGTGAATCACGCGCGCTGGGACAGGGAAGCTTATGGCGCCCCCTGCTCGATGTACCCCGTCAGCTGTTGCGTGACTACGTCGACGCACACGAGCTTCCGTGCATCCACGACCCATCCAATGCCGACAGTCGCCTGTCGCGGAATTTTCTCCGCCACGAGATCCTGCCGCGGCTCAGCCAGCATTGGCCGCAGGCGGTGGAGTCCATCGCGCATAGCGCGCGCCTTAGCCGCTCTGCCACCGAGACCTTGGCGCGACACTGGCGTGCCGTTCAGGCGGACATGCTCGATAGCGTGACCGGCAGCCTGGATGCCGCCCGCTGGCTGGCATTGGCACCGGCCCTGCGCCATCCGCTGCTCGACGACTGGCTGCATGCACGCGGCCTGCCCGCACCAACCACGGCGCAACGCGAGCAGATCGAACGGCAATGCCTCGCTCGCGACGGCCAGCTGCCATGTGTTCGCTGGGCCGGTGCCGAGCTGCATATATGGAAAGGCCGGCTGTGGGCGCTACCGCCGCAGCGGCGTGTCGATCCGCATTGGCAGGCGTCCTGGCTAGGCGAACCCTTGGCCCTGCCCGATGGCGGGAGCCTGCTGCTGGAAGCACCTGCGCGACTTGAGCAGCCGTTGACGGTTCGACTGCGCCAGGGTGGTGAACACATCCGCCCCGCTGGTGACGCCCATACGCGAGAGCTACGCGACCTGTTCCAGCAGAGCAGCATGCCGCCCTGGCGCCGTGCTGCCTGCCCCTTGCTGTATGCCGGGGAGGAGTTGATTGGCGTGGGCGATCGCTGGCTGACAGAGCATGGTGCGACATTGTTTCTTGCTGCAGGCGCGGCCCCGCGCTGGCAGCCCGCCTCCTGAAGGCCGTTGAGCCTGTGCGGGCTGTCGCAACATGGCCACCATTGCCGATGAAACGGCCGGGCAAGACCTCACGCACATTGATTCCGCACGCCCCCTGCGTTAGCTTTGCGGGCCATGGCCAAGTCCGCTTCCGCTCCCGCCGCTCCGGCTCCCGCCGCTGACTTCGAACATTCGCTAGACGAGCTCGAACAGCTGGTTGCGCGTATGGAAGGCGGTGACCTTAGCCTGGACGAGTCCCTTTCCTCGTTCGAACGTGGCATCGGCCTCTATCGCCATTGCCAGCAGGCGCTGGAAACGGCCGAAATGCGCGTGCGCCTGCTGCTTGATCCCGATGCTCCCAACACCGCCGAACCGTTTGAACCCGAACTCTGAACTCGGCCAGGCTCTCAAGTCGCTGATCGCGCGCGCCGACGAGGCGCTGACTCGCTCGCTGCCGCCGGAAGACAGCTCCCCAGTCGAACTTCACCGCGCCATGCGCTATGCCGTGCTTGGCGGCGGCAAACGGCTGCGTCCCCTACTGGTCTACGCCGCCGGTCATGCGTTCGGGGAAAGCAGCTCGCGGCTGGATGCCCCCGCCTGCGCCGTGGAACTGATCCACGCCTATTCGTTGGTACACGACGACCTGCCGGCCATGGACGACGACGCCTTGCGCCGTGGACGTCCCACCTGCCATATCGTGTTCGGTGAAGCCATGGCGATTCTTGCCGGCGACGCGCTGCAGGCGCTGGCGTTCGAACTGCTGGCGCATGACGTGGACCAGGGTGTGTCGCCCACGCGTTACGTGGAAATGCTGCGCGTGCTCGGGCGCGCCTGCGGTGCCGAAGGGATGGCGGGCGGCCAGGCCCTGGATCTCGCGGCAGTCGGGCGCCGGCTTTCGCTGGACGAGCTGGAAAACATGCACGCCTGCAAGACCGGTGCGCTGATTCGCGCCTCGGTCCGCCTTGGGGCCCTGGCCTCTGAGGCGCCCGACGATGCGCTTGAGGCGCTCGATCGGTATGCGCACGCCGTGGGGCTTGCCTTCCAGGTACGCGACGACATTCTCGACGTGGAAGGCGAGTCGTCCGTGATTGGCAAGACCGCTGGCAAGGATGCCGCCGCCGACAAACCCACCTTTCCCTCGATCATTGGCATGGATGCATCGCGCGAACACCTCGCACGACTGACCGCCGATGCGCTGGAAGCCATTGCGCCCCTGGGAGAACGCGGCGCACTGCTGGAAGAACTCGCCCGCTACGCCGCAGCACGTCAGCGCTGAGCCTTACGGCCGCACGGCCCTTCGAGCCTTCGTCAACCTGACGGCGACTGAAACGTCTAGTGACAGATACCTCCGTTACCTGTCCCTCCCCATGCCTTGCTTCTCTGCTGTTTTGCCGCGCCGCGGCGGCTTCCTGCTGTTGTCCGCCTGCGCCAGCTTGCTCATCGCCAGCGTGGCCAGCGCGGCAACCCCACCCGCAGCGGATTTCAGCGGGGCCTGGCGGCTGGACGACCGCAACAGCGACACGGCTGACACGCTCACCGCCTCGCTGCGCACGGAGGCACGCAAGGAGCAGGAAGCCAAGGAGCAGCAAGCTCCGGCATCGGCCTCTTCATCCTCGACACCACCCAGCAATAACGGCGGCGGACGCCACGGCAGCGGGATGGGCCATGGTGGGATGGGCGGCGGCGGCACGGGCGGCGGGGGCATGGGAGGTGGCGGCATGGGTGGCGGTGGCCATGGCCGGCACGGCGGTGGCGATCAGCCCGGCAACAAGAGCCCCACCGCCGACAAAGACCCCCTCGCAACGGCCACTTTCCCGATGCCGCCCTTGCTGAAGGTCGACTCGGTCCTGCTCGTGCAGCAGGACCCGAAGACCTTCCAGATTCATCTGAACGACGGCAGCCAGCTGACCGGCAAGCTCGACAGCCAGGCGCGGCAATCGCTCAACGGCAACGCCATGGTGCGGGGCCACGTCGACGCGGGACGACTCATGTTCTCGATCGAATACGCCGACGGCTCCCGACTCGACCAGACCTGGCAGCTGTCTGCCGATGGCCAGCAGATGATCGTCACCGGTGCATGGAAAGTACCTACGCTGGAGCAGCCGGTGACCTTCAAGCGCACCTACGTCGGGCTGCACTGAAACGAGAAAGGCAGCCCAAGGGCTGCCTTTCCATCCCTCATGAAGGGCGACTATTTGATCAGGCGCAACGTAAACGGATAGCGGTAACGCACGCCTTCGTTGGCGCGGATCGCCGCGATGATGGTGAACACCAACCACGCCACCCCGACCACCAAGCCAATGGGAATCGCCAATACCACACCCAGTCCCAGGGTCATCAGCGTCAAGAGGAACAAGGCGATGCCGACGATGGCAATGGTGATGTTGAAGTTCAGCGCTTCCTTGCCCTGATCGTTCACGAAGGGCATGGAGTCCTTCTTCACCAGCCAGATGATCAGCGGACCAATGAAGCAGCCCCAGCCAAACCAGTGGCCGGTCACGATGCAACCCAGCAAGGCCGACAGATGAGCGAACATCGCCCATGTCCGCTCTTCGGCAGCAGGCGTGTCAGACGGCGACGATTGGGGCCCGTTCGACGGCGGCGGTACGACAGACTCGGGTGGAACGCTCATGCGTACATCTCCTGGTCGTAAAAGCCTGATTTTTTATAGCCGGCGCTAGAACCGGCACGCCGATCCTAGCAAGTACGCAGGAATTTGCCGACTAATAACCCATCCCCAGAACTACAGCCCGCGAGACTATTCGCCAGCGATGGTCATCTGCTCCAGCAGGATGGACCCGGTGAGGAGGTGCGAACGCGGATCGACGTCCGCCCCCACCGCCACGACGCCTGTGTACATGTCGCGCAGATTGGCGGCGATGGTGATTTCTTCCACGGGATAGGCGATTTGCCCGTTCTCGACCCAGAACCCGGCGGCACCACGCGAGTAGTCGCCGGTAATGGTTGACACGCCCTGCCCCATCACCTCGGTTACCAGCAACCCCGTACCCAGGCGCTTGAGCATGCCGGCGAAGTCCAGCTGCGTACCATCGTCCTGGCCTGGCTCAACGATGAGGTTGTGGATGCCGCCAGCATTACCGGTGGACTCCAACCCCAGCTTGCGCGCCGAGTAGCTGCCCAATACATAGCGCGCCAGCACGCCGTTCTCGATCAGCGAACTGTCGCGCGTGGCGACACCTTCTGCATCGAATACGCCCGAACCCTGGCCACGCATCAAAAACGGCCGCTCCACGATATTCAGCCATGACGGCATCACCTGCTTGCCGACGTGATCGAGCAGGAAGCTGGCTCGCCGATACAGCGCACCGCCGCTGACTGCACTGACCAGATGGCCGATCAGGCCGCGGGCGACCTCCGGTGCAAACAGCACCGGACTCTGGCGTGTCGAAAGGCGCTGCGCACCCATGCGCGATAGCGTGCGCTGGGCTGCCTTGTCGCCGAGGGCCTGTGCGCTCATGAAGTCGTTCGCCGAACGCACGCTGTCGTACCAGTAATCCCGCTGCATGCCTTCCTCATCGCCTGCGATCAGCGACAGCGACAGCGAATGCCGCGTCCCGCGTTCGCGGCCGAGGAACCCATGCGAGTTCGCATACACCGCCAGGCTCTCACCCATCTGCACGCCAGCACCGTCGGAATTGGTGATGCCCGCGTGCGCGCGGCCGGCGTCCTCTATGTCCTTGCCCAGGGCGATGGCCCCGGCGGTATCGATGCGCCATGGGTGCCACAGGTCCAGGTCGGGAAACACCGTGGCCATGCGTGCGGCGTCGGCCAGGCCGGCCGCCGGGTCTTCCTCGGTGAAACGGGCGATGGCGCAGGCCTGGTCCAGGGTGGCCTGGATCGAATCCGGATTGAGGTCGGCGGTGCTGGCCGAGCCCTTGCGCTGGCCGAAATAGACGGTCAGCCCAAAACCCCGGTCCCGCGTATGCTCGACCGTCTCCACGTCACCGAGGCGCACGTTCACGCTCAGTCCCGTATCGATGCTGGCAGCCACTTCGGCCTGGCTGGCGCCAGCGGCCCGGGCGCGGCGGATCACGTCCTCGGCCAGTTGGGCCAGTCGATCCAGTTCTTCGAGGCTGCGGTCCTGGGTGCGGCTGAGTTCGGTCACGCGTGGGCTTCCTGGAGACTGACGGGTAGAATACGCGGTCCGACCCGCGCAATTCCCAGACATGGGGGTGGCGCGGCCGAATGCAAAGAGCGTCCAGCGGAGAACGCCATGTCACCGACAGCCGGCATCTACCGTCACTACAAGGGCCAGCGTTACCGCGTGCTGGGCACGGCCCGGCACAGCGAGACGATGGAGGAAGTAGTGGTCTACCAAGCACTCTATGGCGATTACGGTCTGTGGGTTCGCCCGGCCGCCATGTTTTGCGAAACCGTGGAAATGGACGGTGAACCGATTGCACGCTTTGCACTGGAACAGGCCGAGCCGGATCCGCTCGACCGCCGCGACGCCACGCACTGAAAGCCAAGGCCGCTGGGCCTACTAGCTGGAACCATTCTGTGAACCGTAACTACACCGACGATCCCGAGCACGACTACGGCCCCACGCGCACGCAACAGCGCCGCGACGCGCTGGCCGTGCTCGCGCTGGCCAATCAGCTGGTCGAACTGCCGGCGAGCAAGTTGGCCAAGCTGGACCTGCCCGAAGACGTGCAGCGCGAGATCGCGCAGACACGCCGCATTACTGCGCACATCGCGCATAAGCGGCAGCTGGCGTTCCTGGCGAAAGTCATGCGCCGTCACGATCCGGAAGTATTCGACGGCGTGCGTGCCGCGCTCGGCGTGAATCGCGAGCGCCAGCGCCAGGAAACAGCGGCGATGCATCGACTGGAAGCGATGCGCGATCGGCTGATCGCCGACGCCGACGCTGCGATCAGCGAGTTGATAACGCAGCATCCGAACGTCGATCGCCAACACCTACGCTCACTGGCTCGCCAGGCGAAAACCGAGCAGGAAGGCAATAAACCGCCGCGCGCCTACCGCGAAATTTTCCAGCTGCTCAAGCAGCTGGCTGACGACGAAGCGGATGAGTCCGATGAGCCAGATGATGTGGGTGGAGGCGACGAGGAAGCCCTCTAGATACCAGGCACGCCTCGGCTCCAAAGCGCCCCAGAAATACGTCACCGTCATCCCAGCGAAAGGCACTGGACCCCAGCTTTCGCTGGGATGACGATGAGGCGAGATGGCGGTTAGGCGAGCGATCGGTGAAGTGCGACGACGTTGAGGTGGGATCAACCCTTCGCACTGAACTGGGTGCAGCCATCCTCGGGCGATACCCAGCAATCGTGCAGCATGCAAAGCCGGCTGGCCGCGATGCTCGCGCCATAGGCCGATCCAAACGAGGTCAGCCCCGGCATGCGCTGCTCTACCGCCCGCTGATCTTCCAGCCGGTGAACGCAACGCTCGCAAGATGCCGCCAACTTGCCAACTGGCGTGGCATCGACGTCGCTCACCCGCCCAGCCCGTTCCAGTACGACGCGAACACGTGCACGGACAGCACGTAGCCAATGATCACGTTCACCACCACGCCAGCGGTGAACGCGAGCAGCGGCCTCCATCCCGTTGCACTGAGCGAGCGCAGACGCGTGGTGAGGCCGATGCTGAGAAAGCAGAACGTGAAGGCCCAGGTACGCAACGTGCTGATCGGCGCCACCAGGTCTGGCGTAACGATCTTGCGGTAATCGACCAGCGAGTAATGACTGGCGATCCACGTCACCAGCGCCGAAGCCAGCACGAAACCCAGCACGAACTTCGGAAAGCGCGCCCAAATCTCGCGCACATCCGCTTTTGCCCTGACCCCATCGTCACCGGTATTCCAGCGCGTGGTGGCCACCCAGGCCAGCGTAAAGGCCCAGATGCCGATCCAGATGTCACGTCCCACCACCTTCATCAGCGTGAACGCCTGCACGGCGGCATCGGGCGCGCCGGCGATCGCACCGCCCGCGTTGCGCGCCGCATCGCCATAGGCCTGCGCGGCGGCGACGCCCGCTGCGTCCGCGAACTCGGATGTGCCAATCCATGCACCGGCCACGGCGGTCGACAAACCCAACGCCCGTGACGCCAACGGCAGCACGAAAATCATCACGATCGCCCATACGACTACGAGCGTGATGGCCACCGAGGTGTCTTCCCTGCGCGCACGAACCGCACCGCCGCTGGCAATCGCCGCTGAAACGCCGCACACCGCGCCACCGACGCCGAGTACCGCGGCAAAGCGCTTGTCGAGACCGAGTGCCTTGCCGGCGAAGAAGATCGTGAAGAAGGTGGCCAGCGAGACGATGGTCGCCTGTCCCACCGCCACCGGACCCGCCCACACCAGCAAAGTCAGCGGCAAGGTGGCGCCCAGCAGCACGATGCCCACCTTGATGTAGAACTCCACGCGCAGCCCGGACTGGAACCACTCAGGCAGCTTGACCGTGTTGGATACCAGCAGACCCAGCGCCAGCGCGAGTAGCGGCGCCTCGAGGTTGTAGCGCGACGCCTCGACCCATGCGGATGCGGTAAAGATCAACAACGACGTCACAAATAGCGTGAGGAAAGCGGGTAGAAAACGCGCCAACGAATGCCCCAGGACCGCAAGCCCGGTACCGAACAGCAAGGCGAACGCAGCGAACAGCGCGAGATAGTTCGGCCAGTGGGAAGCAATGCCCTGCCCGGCCTCGGCCAGCGTCTTCCACTTCGCCGGCGCCACCGCCAGCCATTTGAGGCTGCTGCCATGGGCGAACAGAGCCCACGCCACCACGATCACCAGCAGGCCGATCCACACCGACCACCAGTCCTCGTTGGCAAAGACTCCCCACCGCGCAGGACGTGCAGCGGCGGCGCCTTGGGCACCGGCCTGACCCGGCAGAACACGTGTCGCTTCGCTCATCGCAACGCCCTTCACCGAAAGCAAGAACCGGACGTCCAGACGTCCGGGCGGCCAACGGGAAGGGCCGCAGCGGACACTGTCCGCCTGCGACGATCCAAAGCGAAATAAGCTTTTGTTCTATGGATATGCCCGGTTCTTGACGGGAACCTCGCACATTTTCATACGGACGTGGCCCACCCACTAAAGATGCCGGCTTCTCGGGAAAACCGCCGTCAGCATGCGCCAGCCATCGAGGATCAGGACGCCGTACCACCCACCGTCATCGCATCGACCTTGAGCGTGGGCTGGCCCACGCCGACCGGCACGCTCTGGCCATCCTTGCCGCAGACGCCGACGCCTTCGTCCAGCGCCAGATCGTTGCCGATCATCGATACACGGGTGAGCACATCCGGGCCGGAGCCGATCAGGGTAGCGCCCTTGACCGGGCGCGTTACCTTGCCGTCTTCGATCAGGTAGGCCTCACTGGCCGAGAACACGAACTTGCCGTTGGTGATATCCACCTGGCCGCCACCGAAGTTGACCGCATAGATGCCTCGCTTCACCGAGCGGATGATCTCCTGCGGATCGTGCTGGCCGGCGAGCATGTAGGTATTGGTCATGCGCGGCATCGGCAGCTGCGCGAATGATTCGCGACGACCGTTGCCGGTGGTTGCCACGCCCATCAGGCGTGCGTTGAGCTTGTCCTGCATATAGCCCTTGAGGATGCCGTCCTCGATGAGCGTAGTGCATTCGGTAGGCGTGCCCTCGTCGTCCACGCTGAGCGAGCCACGGCGACCCGCGAGGGTGCCATCGTCGACGACGGTGACGCCCGGGGCGGCCACGCGCTGGCCGATGCGACCGGCAAACGCCGAGCTGCCCTTGCGATTGAAATCGCCTTCCAGGCCATGGCCGATGGCCTCGTGCAACAGCACACCCGGCCAACCAGGGCCGAGCACCACCGGCATGCTGCCGGCGGGCGCGTCGACCGCATCCAGGTTCACCAGGGCCTGGCGCACGGCTTCATCGGCAAAGGCCAGCGCGCGACCGTTGTCGATCAGCTCACGGTAGCCATAGCGGCCACCACCACCGGCACTGCCCTGCTCGCGACGGCTGCCCTGTTCGGCGATCACCTGCACATTCAGACGCACCAGCGGGCGCACGTCGGCGGCCAGCGTGCCGTCGGAGGCGGCCACCAGCACCGTATCCATGGTCGCGGCCAGGCTGACGATCACCTGCTTCACGCGCGGATCGCGCGAACGCGCATACGCGTCCACTTCGCGCAGCAGGGCGATCTTTTCCGGGTTGGGCAGGCTTTCGACCGGATCGATCGCCGGATAAAGCTGCCGGACCCCGTTCAGCGCCAGCGGCTTGCCGGCGCCGTTACCACCCTGGGCGATCGCTCGCGCTGCCTTGGAGGCTTCCAGCAGCTGCGGCAGCACGATCTCATCGGAATACGCGAAGCCGGTCTTTTCACCGCTGATGGCGCGTACGCCCACGCCCTGCTCGATCGAATGGCTACCGTCCTTGACGATGCCCTCCTCCAGGACCCAGGACTCGCTGCGCGAATGCTGGAAATACAGGTCGGCGGCGTCGATGGACGGCCCCATCAACTGGCTGAACACGCGATCAAGGTCGTTGGCGGCGAGGCCACCGGGTGCCAGCAAACGACGTTCAACCTGCGCGATCAGGGAATCCATGAAATCTCAACCATGTGGAAAGGACCAGACTTCAGCAAATGGGGGTTGCCTGCCGCGGTTTAAAGCCTGTTGCCGATGCTGCCGAGTCCGCTGAACAGCTACCATGCGGCCCAACCATGCCCCCTACGCCCAGGTGAAGGACCACTCGATGAGCGACGTTTCAAAGCACAAGCTGACCCAACAGGTGATCGACCGTACCCTCAAGGCGCCGATCGAGGAGACCCGCGAACTGCTGCAGCGGGACGGCGAGCTCAAGCCGGGCCTGGGCAAGATCAGCAGCGTCGTCGCGCTCTCGCTCGGCTTCCTCAGCCTGCTCGGCGTGCTTGCCTTCCATTTCCCTGAATATCTGACGACACCGGATCTGCGCCACAAGTATTCGGTCGACACCTTGCGCCAGCTGCTGCTGGTCGCCCTGCTGGTAGCGGGCGGCATGTCTCTCGCCAACATCATCCTGGGTCGCATGCGCCGCTTGAGCATGGTCGCTTTTGCGCTGGTGATCGTGGCCACCGTGCTGGGCGGGTCGCGCGTACCGGTAGGCGACTTTCCCGACCACACGCCTTACATCGGCTTGGACTGGTTCATCCTCGATCTGCTCGGCTCGACCCTGGTGTTCGTGGTGATCGAAAAGCTGTTTCCGCTATACAAGGGCCAGAGTCTTTTCCGTAAGGAATGGCAGACCGACCTAAAGCATTTTGCGGTGAACCATTTCATCGTGGGCCTGGCCTTGCTGGTGGTCAACTTTCTGCTGCATCACCTGTTCGGCTGGCTGGTGCGCAGCGACTTCCAGCAATTCGTGCAGCACATCCGTTTCGTACCGCAGTTGCTGCTATGCGTTCTGGTCGCGGATCTTGCGCAGTACTGGGCGCATCGCGCTTACCACGAGGTGCCGTTCCTGTGGCGTTTCCATGCGGTGCATCACAGCGTCAAGACGATGGACTGGCTGGCCGGGTCACGCCAGCACATGTTCGAGCTGATCGCCACGCGCGTATGCGTACTGGCACCCCTGTACATACTCGGCTTCAGCGAAGCGGTGATGAATGCCTACATCATCGTGGTGGGCTTCCAGGCGGTGTTCAATCACGCCAACGTGCATCTGCGCTGGGGGCCGCTGAAGTACGTCATCGTGACGCCTAACTTCCACCACTGGCATCACGCCTCCGACGACGAGGCCATCGACCGCAACTATGCCGCACACTACGCGTTTCTCGATTACCTGTTCGGTACGGCCGTGAAGTCGCCGAAGAAGTTCCCGGAGCGCTACGGTGTGGTCGGCGACTACATGCCGGATGGCTTCGTCCGGCAGCAACTGTTCCCGTTCCGCGGCAGCACCAAGCCGCGAGATCCTGAGGCGTGAGCAAGCTTTAGTGCGAGCTGCTGGTGGCCGGCGCCGGTGATACGCCCGGCAACAACGGCGGGGTCACCGGCGTCGCGGTCGCCTCATGCTTTTCGATCAGGGTGATCGATGGCTTGTCCCAGCTGCCGGTGATCTTGTAGCGCGCACTCGCCGCGTGATTGATCCCCTTGCCCAGCAAACCTTGGGCGAGAAAGCCGGCCGCCGCGCCGATGGGGCCGCCGACCACCACACCGACAAGAGGCAGGGTGTTCCCCGCATGCGGGGTGGCCAGCACCTGCAGGTCATAGTCCTTCGCACGCAGGCCAGTGCGTCCGTTGATCGAGATTTCTGCAGCGGGGCTGCGAATCTGCAGGTTCTCGGTATGGGCATTGCCATCGCTCAACTTGAAGTCGCCGGCAATGGCATCGAACGCCAGGCCTTTGCCAAACACGTCGCCGAAATTGAACGAGAGGCGGCGCGGCAAATCGAGCACCGACATCAGGCCAAACAGACGCACCACCCCAGGCGTCACCTCGGGCATGCGTCCATCGGTGATATTGATGCTTAGCTTGCCTTCCATATTGGCCAGGTCCATGGCCGAGGGCGCACCGGGCCAGCTGGCATCCAGCTTTGCATGGACCTTGCCGCCTGCAAGCAGCCCCTCGAAGCCGAAAGCGCCCAGCATGTCGCCCAGGTTGTCCGCCGCAAAATCGATCGCCAGCTGGGAATGACTGTTGCCGGCCGTGCCATTCCAGTCACCCGCGCCGTTGATCTGCACGCCGTGGGAAAGCGTACGCAACTGGTCGATGTGCATGCCGCGATCGGTCGGCCAGGTTTCCAGGCGTGCATCACCCAGCTTGGAGTCACCGAAACGCAGGTCGCTCACCCAGAGATGGAACGGCGGCAAGGCCGAAGGCGTGATGCCGGTATCGGCAGGATTTGCCGTGGGGGCCACCACGGCCGGCGCCGTCGCCACGGCTTCTGCGTCGCCCTTCTTGGGCGCCGGCGAGACATCTTTCGGCCAGTACAGCCGCTGCAGTCGCGCCGTTACGCCACGCTTGTTGAGATCGACCAGCGGAATGCCAAAGCGCCCAGCCAGCCCCGCGCTCTCGACGTCGACCGTGAGGCCGTCCGATTGCGAGCTCGCCAGCAAATGCATATCGGTAAATGGATGGCCAAACACCAGGGCCTGGTCGGCGTTCACATCAATGCTTTCGAGGCCCGGACCTGAGTCCGTGCCGCTGGCGGCGGCATACTGAACCCAGCCCGTCACGTCGAGTTTTGCGGCACGACCGCGGACACGCACGCCCTGGTCGGGCACGGTGTCAGGTATGCGTGTACCGAACGCAAACGTCGCAGCCAACGACTTGCCGCTATTTTCAGGCAGGCGCAGACGCGCACGCACGACCTGGCCCAAGCTCAGCTGCACGTCGCTGCCCGCGGTGGGCAGATTCATATCGACATGCAGGGGCAACGATACGTCGACGGGCTTCTTCAACGGCACGGGAAATTTCAAAGCCATGCCGGTAAGCGACGAGTCGACGCTCAATTGCTGCGTGGTGGCAGCCGTGCCATTGGTATGCGCAATGTTGAAACCAATAGCGAAGTCGCTGCGGCCTTCTGCCAGCTGATTCAACCAATCCAACTGGCTATAGCCCTTCGTCAGCTCAATCATGCTGTAGCGACCGCTCAACTTGGCCGCGAGTACCGTGTCAGGCTTTCCAGTGGCACCCGCAATCGCAAGGTCTAGTTTGGATGGCTGGCCATGGAAATTGGTATCCAGCGGCCCGGCGTGGAAGCCCGCCTTGTCGAAGGTGGCGGGCCCCGTAAGCTTGTCCAGCTTGAGGTTCCACTCGGGCGCATTGAAGTCGACGTCTTTCAGCTGGGCGCGACCATCAAGCACAAGGTCCTTTGCGTCCGCCACCGGCAACGACAGGTGAAAATCGAACGCGCCCGTGCCACCCAGGCTGAACTTGGACAAGGTATCAGCCTGATGGATGCCGATCGGGCTCTTGCTCACGAACTCCATCATGCTGGCGCCGGTGCCGCTGCCACTCACATTGAGATCGAGCACGGTGTGGCCCAATTCGGGAATAAGCGCGACCGCCCGATCGACCTTGTTGCCCAGTGACTGGCCTGCATTCGCCTCCACCAGCAATCCGCCGTTGACGAAATTGGCGATCGCATTCACCCCTTCGGCGCGCGGCCACTCCTTGCCATAGTCGAAAACGAGATCGCTCAAGACCGCGCGTGCCTCGAAGCGGCCTTCGTTGTGATGGAACGGCCAATCGGCAAGATCGCCCCGCACCAAGACATCGCCACGATCAATCTTGCCGCTGACCAGCGCCCTGTCGAGCCATTCAATGGCGGCCGGAGACATCGAGTCGATGGGCCAAAACAGCTTGGCCGCCACGACATCGGCATGACTCAGCGACGCAACCATGTCGAGGAAGGGTCGCCCGCCGGCATCCGGGAACGCGATTTCTCCGCGCGCCTCGCCTCCGAAACCAGCGCCTTCGAACTGGAATGGATCCGTGCCGATGTGCCAGGCGTCATCCTGGTGCCAGAACGCCACATCACCAACGAGACGCGACATCAGCAACGGTTCGCGGAACGTGCGCGGAAAACGCATCACTGTCGCTTGTTCCGGTAGCGACAACGATATCGCCTCGGCGTCGCCGCGCAGCTCACCCTGCAAACCATCCACGCCGGGCAGCTTGCCGACTGCATCGATCGCCAGCCCCTTGAACGCGACATCGAGTGTCTGCAGCCCTTCGGCCTTGTTCCAGTGCATGGCCGCTCGCGTCACTTCACCTCGCGGCTTGCCACCACCCACCCATTGCGCAAGGCCGGGTGACAGCTGCGGCTTGAGTGCCAGCCATGGCACGAGCGGTGCCAGCTGGAGATTTTTCGCCGCCACATCGACATGTGCCTGGTCCGTACCCATGGACTGGAAGCTTGCAGCCAACGCCCCCTGGTCATCGCTTGCCCAACGCAGCTCGTAGCTGTCCTGGCCCAATTTCAGTTCAGCCAGACCGTCCAATACAGGCACGTTGACCGTGGCGCCATCGGGGTTGACCACGGACAGTTGCAGCAGATGGAAGCGCGTCAGGTTGCGCACGACCTTCGCATCACGCCAATCGAGCCAGCTCTCAAGCGAACCATGACCGCTTTCAACCGAATAGCCGCCCAAATCGATGGACGCGGACATCGCATGAAGATCGACATCCGTACCACTGATCCATACTTTTCCCTCAGCACCGTCCTGACTGAAACTGCCGGCGCCACTTAGACGTCCAGGCGCCCCCTCTCGCCGCAGCAGGGCACCGACGCGAACGCGGCCGCCCTGTCGGCTCAGGCGCAGCTGGTCGGCGATAAGTGTGTAGTGTTTGTTGACCTGGTTATCGGTGATTTCCAGGCGGGTATCACGCAACCACAGGCCGATCGACAACTGCCCAAAGGCGGGATTCTGGCGCTCCTGCCTGCCTGCCAGGCCAATGCCGTTGATATGCCAGGTACCGTCCGCATCGCGGCTCATGTCCAGTTGCATGCCCCGCGCGCGCAGGTTCACCAGGTGCCGCGTCGGCAACAGCCAGCCACCAAGGTCGAGCTTGAGTTCCGCTTCCGGGATATGCAGCGGCGCGCCACCATCGCCCGCCCCCACCGTGAGACCCCGCACCACGAACACGGGGCCGGACGGTTGCGCATAGCCTTTCACGGACTGGAAGCTCACCGGCCGCTGCAATTTCGCACTGAGCTGGGCCGCCACCCACTCCGGGTGACTCGCCAGCGTAGGCAGCAACAGCTGCGTGAGCGCCAATAGCACGGCGAGCGAAATCACGGCGACGCCGACGACCCAGCTCAACAGCCGGGCGCCCTGCTGCAGGCGTTTTTGCCAGATGGCGCTCACGGCTGACTCACCACACGACATGCCTTGGCACGTGCGGCATCAGATGCTTACAGGAGGACCACATCGAACTGTTCCTGTGAATAATGCTCTTCAGCCTGAAAGCGTATGCTTTTGGAGATGAACTCTTCCAATTCGGCGACCGCGATGGACTCCTCCTCGAGGATGCGGCCGACCACCTTGGGGCTGGCCATGACCAGCAGCTTCTCGGTATTGAATTGGCGAACCGCCCGGGTGATTTCCCGGAAAATTTCGTAAGTCACGGTTTCCGCCGTCTTGACCGTACCCCGCCCACTGCAGGCCGGACAAGGTTCGCATAGCTGGCGCTCGAGACTGTCGGTGGTGCGCTTGCGCGTCATCTCCACCAACCCGAGCGCCGACATGGGATAGACGGTGGTCTTGGCGTGGTCCCGCGCCAGGCCCTTTTCGAGCATGCGCAATACCTGCCGCTTGTGCTCTTCGTCCGTCATGTCGATGAAGTCGATGATGATGATGCCGCCGAGGTTGCGAAGTCGCAGCTGGCGCGCCGCGGCCTGTGCGGCCTCCAGGTTAGTGCGGTAAACGGTTTCCTCGAGATTTCGCGTACCGAGATAGCCGCCGGTGTTCACATCGATGGTGGTCATCGCCTCGGTCTGGTCGACGATCAGGTAACCACCCGACTTGAGCGGCACTTCCTTCTTCAGCGCGCGCTGGATTTCGTCTTCCACGCCGTACAGGTCGAAGATGGGGCGCTCGCCCGCGTAGTGCTCAACCCGGTCGTCGAGATGAGGCATGAACTTGTGCACGAACTTGACGACCTTTTCGAAGGTTTCGCGCGAGTCCACGCGCACTTTCTCGATGTCGTCATTGAGCATGTCGCGCAGGCTGCGCAGCGGCAACGAAAGTTCCTCGTACACGCGCTCGCCGACCTTGGCCTTGACGATGTTCTCCTGCACCACGCGCCAGACCTTGCCCAGGTAGGTGACATCGAAGGCCAGCGATTCGGCGGTCTGCTCCTCGGCATTGGTGCGCACGATATAGCCGAGTGGGTTCTCGCCAATCAGCGGCGTCAGCACGTCCTTCAGGCGTTGACGCTCGGCCTCGTTCTCGATGCGCGCCGAGATACCCAGCGTGCGGGCATGCGGCAGCAGCACCAGGTAGCGCGAGGGAATGGACAAGTGGGTGGAAAGTCGGGCGCCCTTGGTGCCAATGGGGTCCTTCACCACCTGCACCACGATTTCCTGCCCCTCGTGGACCAGTTCGCTGATCGATGGCACCTGGCCATTGCCCGCCGCCGACAATTCGACGCCATCGGCAGCGATGGGCAGCGCTGGCCTGAGGATGTCCGATGCATGCAGGAACGCCGCGCGCTCCAACCCGATGTCGACGAAGACCGCCTGCATGCCAGGCATGACCCGCTGCACCCGCCCCTTATAGACATTGCCCACGTAGCCGCGCCTGGAGGCCCGCTCCACGTGCACCTCCTGCAACATGCCGTTCTCTACCACGCCGACGCGAGTCTCGCGTGGGGTCACGTTGATCAGGATTTCTTCGCTCACCGGGCACTCCCCTGGATGGACGATCTTTATAGCGGCACTACGCGCACACTGTCGATGCATGTCGCGTGTCGCCGACGACAGTTTCGGCGTCATCCCTAGCTGGCTTCTCAAATACCGTAAAAATAGGGAGATTCATGTACCGGGCAGTGTTCCATTAGGTCAGGCTGGCCAGCCGCCGTTATGCTTGCTGACGATGCGCCATCCGATGCTTCCCGATCTGTTGCAGCCCGGTTTGGGGCTGGTGTTTTGCGGCACCGCAGCCGGTCGCCGCTCGGCCGCCGAGGGTGCCTATTACGCTCATCCCGGCAACCAGTTCTGGCGCGCGCTGCATGCCGTGCAGCTGACACCACGCCAGTTTGCACCCGCCGAGTTCCCGCTGCTGCAGGCGCTGGGCATCGGACTGACCGACCTGGCCAAGCACCATATGGGCAACGACGACGAACTGCCGCGAGATGCCTTCGATGCGCTGGCGCTACGCAGGAAGATCGAACGTCATGCACCCAGCCTGCTCGCCTTCACCAGCAAAGCCGCGGCCCGCCTGGTACTAGGCCCTTCGGTGCACTACGGATGGCAGCGCGAACACATCAACGAGACCCGGCTTTGCGTACTGCCCTCGCCTTCAGGACAGGCACGTGGGCATTGGGATATCGGGCCCTGGCAGGAACTGGCCGCTGGTTTTCGTGCCCTGTGAACCAGGCTCAGGACCGCGCGTAGTCACCCAGCGCTTCGGCCAGATGCTCAAACAGGCGCCGCACCCGCAGGCTTTGGCGCAGATCCTCATGCATCACCACCCAGGTATCCATGGATAGCGACAGCTGGGTCGACAACAGTCGCACCAGTTGCGCGTCACGTCGGGCCAGATTGACCTGCGCCACGGCAATACCGAAGCCTGCCCGCAGGGCAGCCAACGCCGCCAGGTCGCTGTCGGTGCGCCAGGCAAAGTTCTCTCGGGCATAGGGGAAGCCCGGCGGTCTCATGCGGCGGATGTAGGGCATTTCGGTATCGAAGCCGATCAGTGCATGCCCGGCGAGGTCGGCGAGCGAGTCGGGGTGCCCGTAGGTGTCGAGATAACGCCGATGGGCGAACAACCCCAGCTCGACCTTGCCTACGCGGCGCGCCACCAGCGCTTCCTGCGTGGGCTGCACCATGCGTATGGCGATATCGGCGTCGCGCCGCAGGATGTCCGCCGGCTGATTCGACAAGGACAGCTCGATCACGATCCCGGGATGCCGCTCGCGAAAAGCCGTGAGCATGGCTGGCAACACCTCGGCGCCGATGACTTCGCTGGCGCTGATGCGCACGGCACCGCTGACATCTTCTCGCCCTGCCGAGGCGGTGCGCCGCATGGCCGCTGATGCCGCGGCCATGGCCTGGGCGTGGGCTACCAGTTCGTGCGCTAGATCCGTGGGTGTCAGTCCCTGCGGCGAGCGGGCGAACAAAACCACCCCGAGTGTCGACTCCAGCTCGCGCATATGCCGCCCCAGGCTGGGCTGGGTCATACCCAACGTGCGGGCGGCGGCCGACAGGCTTCCCTCGCGCATGACCGCAAGGAAGGATCGGTACAGCTCCCAGCCGGGGTCGGGATTAGTCATGCATATTTGTATAGCAGATCTTCGCCATTAGACAATTTTCTTTTATGTGACGGCCGCTCATGCTGTTCGCAACTTCCTTGAGGGTACGGTCATGACTACACAGCGGACAGCCTTGGTCATTGGCGCCAACGGTGGCATCGGCAGCGAAGCCTGCATGGCGCTGCGGCGGCATGGCTGGAAAGTGCGCGCCCTGGTGCGCACGGCGCCGGTCGAATCCGCCCACGATGGCGTCGAGTGGATCAGCGGCGATGCCATGCATGCCGACGACGTGTTGCGCGCAGCCAATGGCGTGGATGTGATCGTCCACGCCGTGAACCCGCCCGGTTATCGCGGCTGGGACAAGCTGGTGCTGCCGATGCTGGACAACACAATCGCCGCCGCCCGTACGGCCGGGGCGCGGATCGTGTTGCCGAGCACCATCTACAACTACGGACCGGACGCATTCCCGCGCCTTACCGAAGACGCCTTCCAGCATCCACGCACCCGCAAGGGGGAGATCCGCGCCGAGATGGAGCGTCGCCTGAAAGACGCCAGCGAGAACGGTGTGCGTGTCCTTATCCTGCGCTGCGGCGATTTCTTCGGGCCACGCGCAGGCAACAACTGGCTCGCCCAGGGGCTGATCCGCGCGGGGGCCCCCATCAAGCAGGTCAGCTATCCCGGCGACTACGCCATCGGTCACAGCTGGGCCTATCTGCCCGACGTCGGCGAAGTCCTGGCGCGATTGCTGGATCGCGAAGCCGGCCTTGGGGCCTTCGAAAGCTTCCACTTCGGCGGCTATTGGCTGGACGGTCACGCCATGCTGGACGCGATCCGCCGCATAACCGGCAATCCGCGTATCAAGGCTGGCCGCTTCCCCTGGTGGCTGGCGCGGGTGGCATCGCCGTTCAACGAGACGATGCGCGAGCTGTGCAAGATGCGCTACCTGTGGCGCGATCCGATTCGCCTCGACGATACCAAGCTGCAGGCCTTTCTTAGCAGCGACCTCTATACACCGCTCGACGAAGCCTTGGGCCGTGCGCTGATCGGGATCGGCTGCATGGCAGCGACGCCGGCCAGACCAGCGCTGCATCACACCGCCTGATGTGGCGCCGTGCTTAATCGATCGGCGTGTGCCGATACTTGATCACGTCGCGCTCGAGTATCGGCGATGCCTTGTTCGACC
This sequence comes from Dyella humicola, assembly GCF_026283945.1. Classification (NCBI taxonomy): domain Bacteria; kingdom Pseudomonadati; phylum Pseudomonadota; class Gammaproteobacteria; order Lysobacterales; family Rhodanobacteraceae; genus Dyella; species Dyella humicola. The sequence continues at coordinate 3,278,841 of NZ_JAPDPC010000001.1, forward strand.
ATGATTGGCGGATATAGGTAACCACCGCCGCCACGTCGCTGTCGTTGAGCTGTTGCGCAAACGGTGGCATCGAGTACGGCCGGGGGTTGCCGTCGGTGACCGGCGAAAATCCCCCGAGCAGGACGGCCCGCATCGCGTTGATGCCGGTCGGCTCGTTGACGGACGAATTGCCACTGAGGGGCGGATAGATACCTGCCACACCCTCACCATTATCGCCATGGCAGTCGGCGCAGCGCGCGGCATACACCTTCGCCCCCTGGGCAAGGATCGGCGTGGTATCGAGCGGAGACTTGTCTTCCGGAATCGACGAACGCGGCGGCAGCGATTGCAGATAGGTGGCGATCGCGCGCAGATCGTCTTCATGCATGTGCTGAGTGCTCTTCGCCACCACTTCGGCCATCGGGCCAAACGCCGTGCCGCGTGCCGATTGACCGTTCTTGAGCATATCGACGATGTCCTGTTCGCTCCAGCCGCTCAGGCCACCATTAGCCTTCATGCTGAGATCGGGGGCATACCAGTCCTGCGCGGGAATCTGCCCGCCGGCCAGCGAGGGGCTGTTCTGCATGCCACCGAGCGAATCGCGCGGCGCATGGCATTCGTTGCAATGCCCCAGACCCTGCACCAGGTACGCGCCTCGATTCCATGCTTCCGAACGGGAGGGATCAGGCTGATACACACCCTCCTGGAAATACAACGCGCGCCATGCCTTCAAACTGCTGCGGACGTTGTAGGGAAAACCCAGCCCCAGCGGCTTGGCTGGCTGATGCACCGGCGCCAGCGATTGCAGGTAGGCGAAGATCGCCAATGCATCGTCGTGGCTGACCTTGGTGAACGAGGTGTATGAAAACGCCGGATACAGCAGCTCGCCATGACGCCCCTTGCCGCTATGCAGCGCCTGCCAGAAATCCTCGAAGCTCCAGCCGCCCAGGCCAGTCTCCCGATCGGGCGTGATATTGGGCGCGGGGATGTTGCCGAACGGCGTCGCCAGCACTCGGCCGCCGGCGTAGCGCGCACCGCCTTGCTCGGTATGACAGGACGCGCAATCACCCACCGCGGCGAGATACGCGCCCTTGGCGATGAGCGCGGGATCCTTCAGCGAGGCGGCATCCACCTGGCTGGCTGCCTGCGATACCGGCGGCGTCTTGCCACCCCGTAGCCACCAGCCGCCGACAAGCAGCAACGCCAGCAGCACGACGACCATGACGATGAAACGCATACGCTTCATGCGCCGTCTCCCTTATCGCCAAGCACGCCGCAATGCAGCGGCGGCGTTACTGAACCCGCTGCCTGGGCATGCATATCCGCCGGCAGCTCCCGCCCCGCCAGCCAGGCGGATACGGCGCTGATATCCGACGCGCTCAACCGGTTCGCAATGTCCGCCATGCAATCCGGTGCCACCGTGGCGCGCGTCTTCGTGCGCCACGACCCCAGCTGGGAACTGATGTAGTCATAAGGCAACCCCACCAGGCCCGGAATGTCCGGTTGCACGCCGGTCAGCTGACTACCGTGACAAGCGCTACAGGGTGGAATCTGGCGCGCGGGGTCTCCGTGTGCCACCAACTGCTCGCCGCGCTTGAGCGCGTCGGCGGAAGTGGGCGGCATCGGCGAGCGGCTGTACGGGACTTCTTGTGCGGAGAAGTACTCGGCGATCTCATGCATGTACTCGGGGCTTAGTTGGCGCACCGTGTATTCCATCGGGCCGTACTTGCGCAGGCCGTCCTGGAAATCCTTCAATTGACGCGCAAGATAGCCGGCCGGCTTGCCTGCCAACCGCGGAAAGAATCCACTTTCGGGCGTGCCTTCACCGTGTACGCCATGGCAAGCCGTGCATGCGGCGATGCGCTGCCGGAGCGTGTCCGGAATGCGCCCGGGCGACGCCTCGTCCGCGTGTAGCGCCGCCATACCTATGACGAAATACAGGATGCATGCGCTGACGACACGCCTGGCCTGGCACAGCTTCGCTGAGAGCCGCTTCATGATGAATCCGTATCCGCGCCACTAACCGGGAGATCATCCTGGCGAAGACACCAGGTGCAATGAGTCAGCCACCGCTGTGCGAGGACTGCTCAGCGCCGGCCCGCTCGATTATAGATCGCCGCCGATATCGAACGACACCGAATGCGGCCGCCCTGGGTACTCGCGACATCGTGTCGCAGCGGATTGTTCCTGACGCGCTGAAGGTCGTTGACCGCTCAATTCCATCGCGCCGGACCAAGCCAATCGTCGCCGAATCAGGCGGATGCCACCTGTTGGAAGGAGATCACCGGCGACGTAAATGGGGCGGCGCGCAAGGCGTCGTGCAACAGCAGCGAAACGCAAAGCTGATCATGCGTATCACGCTGATGAACCGTGCCGCCATAGATCTGCGCGCGATCACGAATGCTCGACATGCCCTGACCGTTCGTGCCGAGCAGCGAAACCACCTGCTTCCATTCCAGCGCAGGCTTGCCTCGATGAGCCGGCACAGCGCGAGCACAGGTCATGCGCATGACCACCCAACGCCGCCCCTGCGTTTGACCACCGCGGATCTGGAGGCGGATTCGCCTGACCGGCTCGCGGGCGAGCACATAGACCATCACTTCGCTCGCCAGTCGATACAACATCATATGGACGTCCGGAGCCAGCAGCTCCAGCTCGCTCCCCGCCAGATCGCATTCGTAGGTGGCGCCCACCAGGGACGCAGCCCGCAACAGGGGGCCATCCCGAAACGTCGCCGGAACGCCACGCTCCCGCCAGGTACGCGGATAGAGCGCATCGGCGAGCCGATGCATCTCATGCTGCGTGATGGCGGCATGCCGGGAATACATATGTTCCAGATTGTCCGGCAGCACAGGACGCAACCGATCGAGCAAGCGCTTCTGACTGTCTCGCATCGACAGGCCGATGCGTTCGAGCGCCTCGGCCGTCTGCCGCAAGCGCAACTCTTCCTGGTACAGCCCCTGCTGCGCCAGCTCAAAGCCACGTAGCGCGTCGCTCGTATCGTGCGGGTCCGCTGCGACGCGCGGGGCAAGTCGTGATCCGAGCAAGAGCAAGGTCGAAATGGCAAAGGCGATCAGTGTCTGCGCCTGGATCACCGAGGGATCGCGCACCACCGTTTCGGTCAGCTGGACCGCCACGCTCGCCAGCGTGCCGGCCGCCGCGGCACCCGGCCACCCATGCCGCAGGGTCATCCAGGCCACCGGCAGGAACATGGCAATGCGGCAGACCTGCATGGTTTCCGCGTTACCCACGGACGCCAACCACATGAGCAGCAACAACGGCGGCACCACGCCAAGCGCACAATCACTGAAGAAGCGCCCGCGCAGCGCGGCAAGCCATGCCGCCGGTGTCCTGACAGCAGGAAGCCAAAGCCGCAACGCCATCGCAGCGGGCGCCAGCGTAAGCGCGCCCATGAAGCCGCCGAGAAAATACCCGAGCACGATACGAGCGGTTATAGCGGGCGCCTGTTGGCCATGTGGCATCTGCATCGTCGCCAGCGTCGCAGTGCTGGCCAGTGCCGTCACCAGCGCCCCCACCAGAATCGTCGACAACACCATCGCCATGTTGACCCGGCCATCGGTGTGGAAAAGCGGCATGCGACGACGGCACCAGGCAAACGCTGGCGCACTGAACAGGATGGGCGGTATGGACATGAGGCTGGCCCAGACCCAGCCGAAATCCTGCTGATTGCTCCAGCCCAGGTAGGTGACCGGCATGGTTTCGCCAACGATCAGTGCAGGCCAGTAGCGGTACGGCACGAGCAGCAGACAGGCCACGCGCAGACCGGCGGGCAGGTTCCAATGCGACACCGACATGCTGCGCAGAAGCATGTAGGACGCGGCATAGGCCAGGGCGACAGCCACATGCACCATCCAGCCATCCCAGCGCAGACGCACCCGTGATGCGCCTCCCCCATTTTTCGCCATATCTTTCAAGCGCTGCCCCGGCCCTGTCTGCTGATGCATCCGGCAACTGAGGCCGGTCTTGGTTGGATCGTGTTCCGCGGGCCGCGGCGACACCCGTCAAAAGCCCATATCCAAATCACGCCCGTTGGCGCGAATTTGATCATAAATTCATCAGTTATTCATCCCTGACGCGAGGCTACGCCATCCGGCCTGTTCAGCGGATCAAGCCATAGCCGCGCAGCGCTTTGGCACCATGCAAAAGAAAAACCCGGCATCGGCCGGGCATTCCAGAAAGGATTGGGTGTGAGCAGAGGCCCCAGCAGTAGCGCGTCAACCGCGCACGCCCACCGACTTGCGCACGATCAGCATCGCCAGCTCCAGCGATTGCTCGTAGTTGAGACGCGGATCGACCATGGATTTGTAGGCACGATCCAGGTCCGTTTCATTCAGATCGCGCGCTCCTCCCATGCACTCGGTCACGTCCTCCCCGGTCAGCTCCAGGTGCACACCGCCCAATCGCGTGCCAGCCGCCGCATGGATATCGAAGGCCTGGTCCAACTCGCCGCGAATATTGTCAAAACGTCGCGTCTTGTAGCCGTTCGAGGTGGTTTCCGTATTGCCGTGCATGGGATCCGCCACCCACAACACGCGCCGGCCCTCGCGCTTCACCGCATCCAGCAAGGGCGGCAAGGCGCTGCCAATCTGCGCATTGCCCATGCGATGGATCAGGGTCAGCCTGCCCGGCTCTTCGTCAGGATTGAGGGCTTCGATCAGCGGCAACAACTGTGCCGGCGTAACCGACGGCCCGACCTTCACGGCGATCGGGTTGCGAATGCCGCGAAAATACTCCACGTGCGCTCCATCCAGCGCGGCCGTGCGCATGCCTATCCAGGGGAAATGGGTGGACAGATTGAACCAGCCACGATGCCTCGGCACCTGCCGCGTTATGGCCTCTTCGTAATGCAGCAACAGCGCTTCGTGCGACGTGAAGAAATCGACCCGCGAGAACCCCGCGATAGGACCGGCCAGCGTTTCCATGAACCGCAGTGAGTCGCCGATCGCCGTCACCATGCGCCGATATTCCGCAGCCAGCGGCGAATGCTCGACCCAGGCCAGATCCCAGTATTCGGGATGGTGGAGATCAGCGAAACCGCCGTCGATCAGGGCGCGCACGAAATTCATGGTCAGCGCGGAGTGCGCATGCGCCTGAATCAGTCGCTGCGGATCCGCACGCCGCGCCGCGGGCGTGAAATCCGGGCTGTTGACCAGATCGCCCCGGAAACTGGGCAACGTAACGCCGTCGCGGGTCTCCGTATCAGTGGAGCGCGGTTTCGCGTACTGGCCGGCGAAGCGACCTACCCGCAGTACCGGCTTTTTCAAGCCATGTACCAGCACCAGGCTCATCTGCAGCAACACCTTGAGCCGATTGGAGATGATCGGGCTGGTGCAATCGGCAAAGCTCTCGGCGCAGTCACCACCCTGCAGCACAAAGCGCTGGCCTTCCTGTGCTTCCGCCAAGGCCTGCCTGAGCGCCAGCACCTCCCACGACGTCACCAGCGGCGGAAGCGAGGCAAGCAGACCGGTGGCGCGAGCCAGCTCGGCCGCGTCTTCATACAGCGGCTGCTGCAGGGCTTGCCGCTGCCGCCAACTGCCGGGGGTCCAGCCGGCTGGAACTTGAATGGATGCAGGGCCAATGGACATGACGTGGGACATCAGGGGCAGCCAGTCAGGCGCGCTTACGCGCAAGCACGTAGATAGCGAGAAAAACCAACAACACGTACCAGACGAGCGTCCAGGCCGGCATCGGCAGGCCAAATACGGGCTCGATCTTGGCGCACTCGCCCGAACCAGTGAACACCATCTTTAGCACTTTGGCGAACGGGAACGTATCCACCATGTAGCCCAGATTCGGGCCACAGGACGGAATCTGGTCGGCAGGCAACGTCTGCAACCATAAATGCCTGCCCGCCGTGGCGATGCCACCGAAAGCGCCTAGCAGCACTCCCAAGGTATACACCGAACGACCGCCGCCGCGCGGCGCGTGCAGGCCGCCGATAAGGAAAAATACCGCCATCACCAGGAAGGCAATGCGCTGAAAAATGCACAAGGGGCATGGAATCATGCCCAGCACGTGTTCCGCATACAGGGCGTAGCCGAGCAGCGCTGCGCAGATAAAAAAGCCCACGAGGTAGGTGGTGCGAAACGACCAGCGGAAAGGGTTCATGGCAGCCATGTTGCGTCGCGAAAGAGCGACATTAACCGCTCGTGGCGACGCTGTCAGCCCATCGAATGACGCAGTCACGAGACAACGAGACAGGCGAATGCCCATAAAAACAAAACCCCGGCAGGTAAACCGGCCGGGGTCAGGTAGAACACTTACTGAAGTCGCTTACTCGGCAGCTTCTTCGACGCGCGGGCGATCGACCAGCTCGACATACGCCATCGGCGCATTGTCGCCCGGGCGGAAGCCGCACTTGAGGATACGCAGGTAGCCGCCGGGACGCTCGCGGTAACGAGGACCGAGCTCGACGAACAGCTTGCCGACCGCCTGCTTGTCGCGCAGACGCGCGAAAGCGAGACGACGGTTGGCGACGCCATCGGTCTTGGCGAGCGTGATGAGCGGCTCGGCGACGCGACGGAGTTCCTTCGCCTTGGGAAGGGTGGTGCGGATCAGCTCGTGCTTGAACAGCGACGACGCCATGTTCTTGAACATGGCTTCGCGATGGCTGCTCGTGCGATTGAGCTTGCGACCGGATTTCTGGTGGCGCATGGCGTTTACTCTCTAAAGTCTATTGTTATGAAAAGCCGGTCAGGATGAGCCGACTTCCCGCGGTTACCCGCTATTCGAGGCTGTCAGAACGCCTCGTTATAAGAGCACGGCCTCTATGGACCGCTATGGATTCCCGGTGGAAATGCGCGATGCATCCGCCGGATCTTGCAAAGGATCGGGGCGATCGAAAACCGATCGCCCCGTGAAACATCAGCCCAACTGCATGCCGTGGGACAAGCCCGGCGGCGGCCAGTTCTCGAGCTTCATGCCCAGGGCCAGACCACGACCACCCAGCACGTCCTTGATCTCGGTCAGGGACTTCTTGCCGAGGTTCGGTGTCTTGAGCAGCTCGACTTCGGTCTTCTGCACCAGATCGCCGATGTAGTAGATGCTCTCGGCCTTCAGGCAATTTGCCGAACGCACAGTGAGCTCCAGATCGTCGATCGGACGCAGCAGCAACGGGTCGAAACCACCCTTCTCCGCCTTGTCGGTTGCACTCTCGCGACGCGAGAAGTCACCGAACACCGACAGCTGGTCGTTGAGGATTTCGGCGGCCTTGCGAACCGCGTCTTCCGCACCGATGGTGCCGTTGGTCTCGATATCCAGCACCAGCTTGTCGAGGTTGGTGCGCTGCTCAACACGAGCGGCGTCAACTTCGTAGGCCACGCGAAGCACCGGCGCGAACGACGCGTCGAGCTGCAGGCGACCGATCGGACGAGCTTCATCGTCCGGGTGCTGGCGCGCGCTGGCCGGCTGGTAGCCGACGCCGCGACGCACCTTCAAACGCATGTTTAGTGCGATGTCCTTGGTCAAGTGGCAGATCACATGCTCGGGGTTGATGATTTCCACCGAGTGGTCGACGGCGATATCGCCGGCGGTGACCACGCCCTTGCCCTTCTTGGCCAAGGTCAGGGTGACTTCGTCACCCGAATGCTGGCGAATCGCCACATCCTTGAGGTTCAGCAGGACTTCGATCACGTCCTCCTGCAGGCCCTCAAGCGTGGTGTATTCGTGCAGCACGCCATCAATTTCCACCTCGACGATGGCACTGCCAGGGATCGAGGAGAGCAGCACGCGGCGCAGCGCGTTGCCCAGGGTGTGGCCGAAACCACGCTCGAGCGGCTCGACCACCACCTTGGCGCGGTTGGCTCCGAGTTGCTCGACGCTAAGGCCGCGAGGCCTCAGCACGCTAGTAGACGAAACTGCCATGCAAGGCTCCGGTTGATTACTTCGAGTAGAGCTCGACGATCAGGCTCTCGTTGATGTCGGTCGGCAGGTCGCCGCGGTCCGGCATCGCCTTGAACGTACCTTCGAACTTCTTGCTGTCGACTTCGACCCACTGCGGACGCAGATCCATGGTGTCGAACACGGTCGCCGCTTCCTGCACACGCAGCTGGCTGCGTGCACGCTCGGTGAGCGCAACCGCGTCACCCGGGCGGACCTGGTACGACGGGATGTTCACCTTCTTGCCGTTGACCAGCACAGCCTTGTGGCTGACCATCTGACGGGCCTGGGCGCGGGTGACCGCAAAACCCATGCGATAGACGACGTTGTCCAGACGGCTCTCGAGCAAGCGCAGCAGGTTCTCACCCGTGTTGCCCTTGAGGGTCGACGCCTTGGAGTAGTAGTTGCTGAACTGACGCTCAAGCACACCGTAGATGCGCTTGACCTTCTGCTTTTCACGCAGCTGGTTCGCATAGTCCGACATGCGCATGCGCTTGTTGGCACCATGCTGGCCGGGCTTGTTTTCCAGTTTGCACTTGGAGTCGATGGCGCGAGCCGGACTCTTCAGGCTGAGATCTGCACCCTCACGACGGGCGAGTTTGCAGGTAGCTCCACGATAACGGGCCATGGGTATGCTCCTTAGACTCGACGCTTCTTGGGGGGACGGCAGCCGTTATGCGGAATCGGCGTGACGTCGATGATGTTGAGGACCTTGTAGCCCAGAGCGTTCAGCGAACGCACGGCCGACTCGCGGCCCGGGCCGGGGCCCTTGATGCGGACTTCCACGGTCTTCACGCCGTAGTCGCCTGCAGCGCGGCCAGCCTTTTCGGCGGCAACCTGCGCAGCAAACGGGGTCGACTTGCGTGAGCCGCGGAAACCCGCGCCGCCCGCTGTCGCCCACGACAGGGCGTTGCCCTGGCGATCGGTGATCGTGACGATGGTGTTGTTGAAGGAGGCTTGCACGTGGGCCACGGCATCCGTGACAACGCGCTTGATCTTCTTCTTGGTCTTGACCGGCTTAGCCATATTCGGGATCCGTTACTTCTTGATCGCGCGACGAGGACCCTTGCGGGTACGTGCGTTGGTACGCGTGCGCTGGCCGCGCACCGGCAAACCACGACGATGGCGCAGGCCGCGGTAGCAACCCAGATCCATCAGACGCTTAATGGCGATACCCACTTCGCGACGAAGATCGCCTTCGACGACATACTTGCCGATTTCGTGACGAAGCTTCTCGACTTCGCCCTCACTCAGGGACTTGATCTGCGTGGTGGGAACCACGCCCGCGTCCACACAGACCTTCTTGGCCCGGCTGCGGCCGATCCCATAAATGCTTTGCAGGCCAACCCAGACATGCTTCTGGACCGGCAAATTGACACCCGCGATGCGCGCCATGATGTACTTTCTCCGATGCGTTTCGTGCGCGGTAAACGCGCAATTCTAACCTTAATTAACCCAACAGGAAAGCCCTGCGGCACCCAGGTGCCGCCACTCTCCGATCCGGACCAAGCTCTACCACCCCAGCAGCCATCAGTTGCGGCGGAGATTGGCCTTCTTGAGCAGACTTTCGTACTGGTGACTGACCAAGTGCGCCTGCACCTGAGCAGTAAAATCCATCACCACAACCACCACGATCAGCAGAGAGGTGCCGCCGAAGTAGAACGGGACGTGCCAAGCTTTTTGCATGAACGATGGAACCAGACAGACCAGCACCAGGTACAACGCGCCGACACCAGTGAGACGGGTCATGACGTTATCGATGTAGTCCGCCGTAGAGCGGCCCGGGCGGATGCCCGGAATCAGAGCGCCGGAGCGCTTGAGATTGTCTGCCGTCTCCTGGGAGTTGAACACAATCGCCGTGTAGAAGAAGGCGAAAGTGATCACCAGCACCGCGAAGACGATGTCGTACAGGGGCTCGCCCGGGGTCAACGCCTGGGTCAGTTCCTGCACCCAGCGCGCCGGGTGCCCAGCGCCAAACCAGGTCGCCGCGGTTGCCGGGAACAGCAGCAAGCTCGAGGCGAAGATCGGCGGAATTACACCCGCCATGTTGATCTTGAGCGGCAAATGCGAAGTCTGGTTCATGTAGGCCCGCTGCCCGCCGGAGCGCCGTGCGTAGTTCACGGTAATGCGCCGCTGGGCGCGCTCCATGAAGACCACGAACGCCGTCACTGCGAGAATCAGGCCCGCCACCATGATCATCTTGATCACGGACAGCTCGCCGTTGCTGGCCATGGTGAGCGTATGAGCCACCGCACCGGGCAGGCCGGAGACGATGCCGGCGAAGATCAGCAGCGAAATGCCGTTGCCGATACCGCGCTCGGTGATCTGCTCACCAAGCCACATCAGGAACATCGTGCCAGCCGTGAGGCCAACCACCGACGACATGATGAAACCCATGCCAGGCGTATACACCACCGGCGCGCCGCCCAGAGCGGTTTGCTTCTGCAACGCCATGGCGATGCTGAACGCCTGGAATGCCGCCAGACCCACCGTACCAAAGCGGGTGTAGGTGGTCATCTTGCGACGACCGGCCTCACCTTCCTTGCGCAGGGCCTGCAGGCTCGGGATCACCGAACCCATCATCTGCACCACGATGGATGCAGAGATGTAAGGCACCACGCCGAGCGCGAACACCGAGAAGCGTGCGAGCGAGCCACCCGAGAACATGTTGAACATGTTCATCAGGCCGCCGCCCTGCTCGATGAGGTTCGTCATGGCTTCCGGGTTGACGCCGGGAACCGGGATGAAGGAACCGAGACGGAAGACGATCAGCGCACCAATCACAAAGAAGATGCGCTGACGCAGTTCCGTCAGCTTGCCGAGCGATCCGAGCGATGTGCCCTGGGCTGACGCCACGTGATTACTCCACGCTGCCGCCGGCAGCTTCGATAGCTGCCTTGGCACCGGCCGTGGCGAGCACGCCGGAAAGCTTGACCGCACGGCCGATTTCGCCCTTGGCGACGACCTTGACCTTCTTCGCGCGGCTGTCGATGAGACCGGCCTGATGCAGGACGATCGCGTCGATCACGTCAGCCTTGAGGGAGGCGAGCTGGTACAGGAACACTTCCTGGCTCTCGGCCTTCTTCAGCGAACGGAAACCGACCTTCGGCAGGCGGCGCTGCAGCGGCATCTGACCGCCTTCGAAACCGTACTTGTGGGTACCGCCCGCGCGAGCGTGCTGACCCTTGTGACCGCGACCAGCGGTCTTGCCCAGGCCCGAACCGATACCGCGACCCACGCGCAGGCGGGTCTTGCGGGAACCGGCGGCCGGCTTGATGTCATTAAGACGCATGATGCTTACTCCTCAACCCGCACGAGGTAATAGACCGTATTGATCAAGCCACGCACCTGCGGGCTGTCCTTCAATTCACGGACATCGTTGAGCTTGTTCAGGCCGAGCGCCTTCACGCTCAAGCGATGACGGCTCTGCACACCGCGCAGGCCCTTGACCAGGCGCACGCGCACGGTGGCGGCGGTTTCGTTGTTCTTAGCCATTGCCCAGCACCTCTTCCAGGGTCTTGCCGCGCTTGGCAGCGATCTGCTTCGGCGAGGCAACGGCCTGCAGGCCCTTGATGGTGGCGCGCACCAGGTTGATCGGGTTGCGCGAACCAACGGCCTTGGCCAGCACGTTCTTCACACCAACCACTTCCAGCACAGCGCGCATGGCGCCACCGGCGATCACGCCAGTACCCTCGGAAGCCGGCTGCATGAACACGCGGGCTGCGCCATGGTTGGCCTTGATGGCGTACCACAGGGTGCCGTTGTTGAGATCGATGTTCACCATGTTGCGACGGGCGCGCTCCATGGCCTTGGAGATGGCGACCGGCACTTCACGCGCCTTGCCATAACCGAAGCCGACTTTGCCCTCGCCGTCGCCGACCACGGTCAGCGCGGTGAAGCTCATTTGGCGGCCACCCTTAACGGTCTTGGCCACGCGGTTGACGGCAATCAGCTTTTCGAGCAGGCCGTCTGAATTTTCGCGATCGGTAGAAGACATGTTCTTTTCCGTGTGCCCGGCGAACCGGGACTTTGCTTGCGGCTGAGCCGCTTGGAGTTGTAGGTACTTCAGGTGGAATCAAGTGCCAGCGGTGGCCGGCACCCGATTCCGACCGGCTTAGAACTTCAAGCCGGCTTCGCGCGCCGCATCGGCCAGAGCCTTGATGCGACCGTGGTAACGGAAGCCCGAGCGATCAAACGCCACGGCTTCAATACCAGCAGCCAGTGCACGCTCAGCCACTGCCTTGCCGACGGCCACAGCCGCCTCAAGATTCTTGGTGCCCTTCAAGCCTTCAGCGACCGACTTCTGCACCGTGGAGGCAGCAGCCACCACGTTCTTGCCGGACGCGTCGAACACCTGCGCGTACAGGTGCTGACCGGTGCGATGCACCGACAGACGAGCAACGGCGAGCGTGCGGATGTGCGAGCGGGTCGACTTGGCGCGACGCAGGCGGGATTCGTTCTTGTTCATCGTCATATTCCTCGAAAGCGGATCGACTAATTGTCAGTAGCAAGCAGCTCTTTGTTGAAAGTGCGGCCAGAGATGGCCGCCTCCACACGCAGGGACAGCGTACTAACTCACTTAAGCCTTCTTGGCTTCCTTCAGCGTGATCTTCTCGCCCGAGTAACGGACGCCCTTGCCCTTGTAGGGCTCCGGCGGACGGAATGAGCGGATCTTGGCAGCCACCTCACCCACGCGCTGCTTGTCCGAACCCTTGATCAGGATTTCGGTCTGCGTCGGGGTTTCGATGCTGATGCCTTCCGGCGCTTCGAACACTACCGGATGGGAGAAGCCCAGGGCGATATTCAGCGACTTGCCGGCCATCGAGGCACGGTAACCCACACCAACGAGTTCGAGCTTGCGCTCGTAACCGTCGGAAACACCCTTGACCATGTTGGCGACCAGCGCACGCAGGGTACCGCCGAACTTGTGGTCGGCACCTTCGGCAAGCTGGATCGAGGCTACGCCGTTGTCGACGACCACGGAAGCGCCCGGAAGCGCGTGGGTCGACAGGGTGCCCTTGGCGCCCTTCACGGTGATGCCATTAGCATCGACCTTGAGCTCCACGCCCTTCGGCAGGGAAATCGGTTTCTTGGCTACACGGGACATCGTCGGCTCCTTATGCGACCAGACCGATAACTTCGCCGCCCAAACCCTTAGAACGGGCCTGCGCGTCGGTCAGCAGACCGGCAGAAGTCGAGATGATCGAAATGCCGAGACCGCCAAGGACCTTCGGCAACTCGTCCTTGCCGCGATAGACGCGGAGGCCGGAGCGGCTGATACGGCTAATGGTCTCAATGGCCGGACGGCCTTCGAAATACTTGAGCTTGATCTCGAGCACCGGCTTGCCCTCCTCACTGGAGGTCTTGGCGTCGAGGATATAGCCCTCATTCTTGAGAAGGTTGGCGATCGCCACCTTCAACTTCGACGATGGCATGTTTACGGCCTGCTTGCCCGTGAGCTGGGCATTGCGGATGCGCGTAAACAGATCGGCGATGGGATCAGTCATGCTCATGAAAACATCCTTCAGAGTGCACCGATATCCGAAAAACCGGAAATCAATTCGATTGTGTGCCGGCATATCGCCGGTCTGCTTGATGCAGACCATCGACTATAGCAGCTTTTTCCGACTTTGCGAACATCAGTGCGTCAATCGCACCAACAGCGGCAGGCCCAGGCCCGCCACTGCATCGAGTGACGACGGACCGTAGCCCGTCATCGCCCAGTTTGAGGTCTTACCAGCTGGCCTTACGCAGGCCAGGAACGTCACCACGCATGGTGGCTTCGCGCAGCTTGTTACGGCCGAGGCCGAACTTCTGGTACACGGCGCGCGGACGACCCGTCAGAGCGCAGCGGGTGCGCTGGCGAGACGGGCTCGCGTCGCGCGGCAGCTTCTGCAACTTGGTCTGAGCGTCCATCTTCTCCTCGTAGGAGGCGGTGGGGCTCAGCACGATCGCCTTCAGTTCGGCGCGCTTGGCGGCGTACTTCTTGACGAGCTTGGTCCGCTTGATATCGCGGTTGACCATCGAGGTCTTTGCCATAGGTATCTCTCGCGTGTATCAGTTGCGGAACGGGAAGCTGAAAGCTTCCAGCAGCGCCTTGGCTTCTTCGTCGGTCTTGGCGGTGGTGGTGATGGAGATATCCATGCCACGCAGCGCGTCGATCGCGTCGAATTCGATTTCGGGGAAGATGATCTGTTCCTTCACGCCGAAGTTGTAGTTGCCACGACCGTCGAAGGCGCGACCGGACACACCACGGAAGTCGCGCGTACGCGGCAGCGAGATGTTGATCAGGCGGTCGAGGAACTCCCACATCTGGGCGCGGCGCAAGGTGACCTTGCAACCGATCGGCCAGCCGTCGCGGATCTTGAACGAGGCGACGGAAACGCGCGCCTTGGTCGTGATCGGCTTCTGACCGGCGATCTTCGCCATGTCGGCCACGGCGTTCTCGAGCACTTTCTTGTTGCCCGCCGCTTCGCCCACGCCCATGTTCAGCGTGATCTTGGTGATGCGGGGAACCTGCATCACGTTCTCGTAGCCGAAGCGCTCAGTGAGCTTCTGCACTACCTGGTCTTTATAAAAAGTTTCAAGGCGCGTCATGATTGATTCCTTACGCGTCCACGACCTCGCCAGACGAACGGAACACGCGGACCTTGCGCCCATCAGAGAGCGTCTTGGCACCTACGCGTTCACCCTTGTTCGTGGCGGGGTTGAACAGCTGCACGTTGGAGATATGGATCGAAGCCTCACGCTCGACGATGCCGCCGGCCTGGTTGGCCTGCGGATTCGGCTTGGTGTGACGCTTGATCAGATTCACGTTGGAGACGAACACGCGATCGCCATCAACGCGCAGCACGTCGCCGCGCTGACCCTTGTTTTTGCCGGTGATCACGAGGACCTGATCACCCTTGCGGATACGGTTCATGGTCTGGTCTCCGCTCAGAGCACTTCGGGCGCGAGGGAGACGATCTTCATGAACTTCTCGCTGCGCAGCTCACGAGTGACCGGCCCGAAAATACGGGTGCCGATCGGCTCGAGCTTGTTGTTGAGGAGCACCGCTGCATTGCCGTCGAAACGGATCAGCGAGCCATCGGGACGGCGCACACCCTTGGCGGTACGAACCACCACGGCGTTGTACACCTCACCCTTCTTCACCTTGCCGCGGGGGATGGCATCTTTCACGGTGACTTTGATCACGTCACCGATCCCGGCGTAACGGCGCTTGGAGCCACCGAGTACCTTGATGCACATCAGTTCGCGTGCGCCGCTGTTGTCCGCTGCGGAAAGCGTGCTTTGCATTTGGATCATGTTTGCACCCTCCCTTAGACGGCAGCGCGCGTGATGATTTCGACCACGCGGTGATGTTTGGTCTTGGACAGAGGACGGCACTCGGCGATGCGGACGAGGTCACCCTCGTTCGCACCCAGGTCGTCCTGCGCATGAAGCTTGGTCGAACGCCGAATGATCTTGCCGATCAGCGGATGCTGTTCCTGGCGCTCGATCAGGACGGTGACCGTCTTGTCCATCTTGTTACTGATAACGCGGCCCTCAAGGGTGCGCGTCTGCTTTTGGTTGTCGCTCATATCGGCCGTCCCTTACTTCTTGCCGCCGAGCACGAACTTCGTGCGGGCGATGTCGCGCCGAACGCGGCGCAGCTGGTGCGGCTGGTTGAGCTGGCCGGTGCCTTTCTGCATACGCAGGTTGAACTGCTCTTTACGCAGATCCAGCAGATGCTTGTTCAGCTCTTCGGCCGTCTTGGTGGTTAGATCTTTGATGGCCATATCACATCACCGCCCGGGTCACGAATTGGGTCTGGATCGAGAGCTTGGCCGCGGCCAGGCGGAACGCCTCGCGTGCGGTGGCCTCGTCGATACCCTCGATTTCATAAAGCATGCGGCCCGGCTGGATCGGAGCTACCCAATATTCGACGCCACCCTTACCGGCACCCATTCGAACTTCGATGGGCTTCTTGGTAATCGGCTTGTCGGGGTATACACGGATCCAGAGCTTGCCACCACGCTTGACGAAGCGGGTGATGCAACGACGGGCGGCCTCGATCTGGCGTGCGGTGAGCATGCCGTGCGTGGTTGCCTTCAGGCCATACTCGCCAAAGCTGACGAGGTTGGAGCAGAAGGCCAGACCGTCGTTACGGCCCTTGAACTGCTTACGGTATTTGGTTCGCTTAGGTTGCAGCATGGCAACTCTCCTTACTTCGCCGTCCGCTCGCGACGGCCTTCACCGCCCTCGCGACGCGCATCACGACGACCCTCACCACCCTCACGGCGCGGCTGGGACTGCTCTTCCTTCGACTCTTGGCTGACCTGGGACAGATCGAAGATCTCGCCCTTGTAGACCCACACCTTGATGCCGATGATGCCGTAGGTGGTCTTCGCCTCGGCGAAACCGTAGTCGATGTCGGCGCGCAGCGTATGCAGCGGCACGCGACCTTCGCGGCTCCATTCGGAACGTGCAATCTCAGCGCCGTTCAGACGACCAGAGACATTGATCTTGATACCCAGGGCACCCAGGCGCATCGCATTGCCGACCGCACGCTTCATGGCGCGGCGGAACATGATGCGACGCTCCAGCTGCTGCGCGATCGACTCGGCAACCAGCTGCGCGTCTAGCTCAGGCTTGCGCACTTCGCTGACGTTGATGTGCGCCGGAACGCCCAACATGTCGCTGACTTCCTTGCGCAGCTTCTCGATGTCCTCACCTTTCTTGCCGATCACCACGCCCGGACGGGCGGTGTGAATCGTCACGCGTGCGGTCTTGGCCGGACGCTCGATGAGAATCTTGGAGATGCCGGCTTGAGCCAGCTTCTTGCGCAGCATCTCGCGGACCTTAAGGTCGGCCACGAGGTACTGGGCGTATTCGCCCTTATTGGCGTACCACTTCGAGTTCCAGTCCTTGGCAATGCCGAGGCGGATACCGGTGGGATGAACTTTATGACCCATCGTCTACGTCCTCAGTCAGTTGCCAACGACCACAGTGATGTGGCTCGTGCGCTTCAGGATGCGGGAACCGCGGCCTTTGGCGCGGGCATGCATACGCTTCATCGCCGGACCTTCGTCCACGAAGATGCGCGAGACCTTCAGCTCGTCCACATCAGCGCCGAGATTGTTTTCGGCGTTGGCGACGGCCGACAGCAGCACCTTGCGAACAAGGGTTGCGGCCTTCTTGTTGGTAAATTGCAGCACATCGCTGGCCCGGCCCACGGGTAACCCGCGGACCAGATCGGCAACCAGGCGTGCCTTCTGCGCCGAAATGCGGGCGCTGCGCAGGATCGCTTTGGCTTCAGTGCTCATCACTTGCCCTTCTTGTCGCCGCCATGGCCCTTGAAGGTACGGGTCACCGCGAACTCGCCGAGCTTGTGCCCGACCATGTTCTCGTTGACCAGCACGGGGACATGCTGGCGGCCATTGTGGATGGCGATGGTCAGACCAACCATCTCCGGCAGGATCATCGAGCGACGCGACCAGGTCTTGATCGGACGCTTGTTATTGGCGGAAACGGCGGCTTCCACCTTCTTTACGAGGTGCAGGTCGACAAACGGACCTTTCTTTAGAGAGCGCGGCATAATCGTTTCCTATTACTTGCGACGACGCACGATGAACTGCTGGGTGCGCTTGTTATTGCGCGTCTTGTAACCCTTGGTCGGCGTGCCCCACGGGCTGACCGGATGACGGCCGCCGGAGGTTTTGCCTTCACCACCGCCATGCGGATGGTCGACCGGGTTCATCACCACACCGCGAACGGTCGGGCGGATACCCATCCAGCGCTTGACACCAGCCTTGCCCAGCTTCTTCAAGCTGTGCTCGCTGTTGCCCACTTCGCCGATGGTGGCGCGGCAGTCGACCGGCACGCGGCGCATCTCGCCGGAGCGCAGACGCAGCGTGGCGTAACCCGACTCGCGAGCCACCAGCTGGACCGAAGCACCAGCGGAACGTGCGATCTGCGCGCCCTTGCCCGGCTTCATCTCGATGCAGTGAATGGTGCTACCCACCGGGATGCTGCGCAGCGGCAGGCTGTTGCCAGCCTTGATCGGCGCGTCGCTGCCCGACACCAGACGGTCGCCCGCCTGCACGCCCTTCGGCGCGATGATGTAGCGGCGCTCGCCGTCGGCGTAGCACAGCAACGCGATGTGCGCGGTGCGGTTCGGATCGTATTCAATGCGCTCGACGCGGGCGGCAATGCCTTCCTTGTCGCGCTTGAAGTCGATGATGCGGTAACGCTGCTTATGACCGCCACCCTGGTGACGAACGGTGATGCGACCGTAGTGGTTGCGACCGCCGGTCTTGGTCTTTGCCTCGGTCAACGCCGCGTACGGCGCGCCCTTGTGCAGACCCTCGGTGCGGACGCTGACTGCGTCGCGACGTCCTGGGGAGGTCGGCTTATGAGTGATCAGTGCCATCTCAATTCAACTCCTGGCTCAAGCCTTGGACGACACGTCGATGGTCTGACCATCGGCGAGGCGAACATAGGCCTTGCGCTTGCCCTGGCGATTGCCAGTGCGAAAACGGAAGGACTTAACCTTGCCCTTGGCATTGACGAGGTTCACCTGCTCGACCTTGACGTCGAACATCTGTTCCACCGCAGCGCGGACATCGGCCTTGGTTGCCTCGGGGGCGACCACGAATACGTACTGGTTCTTCTCGGCAAGGCGAGCTGCCTTTTCCGAAATGTGCGGCGCACGCAGCGTATTCAGAATGCGTTCGTTGCTCATGCCAGCCACTCCTCGATCTTCTTCACCGCATCGACGGTCATGACGATGTGGTCCGAACCGACCAGGCTGACCGGGTTCAGCGCCAGCACGTCCACCACGTGGATGTACGGGATGTTGCGCGCGGCCAGGAAGGTGGCTTCGTTGGCGTCTTCCGACACCAGCAGCACACGACCCGACACCTGCAGCTCAGCCAGCTTGGCCACCATCGCCTTGGTCTTCGGGGTGTCGATGCCGAAGCTCTCGACGACCTTCAGACGGTCCTGGCGGATCAGCTCGGACAGGATCGAACGGATGGCAACGCGATACGACTTGCGGTTGACCTTCTGCTCGTAGCTGCGCGGCTTGGCAGCGAACGTGCGGCCACCACCGACAAAGATCGGTGCACGGTAGTCACCGTGACGGGCGCCGCCGCCCTTCTGCTTCTTGAACTTCTTCGTGGTACCGGACATTTCGCCGCGCGAAAGCTGCGACTGGGTACCGGCACGACCGCCCGCCTGATAGGCGATGACGACCTGGTGGATTAGGGCCTGCTTGAGCTCACCGCCGAACACTTCGTCCGACACGTTGAGCGGCTTGGCGCCAATGACATTCAGTTCCATGGCGTCTCTCCTCAGCCCTTGGTCGTCGGACGGATGACGACGTCGCCGCCGGTAGCACCCGGCACCGCGCCCTTCACCGCGATCAGATGACGCTCGGCGTCAACCTTGACCACTTCCAGGCCCTGCTGCGTGCGATTCACCGCACCCATGTGGCCTGCCATCTTCTTGCCCGGGAACACGCGACCCGGGGTCTGACGCTGACCGATAGAACCCGGCGCACGATGCGACAGCGAGTTACCGTGGGTAGCGTCACCCATGGTGAAGTGGTGGCGCTTGATGGCGCCCTGAAAGCCTTTGCCCTTCGACACGCCGGCCACGTCAACGATCTGACCGACCTGGAACACGTCGTCGGCCTTGATCTCGGCGCCCACAGCGTACTTGCCGAGATCTTCGGCAGCGACGCGGAACTCCCACAGACCACGACCCGGCTCAACCTTCGCCTTGGCGTAGTGACCTTTCAGCGGCTGCGTCAACAGGCTGGCGCGCTTGACGCCCGCCGCGACCTGGACAGCGCTGTAGCCATCGTTATCTTCCGTCTTCAACTGGGTGACGCGATTCGGGGTGGCTTCAATCAGCGTCACCGGAATCGAGCGTCCATCTTCAGTGAAGAGTCGGCTCATGCCGCACTTGCGGCCAACTAGTCCGATACTCATCTTCGTATCCTATCTATCGCTCAGCCGAGCTTGATCTGAACATCTACGCCAGCGGCGAGATCAAGCTTCATGAGCGCGTCCACGGTCTTGTCGTTGGGGTCGACGATGTCCAAAACGCGCTTGTGAGTACGGGTCTCGTACTGGTCGCGGGCATCTTTGTCGACGTGCGGCGACACCAGAATGGTGTAACGCTCGATCTTGGTCGGGAGCGGAATCGGACCGAGCACCGTAGCACCAGTGCGCTTAGCCGTCTCGACGATTTCGCTGGCCGAACGGTCGATCAGACGATGATCGAACGCCTTGAGCCGAATGCGAATCTTTTGGTTCGCCATAAACCGTGTCCTGTTATCGAAAGAACAAAAACTGTGAACCGGGAAGGCTTCTCGCCGCCCCGCACAACCCATTCGTCGCTGCATTACTGCAAGTCAATCGCGGCGAGCGACAACGTGCCGCATGATTGACCCTAAAAGACTAGGCAGGCCTTATTCGGGCCCGCCGAGACGGAAAAGTATAAAACACGCGAAATGCTTCGGTCAACAGAGCGTCATGCTCCGCTGCCCAAGCCTCTCATGTGCACGACCATCCAGGTCAGCGAACTCGAAGCACTTCCTGTGCCTCATTTCGCAGTAGTGTCGACCGCAACCCAGGGTTCGTCGACGGGCAAGCCAAATACTATAGCTTAAGAAGCGCCCGAAGGAAAGGCTACAACGCCCTCCTTCGGAGATTCCGGCAAGACGGCCCTTCCGATCCCGGAGGGCCATCCTGCGTCGCCGTCGTGACGACAGCGACCGAAACGACTTACTTGATGACCTTGGCCACCACGCCGGCGCCGACGGTGCGGCCACCTTCGCGAATGGCGAAACGCAGGCCTTCGTCCATCGCGATCGGGTGGATCAGGGACACCACCATCTTCACGTTGTCGCCCGGCATCACCATCTCCACGCCTTCCGGCAACTGGCAAGCGCCCGTCACGTCGGTGGTGCGGAAGTAGAACTGCGGACGGTAGCCCTTGAAGAACGGCGTATGACGGCCACCCTCGTCCTTCGACAGCACATAGACCTCAGCCTCGAAGTCGGTGTGCGGGGTGATCGAGCCCGGCTTGGCCAGCACCTGACCACGCTCCACGTCGTCGCGCTTCAGACCACGCAGCAGCAGACCGGCGTTGTCGCCTGCCTGGCCCTGGTCCAGCAGCTTGCGGAACATTTCCACGCCCGTGACGGTGGTCTTCTGGGTCGGACGGATGCCGACCACTTCGATTTCGTCACCGACCTTGATCACGCCGCGCTCGATACGACCGGTCACCACGGTGCCGCGGCCCGAGATCGAGAACACGTCTTCCACCGGCATCAGGAACGGCTTGTCGATCACACGCACCGGCTCGGGGATGTAGCTGTCCAGCGCGTCGACCAGCTTGATGATCGCCGGCACGCCGATTTCGCTCTGATCACCTTCCAGCGCCTTCAGCGCCGAACCGT